>CAMVAI010000099.1 GCA_947165435.1 uncultured Prevotella sp.
GCACCTTGCGCATCATCTGGCGCACGATAATCTCGAAGTGCTTGTCGTTGATCTTCACGCCCTGCAGGCGATACACGTCCTGCACCTCGTTGACGATGTACTCCTGGACGGCCGTGGGGCCCTTGATGGCCAGGATGTCGGCCGGCGTGATGACACCGTCGCTAAGCGGCGTACCGGCGCGCACGGCGTCGTGCTCCTGCACCAGAATCTGCTTCGACAGCGACACGAGGTACTTGCGCTGCTCGCCGGTCTTCGAGGTGACGATGATCTCGCGGTTACCGCGCTTCACCTTACCCATGGTCACCTCACCGTCAATCTCGCTGACGATGGCGGGGTTCGACGGGTTGCGGGCCTCGAAGAGCTCGGTGACACGGGGCAGACCACCGGTGATATCGCCACCCTTGGCGGCAGCACGCGGAATCTTGACGAGCGTCTCACCGGTCTTGACGGTCTGTCCGTCCTCGACGACCACGTGACCACCCACGGGGAAGTTGTAGGTGCCGATGACACCGCCGTCGGCATCGATGACGTCGCAGGTGGGCACCTTCGACTTGTCCTTCGACTCGGTGACAATCTTCTCCGTCAGTCCGGTCGTCTCGTCGGTCTCGGCACGGAAGGTGATGCCCTCGATGACATCGTGGAACTTCAGCGTACCGGCATACTCGGTGACGATGACGGCATTGAACGGGTCCCACTGGGCTATCTTGTCGCCCTTCTTCACGGTGTCGCCATTCTTGAAATAGAGCGAGGCACCGTAGGGCACGTTGACTGTAGAGAGCACGATGTTGGTATGCACATCGACGAAGCGCAGCTCACCGAGACGGCTGACCACCATCTCGCACTCGCGGCCTTCCTCGTCGAAGGGTACGGTACGCACCTCTTCCAGCTCAATCTTCGAGTCGTTCTTGGCCACGATGCTGGCATTGGCAGCGGCGTTGGCAGCCACACCACCGGCGTGGAACGTACGGAGCGTCAGCTGCGTACCGGGCTCGCCGATGGCCTGGGCGGCAATGACGCCGACGGCCTCGCCCTTCTGCACCATCTTACGGGTGGCAAGGTTGCGGCCATAGCACTTCATGCAGACGCCGTGGCGCGACTCGCAGGTGAGCACGGAACGTATCTCGACCGACTCGATGGGGGAGTCTTCGATAATCTGGGCGATAGGCTCGGTAATCTCTTCGCCGGCAGCCACGATGAGCTCGCCGGTAGAGGGATGGATGATGTCGTGTACGGAGACACGGCCCAGGATGCGCTCGTAGAGCGTAGAGATGACCTCGTCGCCATTCTTCAGGGCGGTGCAGACGAGTCCGCGCAGCGTGCCGCAGTCTTCCTCGTTGATAATCACGTCGTGCGACACGTCAACGAGACGACGCGTCAGGTATCCGGCGTCGGCGGTCTTCATAGCGGTATCGGCCAGACCCTTACGGGCACCGTGGGTGGAGATGAAGTACTCCAGCACGGACATACCCTCCTTGAAGTTCGACAGAATGGGGTTCTCAATAATCTGGGCACCCTCGGCACCGGCCTTCTGGGGCTTGGCCATCAGGCCACGCATACCCGAGAGCTGGCGAATCTGGTCCTTTGAACCACGGGCTCCGGAGTCGAGCATCATGAACACGGCGTTGAAGCCCTGGTCGGCCTCGGTCATCTCCTTCATCAGCACATTGCCCAGGTCGTTATTGATGTGGGTCCAGGTATCGATGACCTGGTTGTAGCGCTCGTTGTCGGTGATGAAGCCCATGTTGTAGTTCTCGGTAATCTGGCGCACCTCTTCGTTACCCTTCTCCACCAGGTCTTTCTTCGACTCGGGGATGATGATGTCGTCGAGGTTGAACGACAGACCGGCCTCGTAGGCCATGCGGTAACCGAGGTTCTTGATACCGTCGAGGAACTCGCAAGCCTCGGCGAAGCCTACGTTCTTGATGACGTCGGCAATGATGTCGCGCAGCGACTTCTTCGAGATAATCTTGTTGACAAAGCCTACCTCCTTCGGGATGATGCCGTTCACGATGACACGGCCTACAGAGGTCTCGACAGTACGCTTGCAGGGCTTGCCATCGACGATGTCATCGACCACCACCTTCACCTGGGCGTGGAGGTCGCACTTGCCTTCGTTGTGGGCTATGATGGCCTCCTCGGGGCCGTAGAACGACAGACCCTCGCCCTTGGCTCCCGGGCGTATCTTTGAAATATAGTACAGGCCGAGCACCATATCCTGCGACGGCACGGTGATAGGAGCACCGTTGGCGGGGTTCAGGATGTTGTGGCTCTGGAGCATCAGAATCTGTGCCTCCAGGATGGCCTCGTTAGACAGAGGAAGGTGTACAGCCATCTGGTCGCCGTCGAAGTCGGCATTGAAAGCGGTACATGCCAGCGGGTGCAGCTGGATGGCCTTACCCTCGATGAGCTTGGGCTGGAAGGCCTGGATGCCGAGACGGTGCAGCGTCGGTGCACGGTTGAGCAGCACGGGGTGGCCCTTCATCACGTTCTCCAGGATGTCCCAGATGACTGGCTCGCGGCGATCGACAATCTTCTTGGCCGACTTGACGGTCTTCACGATGCCGCGCTCGATGAGCTTGCGGATGATGAACGGCTTGTACAGCTCGGCAGCCATCAGCTTGGGCAGACCGCACTCGCCCATCTTCAGCTCAGGGCCTACGACGATGACCGAACGGGCCGAGTAATCGACGCGCTTACCGAGCAGGTTCTGACGGAAGCGGCCCTGCTTACCCTTCAGCGAGTCGCTGAGAGACTTCAGCGGACGGTTGCTGTCGCTCTTCACGGCCGACGACTTGCGGCTGTTGTCGAAGAGGGAGTCGACAGCCTCCTGCAGCATACGCTTCTCGTTGCGCAGAATGACTTCAGGGGCGTGTATCTCGATGAGTCGCTTCAGACGGTTGTTGCGGATGATGACACGACGGTAGAGGTCGTTCAGGTCGGAAGTGGCAAAGCGGCCACCGTCCAGGGGCACCAGCGGGCGCAGCTCGGGCGGTGTGACGGGGATAATCTTCATAATCATCCACTCCGGGCGGTTGATGCCTTTCTCCACACTGGAGCGGAAAGCCTCGACCACCTGCAGGCGCTTCAGGGCCTCATTCTTACGCTGGACGGACGAGTCGCTGTTGGCACGGTCGCGCAGCTCGTACGACAGCGAGTCGAGGTCGAGGTTCTGCAACAGCTCGTAGATTGCCTCGGCACCCATCTTGGCCACAAACTTGTTGGGGTCGGAGTCGTCGAGCAGATAGTTGTCCTGCGACAGCTGGTTATCGACGATGTCGTTGTACTCCTCCTCAGACAGCAGGTCGAAGCGCTTCGAGCCGGGAGCATCGTTGCCCTCGGCATCCTTCCTGCCCTCCATCGCTCCGGGCTGGATGACGATGTAGCGCTCGTAGTAGATGATGGCATCCAGCTTCTTGGTGGGAAGACCGAGCAGATAACCAATCTTGTTGGGGAGGCTGCGGAAATACCAGATATGGGCCACGGGAACGACCAGCTCGATGTGTCCGGTACGCTCGCGGCGCACCTTCTTCTCGGTAACCTCGACACCACAGCGGTCGCAGACGATGCCCTTGTAGCGGATGCGCTTGTACTTGCCGCAGGCGCACTCGTAGTCCTTCGTAGGACCGAAGATACGCTCGCAGAACAGGCCGTCGCGCTCCGGCTTGTAGGTACGGTAGTTGATGGTCTCAGGCTTGGTAACCTCACCATACGAGTTCTCAAGAATCTCCTCGGGAGAGGCCAGACCGATGGTAATCTTGGTGAAGTTGCTCTTTATTTTTGTATCTTTCTTAAAAGCCATATTTATTTACGATTTACCTATTTACGATTTGCGATTTATTAGTCCATCTTGATGCTAAGACCCAGGCCCTTCAGCTCGTGCAGCAGCACATTGAGCGACTCGGGAATACCGGGAGTAGGCATCGGCTCGCCCTTGACGATGGCCTCGTAGGCCTTGGCACGACCGACGACATCGTCTGACTTGATGGTCAGAATCTCCTGCAGCACATGGCTGGCACCGAAAGCCTCCAGAGCCCAGACCTCCATCTCACCGAAACGCTGGCCACCGAACTGGGCTTTACCGCCAAGGGGCTGCTGGGTGATGAGCGAGTACGGACCGATGGAGCGGGCGTGCATCTTGTCTTCGACCATGTGGCCGAGCTTGAGGAAGTAGGTGATGCCTACGGTTGCCGGCTGGTCGAAGCGCTCGCCGGTCTCGCCATCGTACAGGTAGGTGGAGCAGAGGCGCGGCAGTCCGGCCTTGTCGGTCCACTCGGCCAGGTCTTCCAGCTTGGCACCGTCGAAGATTGGTGTGGAGAACTTCACGCCGAGTTTCTTGCCGGCAGCGCCGAGGATGGCCTCGAAAATCTGACCGAGGTTCATACGCGAAGGCACACCCAGCGGGTTGAGCACCAAGTCAACGGGGCGGCCGTCCTCCAGGAACGGCATGTCCTCCTGGCGTACCACCTTCGAGACGATACCCTTGTTACCGTGACGACCGGCGAGCTTGTCGCCGACGCCTATCTTACGCTTCTTGGCCACATAGACCTTAGCCATCTGCAGGATGCCGGAGGGCAGCTCGTCGCCGATGGTGATGGCAAACTTCTTGCGCTTGTTCTCTGCGTCGAGCAGCTTGAACTTCTTCAGGTAATTGATAATGAGCTTGGCAATGAGCTCGTTCTTATGTTCATCGTTAGTCCAGTTGCCTACCTGTATGTCGCCAAACTCAAGGTTCTTCAGGTTGGTCATCGTGAACTTGGCGCCCTTCGAGATAATCTCGGCACCGGTATAGTCTTTCACACCCTGCGACACCTTGCCCTTGGTCAGCACGAGCAGCTTCTCAATGAGGATGTCCTTCAGGTCGGCTATCTTGGCCTCGTGCTCCTCGTCAATCTTGGCCAGCGTAATCTTGTCCTGCTGCTTGGTCTGACGGGTCTTGACGGCACGGGTGAAGAGTTTCTTGTCGATGATGACACCGGTCAGCGACGGGTTGGCCTTCAGCGAAGAGTCCTTCACGTCGCCGGCCTTGTCGCCGAAGATGGCACGGAGCAGCTTCTCCTCGGGCGAGGGGTCGCTCTCGCCCTTCGGCGAAATCTTACCAATCAGGATGTCGCCGGGTTCCACACGGGCACCGACACGGATGACGCCGTTCTCGTCGAGGTCCTTGGTGGCTTCCTCGCTGACGTTGGGAATGTCGGAAGTGAACTCCTCGGCACCGCGCTTGGTCTCACGCACGTCAAGCGAGTACTCATCGACATGGACGGAGGTCAGCACGTCTTCGCGCACGATACGCTCGTTGAGCACAATGGCATCCTCGTAGTTGTAACCCTTCCACGGCATGTAGGCCACGAGCAAGTTACGGCCCAGAGCCAGCTCGCCGTTCTCGGTGGCATAGCCCTCGGTCAGGATGTCGCCCTTCTTCACACGCTGGCCCTTGTTGCAGATGGGGCGCAGGTCGATGGTCATATTCTGGTTGGTACGGCGGAACTTGGGAATACGATATTCCTTCAGGGCGGGTTCGAAGCTGACGAACTCCTCGTCCTCCGTACGGTCGTAAAGGATGCGGATGGTGGTGGCATCTACGTAGTCGATGACGCCCTCGCCCTCGGCGGTAATCATGGTACGCGAGTCTTCGCACACCTGCTTCTCAATACCGGTACCCACGATGGGGGCTTCGTTGTGCAACAGGGGAACGGCCTGGCGCATCATGTTCGAGCCCATCAGCGCACGGTGGGCATCGTCGTGCTCCAGGAAGGGGATGAGCGAGGCAGCGATAGAGGCTATCTGCTGCGGCGACACGTCCATGAGGTCCACCTGTGTGGGAGGCACCACGGGGAAGTCGGCATCCTGGCGGCACTTCACCACCGGACGGATGAAGGTGCCGTCGTCACGCAACGGGGCATTGCCCTGTCCGATGATATGCTCGGCCTCTTCTTCGGCAGTGAGATAGACGACGTCTTCGTTGTTCAGGTTGGCCACGCCGTTTTCTATCTTACGATAGGGAGTCTCGATGAAGCCCAGCTCGTTGATCTTGGCATAGACGCAGAGCGACGAGATAAGACCGATGTTCGGTCCTTCAGGCGACTCGATAGGACAGAGGCGACCGTAGTGGGTATAGTGTACGTCACGCACCTCGAAGCCGGCACGCTCACGCGACAGACCGCCAGGACCCAGGGCGGAGAGGCGGCGCTTGTGGGTCACCTCGGCCAGCGGGTTGGTCTGGTCCATGAACTGGCTGAGCGGGTTGGTGCCGAAGAACGAGTTGATGACGCTCGAAATGGTCTTGGCATTGATCAGGTCGGTAGGCGTGAACACCTCGTTGTCGCGCACGTTCATACGCTCACGGATGGTACGGCTCATACGCGCCAGACCGATGGAGAACTGATTGGACAGCTGCTCGCCGACGGTACGCACGCGGCGGTTCGACAGGTGGTCGATATCATCGACGGTGGCCTTCGAGTTAATCAGCTGAATCAGGTATTTGATAATCTCGATGATGTCTTCCTTGGTCAGCACGCGGACATCCATCTCCGTGTCCAGACCGAGCTTCTTGTTGATACGGTAGCGACCCACGTCGCCCAAGTCGTAACGCTTGTCGGAGAAGAAGAGGTTCTGGATGACCTCACGGGCACTGGCATCATCGGCCGGGTCGGCATTACGCAGCTGACGGTAGATATACAGCACAGCCTCCTTCTCGGAGTTCGATGGGTCTTTCTGCAGCGTATTGAAGATGATGGAGTAGTCCTGGGCGATGGCCTCGTTCTTATGCACCAGAATGGTGGCGGCACCGCTGTCGAGGATGTCGAGCATGTTGTCCTCGGTAATTTCGGTCTCACGCTCCATGATGACCTCATTACGCTCGATAGACACCACTTCACCGGTATCCTCATCAACGAAGTCCTCGTTCCAGCTCTTCAGCACACGGGCTGCCAGCTTGCTGCCGACAACCTTCTTCAGGGCTGCCTTGTTGACCTTCACCTCCTCGGCAAGGTCGAAAATCTGGAGAATGTCCTTATCGGTCTCGAAACCGATGGCTCGCAAAAGCGTGGTAACGGGCAGCTTCTTCTTACGGTCGATGTAGGCATACATCACATTGTTGATGTCGGTGGCGAACTCTATCCACGAGCCTTTGAAAGGAATGATACGGGCGGAATAGAGCAGGGTGCCGTTGGCATGTACGTTCTGGCCGAAGAACACGCCCGGCGAACGGTGCAGCTGAGACACCACGACGCGCTCGGCACCGTTGATGACGAACGTACCGTTGGCGGTCATATAGGGAATGGGGCCAAGGAAGACATCCTGAATAACCGTACCGAAGTCCTCATGGTCAGGGTCCGTACAGTAGAGCTTTAACTTAGCCTTCAAGGGTACGCTGTATGTCAGACCGCGCTCCAGACACTCGTCGATGGTGTAGCGGGGCGGGTCGATATAATAATCCAGGAACTCAAGGACGAAATTGTTGCGTGTGTCGGTGATGGGGAAGTTCTCGGAGAACACCTTGTATAAACCGTCGTTCTTGCGTTCCTCAGGCGGAGTGTCCAACTGTAGGAAGTCTTTGAAAGACTTTAACTGTACATCAAGGAAATCCGGAAAGGGCATCGGATTCTTAACGCTGCCAAAGTTTACTCTGTTGTCTATTACTTTTGAAGCCATATAATATTGTTTTTCTAGAATTTCCAGTACGTCTAGATTATCTAGAACATCTAGAAAATCTAGTATTAAGACAAGAAAATGGTCAGGAACCCTCGACTGGAGAGCTCCCAACCATTCTGATTATTGTTGCGCGAAATTATTTCAGCTCAACGACGGCACCAGCCTCTTCGATAGCCTTCTTCAGGTTCTCAGCCTCAGCCTTAGCCAGTCCTTCCTTCAGGGTAGAAGGAGCACCGTCAACGAGGTCCTTAGCTTCCTTCAGGCCCAGACCGCAAGCTTCCTTCACGGCCTTCACAACCTGCAGCTTAGCACCACCTACTTCCTTCAGCACTACGTCGAAAGAGGTCTTCTCCTCAGCGGCAGCAGCTTCGCCACCGGCAGCGGGACCGGCAGCAACAGCAACAGCTGCAGCGGCGGGCTCAATTCCATACTCGTCCTTCAGGACTGTTGCCAACTCTTGAACTTCTTTTACTGTGAGGTTAACCAACTCCTCAGCAATAGCTTTAATATCTGCCATTTTATTTAAATTTTTAATTGTTTTTTAATGTTAATGTTTGTTATCTCTTCGCTTATTATTTGTTACGCTCAGCGATAGCGTCAAGCAATCCATGAATCTTGCCACCGGCGTTCAGGCCGGAAACAACGTTCTTGACAGGCGACTGCAGCAGAGCCACAACGTCTGCAATGAGTTCGTTCTTGCTCTTGATGGCAACCAGCTCTTCCAGCTTTTCGGCACCCACAAAGAATCCCTCTTCAGCGTAAGCAGCCTTCAGGGCGGGGATGCCTTCCTTCTTGTATTCCTTCAGAAGCTTGGCGGGCGAGTTAGCCACCTGTGTGAACATGACGGCTGTGCTACCCTTCAAGCTGCCATACAGCTCAGAAAAGTCGATGTCCGAAGCCTCAAAAGCCTTGTGAAGAAGAGTGTTCTTCACCACCACCATCTTGATGTCGTTCTTGAAGCACTTGCGACGCAGGTCGCTGGTCTTCTCGGCGTTCAGGCCGGTAACGTCAACAAGATAGAAATGAGGATATTCCTTCAGCTTCTCACCGAGGGCTACGACTACAGTATCTTTTAATTCCTTTTTCATCGTTACTAAACTTTTACGAGTTATTCAACTGATTTAGGATCTACCTTGATACCGGCACTCATCGTGCTGGAGATAAAGATACTCTTCATGTAGGTACCCTTGGCAGCAGCCGGCTTCAGCTTGATGATGGTCTGCAGGAACTCCTTGGCATTTCCGTAGATTTGCTCCGGAGTGAAGGTAATCTTGCCGATAGAAGCATGTACGATACCTGCCTTATCTACCTTGAAGTCTATCTTACCCTGCTTCACTTCCTTGACTGCCTTAGCAACATCCATAGTAACGGTGCCGCTCTTGGGGTTAGGCATCAGTCCGCGAGGACCGAGGATACGTCCGAGAGGACCTAACTTACCCATGCACGAGGGCATCGTGATAATCACATCAACATCAGTCCAACCCTGCTTGATCTTGTCGATATACTCGTCGAGACCAACATAGTCGGCACCTGCTTCCTTAGCAGCAGCTTCCTGATCGGGGGTACAGAGCGCGAGCACGCGGGTCACCTTACCAGTACCGTTCGGCAGCGACACAACGCCACGAACCATCTGGTTAGCCTTACGCGGGTCAACGCCCAAGCGTACATCGATATCAACAGAAGCCTCAAACTTTGTGGTGGTGATTTCCTTCACCAGCGCAGCGGCTTCTTTCAACGTGTATGCTTTCCCTGCTTCAACCTTATCAGCTACCAACTTTTGATTTTTTGTCAGTTTACTCATTGTCTTAATTGAAGTTATTTGTTATTTATCCAGGGAAGTCCCCTTTAACAGTGATACCCATGCTACGTGCAGTACCGGCAATCAACTTCATGGCAGACTCAACGGTGAAGCAGTTCAGGTCGCTCATCTTGTCCTCTGCGATGGCACGCACCTGTTCCCAGGTCACGCTGGCCACCTTCTTACGGTTCGGCTGAGCAGAGCCGCTCTTCACCTTGGCAGCTTCCATCAACTGTACGGCTGCGGGGGGAGTCTTGATTACGAAGCTAAAAGACTTGTCTGCATAGTAAGTGATAACGACAGGAAGAATCTTGCCTGCCTTATCCTGGGTTCTGGCGTTGAACTCTTTGCAGAATCCCATAATATTGATACCCTTCGAACCCAGTGCAGGTCCTACGGGAGGAGAGGGATTCGCAGCGCCACCTTTAATCTGTAATTTGATTAATCCAGCAACTTCTTTAGCCATTTCTGTTTATAATTATTATTGATTGTTATATAAGCCGCGGGAGTGGAAGCCTCCCCTGACCGTATATAGAACGGGCATACCGTAACTTACGCCCTATTCTTTCTCTACTTGTGTGAAAGCAAGCTCCAAGGGAGTCTTGCGCCCGAAAATCTTGACCATCACCTTCAGCTTGCGCTTGTCGGCATTCACCTCTTCGATGACACCACTGAAACCGCTGAACGGACCGTCGGTCACCTTCACCGTGTCGTCCACATTATACGGAATATTGTATTCGACACTCTCTACCAGCGTTTCCTCAGCAGTACCCAGTATGCGATTGATATCGGCCTGTTTCACCTCCTGAGGGCTATCCATTCCACCGAGGAATCCCAAGACATTCGGAATAAAACGCAACATGTGAGCCACCTCGCCCTGAAGCGTTGCCTGCACGAGCACATAGCCCGGAAGGAACAACTTCTCCTTGACGACGCGCTTACCATTGCGCAACATGGCATACTTTTCCGTGGGAAGGAGCACCTCACCGACATGAGCATCGAGTACATCATTGTGCTTCTTAGCAGCCTCGATATACTCCTTTACCTTGACTTCCTTTCCACTAACGGCACGCAGTACATACCATTTCATTCCTGTTGTGTCTGCCATCTCTCTTATAACGAATAAATCTGACTCATGAAGGCCTTGAAAACCACGTCCATAAGCCATACCACCAATGCAATAATCAGCGAGGCCGACAGAACGACAACAGCGCTCTGTGTCAGTTCCTTGCGTGTAGGCCATGTCACCTTGTGAGCCAACTCATCGTAACAAGCCTTGCAATAATTGATGAATTTCTTAATTACGTTCATATTTCTTTCTTACTTAGCACGGGAAGGAGGACTCGAACCCACGACCCTCGGTTTTGGAGACCGATGCTCTACCAACTGAGCTATTCCCGTATGTAAGCCCCCGCCCGTATTGCGCGGGGGCTTGGTTATTGTTTGGTGCTAGATTATCTAGTCCTTACTATAGTTTCTATAGCTTCTATAGTTTCTATAGCCTTCTATGTCTAGGCTTAATCCTCGTAAACCTCTGTAATCTGACCCGAACCTACGGTGCGGCCACCTTCACGGATAGCGAAACGCAGACCCTTGTTCAGAGCAACAGCGTAGATGAGCTCAACAGTGATCTCTACGTTATCACCAGGCATTACCATCTCAACACCTGCGGGGAGAGTAATCTCACCTGTGCAGTCCATGGTGCGGAGGTAGAACTGGGGACGATACTTGTTGCCGAACGGAGTGTGACGGCCACCCTCTTCCTTCTTCAGGACATAGATAGAAGCCTTGAACTTCTTGAAGGGCTTGATCTGACCCGGATGGCAGAGCACCATACCACGCTTGATCTCGTTCTTGTCGATACCGCGGAGCAGCAGACCTACGTTATCACCAGCCTGACCCTCGTCAAGAATCTTACGGAACATCTCAACACCGGTAACAACCGACTTCTTGTCCTCACCCAGACCGAGCAGCTCAACCTCGTCACCAACGTGGATGACACCAGTCTCGATACGGCCGGTAGCAACAGTACCACGACCAGTGATAGAGAACACGTCCTCAACAGGCATCAGGAAGGGCTTGTCGGTAGCGCGCGGAGGCTCCTGAATCCACTCGTCGCAAGTGTTCATCAGCTCCATCACCTTCTGCTCCCACTTCTCAACGCCGTTCAGGGCACCGAGTGCAGAACCACGGATGATAGGAGTATCTTCCTCGAACTCATACTGCTCCAGAATCTCGCGAACCTCCATCTCAACGAGCTCCAGCATCTCCTCATCCTCAACCATATCGCACTTGTTCAGGAACACCACCAGACGGGGAACGTTTACCTGACGAGCGAGCAGGACGTGCTCACGGGTCTGAGGCATAGGACCGTCAGTAGCAGCAACCACGAGGATAGCACCGTCCATCTGGGCAGCACCAGTAACCATGTTCTTCACATAGTCAGCGTGTCCCGGGCAGTCAACGTGAGCATAGTGACGCTTAGCGGTCTCGTACTCAACGTGAGCGGTGTTGATAGTGATACCACGCTCCTTCTCCTCGGGAGCATTGTCAATCTGGTCGAAAGACTTCACCTCAGAAAGACCCTGCTTAGCCAGCACAGTGGTGATGGCAGCGGTCAGAGTAGTCTTACCATGGTCAACGTGACCAATTGTACCGATGTTTACGTGCGGTTTGGTGCGCACAAATTGTTCTTTAGCCATAGCTTTTAAAATTTATTGTTTTATAAGTGAATTATCCGATTTAAATCGACGTTTTCTCAAGAGCTGTTACTGAGATTTGAACTCAGGACCTCTTCCTTACCAAGGAAGTGCTCTACCACTGAGCTATAACAGCGAGCTATGAGCGGAAAACGGGGCTCAAACCCGCGACCCCCAGCTTGGAAGGCTAGTGCTCTATCAACTGAGCTATTTCCGCATCAGGATCTTCCTTGATGGAAGTGGGTGGTGATGGATTCGAACCACCGAAGTCGAAAGACAACAGATTTACA
>CAMVAI010000100.1 GCA_947165435.1 uncultured Prevotella sp.
CTGATGCGTTCTGTCATCCACAGCAGCCGCATCGCTGTAAAGAATCCTCAGGACTACGAGGCACGCTCGAACATCATGTGGACAGCCACATGGGCACTGAACACCCTCATCGGACTCGGCAAGAAGGAGGACTGGATGGTTCACATGATTGGTCACAGCGTGGGTGCTTGGACACATGCCCCACACGGCTATGCGCTGGCATCTGTCTCAATGGCCTACTATCGCCGCGCCATGCAGAACGGTCTGTCTAAGTTTGTGCGCTTCGCCAAGAACGTGTGGAATATCCAGAGCAACGGAATGACCGACGAACAGATAGCCGAAGCTGGTCTGCAGGCCCTGAAAGCCTGGATGCAAGAGATAGGTCTGCCCTTGACCATCACTCAACTGGGTGCCACTGAAGATATGATTCCCGGCATCACCGAGGGCACCATCTGCTATCCCGCCGGTTATCTGAATCTGACGAAGTCAGACGTGACAGAGATTCTTAAGGAGAGCATGTAATGAAACAAGTATCAGTATTAGTGGGTGCTGGCAGTATCGGACAGGCTATTATCCGTCGTGTGTCGGCTGGTAAGCACATTGTGCTGGCAGACTACTCCATAGAGAATGCTCAGCGAGCAGCAAGGACATTGGAAGATGCAGGATTTGAGTGCTCAACTATCCAATGCGACCTTGGTTCAAAAGGGGACATCCTGAAATTGGTGGGGTTTTGCCACCAACAAAGGTGAAGTGACTAACTTGGTGAATGCCGCAGGCGTGTCACCTTCACAGGCTCCCGTAGCTGAGATCCTTCGCGTTGACCTCTACGGAACAAGTGTTCTGTTGGAAGAGTTCGGCAAGGTGATTGCAGAGGGTGGATCAGGTGCGATTATCTCGTCACAAAGCGGTCATCGTCTGCCAGCCTTATCGCAGGAACAGAACGAGGCTTTAGCCACAACTCCTGTTGACAAGCTGCTGGAATTGCCGTTCCTGAAGGAAATCAACGACACGCTGAAAGCCTATCAGTACTCGAAGCGTTGCAATGTGCTCCGCGTGATGTTCGAGGCTACCCGCTGGGGGCGTCGTGGTGCTACCATTAACTCAATCTCACCAGGTATCATCATCACGCCATTGGCCAACGATGAATTGCATGGCCCGCGCAAGGATGGTTACCTGAAGATGATTGAGGGTATGCCAGCCCGTCGTGCCGGAACACCTGACGAAGTGGGCGATTTGGCAGAGTTCCTGATGTCCTCCCGTGGCCGTTTCATCAGCGGTGCCGACTTTCTGATTGATGGTGGCTGTACAGCTTCTTATTGGTATGGTGATTTGCAATACCTCAAGGCTACGCATTAGCGAGAGCAGAGTGAAACTCGTTTCAACTCTGCCGAGCGTGAGTAGGCTCGAACGAAGTTCAAGGCGACACACTAAACAGCCACCCACTTCCGTTATCAGAGGTAGCATCTTCATATAACCGTCGACTGGAACGACGAGATAGGCTTCGCGCCGCGATACCTCTATGAGAGGGGAATGGCCGCGTAAAGAATAAAGGTACAGATGGACAAGAGATTCGGGAGGCCGATGCTGGTGATTCAGTGTCGGCCTCACGATGCAGCAGGCCTTCGATGCTGTCTACACCTCGCGCCTCTTCCTGAAGCTCAGCGACCCCAAGACCGGCCTCTACTTCCAAAGCTCCGGCTACGTCTATAGCTTCCTCGAAAGCGAGTTGAAGGAAGACGAAGGGCTTTAATATATAGGTACAGATGGACAAGAGATTCGGGAGGCCGATGCTGGCGATTCAGCGGCGGCCTCCCGAAGTTATCAAGAATGTCCGTTTATCCTTATTTCACTACGAATATTACATCTGCCAAGCTCGAATAGTTCTGCTTCTTGAACGCGAAATCAATCTTCTTCAGCGACTGGTTCGTAAATATGTCGAGATAGCTTTGCACTTTCGGCTCTATCAGCGAGAAGGCACGCTTCATCTTCCATGACTGGCTCATGTCTGTGGAATCAGCAAGAATGACAAACAGCCTGTTCTCTGCGCCGAACCTCATCTCGCCTTGATGCGCATAGAGCCATGTCATCAGTTCGACAGGATTGTTTTGTGATTCCTTGATAACAGACCTCTTGGCATCGTTCAGCATCTTGATGATGTCATCGTGTCCTTGCTCCGACAGTTTCTCCGTCAGCGTATATATCTGCTGGGCTTCCGAATCGTCAGCACTCATGGTAATACCAAGTTCTTTCCCCTTTGCCTTCAGCCAAGCCAAAACGCTCTTGCCCAATTTCAGCTTAATCTTCTCATCCATGTACTGATTGGGGAAGAACGTCACTTTCAGGTCAACGGGGAAATCATCAATGAAGAAGTCAACGCTCTTTATCTCGCCGACAGCGGAGATTACTCTCGGATGACGCTTGAACAACGACTCGATGAGGTATGATGTCCAGTTGTTATACCAGCTGTTTTGAACATAGTTCCATGCGTTGTTGGCTATCTCGCCCTGTTTGCTCACCAGTTCGTCGTACTCGCTGATTACTTTGACATATCTGCTCACTAAATGCTTGTCCAACGAATTGTTCTGGTCGCCTCCCCATGCATAATACTGCACTTTGTAGAGGTCGGCTTTCAATTTCTCTTCGTCAACGCCCATCGACGTGTACCACTCATGGTTCTTGCCTTGCAGGTATCGATCAAGCATCGACTTCGCATCATCTCGTCTCTCCAGCAACTCAAACAGTTCAACATTCTGCTCGGAGATCTTAGTCGACGTGAGTGTCAAACCGTTGTCACTTAGGAATTGCTCTATCTGTTTGCCGCGACATACGGCACGCACTTTCAGCCAAAGCAGCGCGTTGGCATCATTGTTGAATGCGAATAGGTTCTGAGCGCGAAACTCCTTGTCCCATTTTTCAAAGTTGCTCATTTGTTCTCTATTTAGGTGTACAAATCAAAAGTATCTCACTACTACCCGCCACACTGCCTTTTCCGCCACGTCCTGCGCTATAGGTCTTCCGTTCAACGGTGACATCACGATAAGGTTCTATCATTGCTTTCATCGTGTCGATGTCAGGGTAACTGCGGTCGTTATAGCTCACAAGCCAAGTCGGAATTCCCTGCGACAACTCAAACATCCGCCGCAAGTTGTCGATGGCCTCGCTGTTCTTGTCAAAGCCACTGAAACGTTTTGGCTCATAACGCTTCGTTCCATTCACGAACTGCTTATCCTTCCAGTACTCTACAAAGGTTTCAAGCAGATGGTAGAACGATTGGTAGTCTGCATGGCTGTTGCAATAAGGAGGGTCAAAATAGACAAGGTCGATGCCTTCAAGCCTCGGCAGCAGGTCTAGCGTATTTTCATTGTAGCTCATGTTTTGCTCCTGATTATCGAATATGGCCGCATTATACTGCGGTAGCAATTCCATGAACAAGTCTTTCAGCGGACGGATAAGACTGCGGTTCCTCTTGATACGCGCCGGGTCGGCAGCATAGTTGAGCGCCTGCGTATGAGCAAAATGCCCCATCGTCACCTTGCGCGTCATACTCCTGCACATCACGCTCAGCGCCAGCGACTGCTTGTATGGATTGTCGAGCCTACTGACATTACTTCTGAAACTGTCGGCAAAAGCTGCCTCTTCGCGAGTAAAGAACAAATCTGAAAAAAGCCTTTCCATCAAATTGTATTCCTCTGGATTGCTGTTCCCTGAAAGAAGTATCTCCACATCATCCGAGGATAGCTTCACGTTGGTGTTCTCAATCAGTGCCTTGCCTATATGATTGTTGAAACTCATAAAGTCATTCGTCAGCGTCCTCTTCCCCAGCTGCTTCATCATGTAAGCGATGGACTGCGAACCACCGAATGCATCAAAAACAGTGTGAGCACTATCTGGTATGAACTTCGCGATCCATCCTCTGTGGATGAATTTGGCTCCCAGATACTGCGGCTCCGGGAACCTATATCCTAAATAACTATTTCCAAGAAATAAATCGTTCGTCATGAAAAAAACTTCTTATTGCTTCTGCGCTTGCAAAATTACATAAAAAACTTCGATTTTGATGCCTCAGAATGCTAAAATCACATAAATGGTGATAGATTTTGTCGCTTTTTCGATTTCAGAAGGTAGAAAGTAGGCAATGTGGCCTATCTACGGCCGCTCGGCGGACGGCCTTACAGTGCGTACTTGCCGATGTCGCCGCGATTGCGGGCGGCGATGCGGGCACGCTGGGGCGAGGTGTGCCACCAGCGGCGGTAGGTGCGGCTGAAGGTGGGCATAGAGGTGTAGCCGCAGCGGTTCATGATCTCCTGGAGCGGCAGGTCGGTGTAGTGCAGCAGGTCGTAGGCCACCTGCATGTGCCAGTGCATGCGCAGCTCGGGGAGGGTCAGGCCCGTGAGCTTCTGGACAGTGGCCGAGAGCTTCGGGTTCGTATGGCTGCGATGGCCGGGGGCTTTTGTGCGCAAGGCACTCGCTATCAGCCCGTCCACGACCGTGTCGAGCACCTTGACGCCCGTCAACTGCCGCGCCTGCTCTATCGGCACCATCTTGTAGGTCAAACTCCGTTCGTCAAAACCGCGCTTTTGGGTGAAGGGGGCCACGTAGAGCCGCTCAAAAGGGTACTGCGCGATGGTTTGTTTCGTTGTCGGCATAGTCAAAGTCTTCTTTTTGGTGAAAAATTACGTTCTCGGCCTCGCCGAAGGCTCCTTTTTGGTGAAAAATAGCTTCCTCGGCCTCACCAAAAGCTTTTCCGAGCCTCAAAATACATTTCTCGGCCTCACCGAAGCCTCCTTTTTGGCGCAAAGTTACAAATTAAATATCTGATAAGATAATTCTTTGGCAAAAAATTATCCTTTTTTAATAGTAGAGGATAATTTGTGATGAAAAAATTATCTTCTCGGTTTGCGAGAAGATAATTTATCTACGAAAGATTATCTTTGTTATTTATGAAAAGATAATTTTTCGGCTCTAAATTATCTTCTGCTATTGTCTGTAAGGTCGCCAGCGCCTCGGGCAGAGGTTTGTACACACGGAAATCGATTCTCCGACCCTCGGGCTAAGCTTTGCACACATCGAAATCGCTTCTCCGACCCTCGGGCTAAGCTTTGCACACATCGAAATCGCTTCTCCGACCTACAGGCTATGCTTCGTACACACGGAATTCGCTCCCCAGCGTCTCGGGCAAAGGTTTTTGGTCGAAGCATTTCTATCCCCTTCACCTTATGGACAGTCTGCGGGGCTTCCGCTCAGCAGCATTGCGGCTAATAATACTTTCATATATTACGATAGTTAAGAAAATTCAATAATTGCACTCACATCTTCTCCTATTGAAAGGGAAACTATAATCACGTTATCATTCTTGTAGATGGTAGGAACTAGCATCTCACCGAGTTTGGCAGCCACTCGGTACTCTACCCTCAAACCGCTTACAACGTAATCCTCCGGCAACAGTTCCATCGCCATGCGGACATAGTTGGCATTGTTCAGATGCTTGTTGTAATCGATGTCGGCACGAAGCACCTTAATCGGCTCCAGCACTTCACCTTCCGTCTTTGGCAGGATGATGCGGCGGTCTTTGTAGTTCATCTCCAGCTGCGGCTCCAGCTTCATTGATTGAATGGTCGCATCGTCCACACGTTTCAACTTGCCAGCCACCTTGTCAACGAATGCTCCCATGCTCCATGTCTTGTAGCAAGGATTCCCTTGTGCATCATAGATGAACGTGTTGCGGAATCCGAACATGGGTTTCATGCCATAGACGGAGGTTGTCACCGTCAGTTCCTCTTTGTATTCAGGTACTCGGATAATTTCAACCTGCCGGGTTGCCAACAGCTGAGCCATGTTCTGCTCCGTAAAGTACTGTTTTACGCTAGGCTCTGAATCAATCCACATTTCGGAGCAGTCCTGCATCATCTGGAGGGCAGAGTAGAGCTTCAGCCGTCCCTCGCTGTCGCAGGTGCTTGTCGTTACTTTGTATTTTAAACTGTACATATTTTTTATGCAGATAAATTGAAATTTATATGATTTCTTTTTTGAATAATGCGGGATTACCAGCCACTAAGGTTCGTGGAGCGACATTATTGGTTACCACAGAACCTGCAGCAATGACAGCACCATCACCTATTACGACACCAGGCAGTATCACGGAATGGCCACCAACCCAAACATCATTGCCAATAGTAATTGGAATTCCATAGCCATCATGCGTTCTACCTTCGGGTTGGAGACGATGACCAGCTGTATAAATTCCCACATCAGGCCCAATCAAACAGTTATTGCCGATGTGTATTTCTGCAACGTCGAGCATCGTACAATTATAATCAGCATGG
The DNA here is from genome assembly GCA_947165435.1 of uncultured Prevotella sp. Lineage (GTDB taxonomy): Bacteria > Bacteroidota > Bacteroidia > Bacteroidales > Bacteroidaceae > Prevotella. The sequence goes on from CAMVAI010000100.1 coordinate 6,303, forward strand.
AAATTGTCGCCGACATGGATATTCTTGCCAAAGTCGCAATGGAAATTATCACCAACGAAAGGATTACTACCAGAAGATCCGAACAATTCCTTGACAATTTCTTGCTTCTGGATATGATTGACCAAAGACAGACTGTTTAATCGCTTGATAAGCTCAGATGTTTTTGCTAACTGTAATAGCACATCTTCACTAATATCTGTACGACTGAATGTTATCTTTTCCATAAATTCCGATTTATTTATCTATTATTTCAGATACTCATCATCCCTCACCAGCACCTTCTCGATCTTACCGACGTACATGGTGTGATAGTCACCCTGCGGATAACTCTGGTCGATTGTTTCTTGATAGATGATGCCACTGGGCTGGATTTCTGCGGCATACACCTTCTTGCAGACGAGCACCAGCTTGGCTTCCTCGAAATAGACAGTGTTATCGGCATAGACAGGCGTGAGGCCAGTCTTGCCAATCTTATCCTCGTCGCGGCCTGACACACTGCCGAGGTAGGCCATCTGCTTCTTGAACGATTTATCCATGACGCAGAGGGAGAAATGGCCAACTCTATGTCATCCTTCTGCCAGTCGAGCGTGGAATGAGCATAGATGCGCTGCTTCTGATGCAGGAAACTGTAGGCGGTCTCAATACTATCTTTAGTTATCATTTTGTTACTGTATCATATCCTATTGGACGGAACTGCTTCTGTTTCTCGCTGTACACAAATCCGTGTCCGTATAGGTAGTTCTTTATCTCTTTCGGCTCCGTGCCGAAGTTATAGCACAATGATTCCAGCGTGTCAAACTCCGGTGCCCTCCACGATGTTATCAACATCGCGGACCCCTCCCTTCTCTCAGGAGCATATTCACGCTCGAAACCAGTATGGCAGGATCTTTCGGCAGGTAGTCCATATCACAATTCTTATTAAATCGAAAGGCAAGGACGGTGCAAACCGAGAGCAATCAAACTTGTTTGAATTGCCGAGGTGCCGCCCGTTCTCGCAAATATATTTGCAAAGGTAGTCAAAAATCCTATATTTTTCGTACCTTTGCAGCGATTATTAGGATAGTTTAGGATTTGAGTAGCATAGTCCTTTCCATATTCCTGCTGAGCATCGGTGCAAGTTTCATTCAGCGCACCACGGGTTTCGGCTTTGGCATCTTCATCATGACGATGCTTCCATTCCTCATGCCAAGCTATGGCGAAGCTACGACACTCTCAGGACTGTTGGCTATCACGACTTCTGCAGCTATCGTATGGCGATTGCGAAGCTACGTCACTTGGCAGCGGCTTTGGCCGATTCTGCTGACGTTTATCATTGTCTCGACTATTGCCATTTTCGCCCTGACACGTATCGAAGACCACATCTTACGACGTATTCTTGGTGTAGCACTCATTCTGATCAGCATCTACTTTATGCTATTTAGCCAGCGCATAAAACTGCCGACAACGAAGAAAGTGCAGGTAGGCGCAGGAACATTGAGCGGACTGATGGGTGGTTTCTTCGGTATGCAAGGCCCGCCTGCCGTGCTTTACTTCATCCAGAGTGAGCCGACGAAGGAACACTATATGGCGATGGCCCAGACCTATTTCCTGATTGGTAATGTGATGATGACGGGCGTGAGGGCCTACAACGGTTTCTTCACAACTACTGTCGCCGTTGATTATCTCTATGGCCTCGGCGGTGTCATCATCGGCACGAAGCTGGGTGCCTACGTCTTCAAACATATCCCCAATCGCATCTTCCGTTACATCGTCTATGCCTATATTTGCATCAGCGGTGTAATCATACTAATTACAAATTAAGAACTAATGCCACAATAGGTGAAGCCGTGCTTCATGATGTTGTGCTGCATAATCTTCTTCGCAGCATCCATGACCTGCATAATCTCTGCTATGTCCGTCGGCCTTGCTTCTCTGATAATCCTGCTCATTCCATTCGTCCCCATTTGAGCTCTTCGCCCTCTTTGTCATACTGCTTGCGCTTGCCAACGGGAGGTTCTGTCAGGGTAATCTTAACCACTGCCGTTCTTTCAAGACTACGGGCAATAGCATCATCGAAAGCGTCCATATGGTGAGGGAGGAAACGCTGGCAGATGGCTCGCAATGCCGCAATCTTCTCTTCGCGGTCTGTCACAATCTCAGCCTTACCGATAGCTGAAGCAGACTTGTACTGCAGCGTAAAGCTGCCGTCCTTAGGACCAACTGTAGGCGCACATTTGGTAACAGCCGACAAGAATACCGTCGGACAGTGGCGAATGCAGTCCAACTTGTCACCCTCCAAGGCACAGTGGAAATAAAATGTTTTCTCGTCGGTGCGTGCCAGCGACAGGGGCAGTCCGTAAGGGGCCCCGTCAGGTCTCGTCATGCTGACTGTCACGTATGGAGCCTTATCCAATACTTCCAAGGCGAAGGCAGCGCCCATTTGTCTGCTTGCTTTTCTCATCATTTTACTTCTTGAACGACGGTATTACATACACAGGTTTCTTCTTCATCATTAAATTTGGTGCAAAGGAACGATAAATCAGTCGAGTCTTTGATTAATTATATCAAGCCTTTCCTTTGACTTCGTCGAGCTCCGTCACGACTCGGCCGTTTAAGCGAACTTAACGGCTCTCGCTGCTCCGTCCCTTGAACGTATATCCGATACCCTCGACAGCTTTACGGATAGACTCTTCTGTAGCAGGCCCTTTGATGGTAAGGGTGTTGGCAGAGGCACTGGCCTTGGCTTTCTCTACGCCAGGCAGATCCTCGACGGCACGGACTACGGCTGCCTCGCAATGGCTGCAATGCATGTCCTCGACACGATAGACGGTCACGTCGGGGTCTAAGGGCTTTTGGGCGTTAAACTTGCTGAAAAACTTCATCATAAGAGCAAATATAATTAATAATGTTAATACTGTGGCGCAAACAATTTTAAACGGACTGGGCAAGGCGGATGTGCTCATGCAGCAAGCATCTTGGGCAGCGACGGAGAAGTCGATTCCCGTAGCATTGAGCAGCAGGCCGAATAGAACTGCGAAACCAACAATGGTCATCAGATAAATCGATGTAAAGCGACGCCCCATCGACTTATGAACCACGAGGATAGAGGCGAGATTTACCGCAGGCCCGGCCATCAGCATCACCAGTGCCGCTCCTGGCGAGAGTCCTTTCATCATCAGGGCTGCTGCCACGGGGATGCTACCTGTCGAACAGATATACATCGGCACAGCGATGACCAGTATCACCAGCATCTGTAGCAACGGCTGACTGCCGAAACTGAGGAAGAATTCATCAGGTACAGCCACCTGAATCAATGCTGCCACAACAAGTCCTATGAGCAGTCGCAGACCGATGTCGCGAAGCATATCATAATAGGCATACTTCAGTACACGCCAAATCCTGTTTCCGCTTTCTACTTGGCATGAAGAGGACACATCCTCCTTCACGTCATCCTCACGAACCAAACGGTTTACCAGCAGTCCGCCGCAGACACCCGTGACAAGTGCTGCCATAGGACGGATAATAGCAAAACCCAGTCCCATCAGCGAGAAGGTTGCCAAGATGGAGTCGATGCCTGTCTGTGGCGTGGCAATGAGAAACGAAGCAATGGCTCCTTTCGAAGCCTTCTCGTTCCTGAGTCCGATAGCGGTAGGGATGACTCCACATGAACACAGCGGCAAGGGTACACCCAGCAGCGCCGCCCAAACAACGGACAGCTTATTGTTACGCGAAAGATAGTTGGCATAGAACTTCTGCGGCACGAATACGTGCAGCACTCCTGCGATGAAGAATCCCAACAGCAGATAGGGAGCCATTTCGCAGACCACGTTCAGAAGTGATATGAAGAAACTCTGTATATCCATCGGGTGCAAAGATACGAAATAAAAACCAAAGCAGGTTGATTTTGCCTTGGGATTTATATTTTATTGGGATCTCATTCGTTGTTATATACTTTCCTTCAGTATCTTCCTTATGTTATCAGATTCTGGTAGCTAACGGAATAAGACCCCGGCTTGCATTACTGCAGGTCGGGGTCTTGCTGTTTTGAAGTGGAACCACTTTATGATACCTCGATGGCCTTGGTGACCTTCTGTTTCGGCTCGGTCTTCGGCATGGTGACGGTCAGGATGCCGTCCTCGACCTTGGCAGAGATCTGGTCTTTCACCACATCGTCTGGCAGTACGTAGTTCTGCTCGTAGTTAGAGTAGCTGAACTCGCGGCGCAGATAGTGATGGTGCTTGTCCTCTTGCTTGTGTTCCTGTTTGTTCTCAATGGCGATGGTGAGGTTGCCCTCGTCATTGATGCCTACGCGGCAATATTCTTTCTTGATGCCTGGAGCTGCAAGTTCCATCGTGTAGGCCTTCTCACTCTCCTTGACATTGACTGCGGGTGCTGTACTGTTGGCACGAGGCATGAAATCAGTGTTAAAGAAATCATCAAACATTGTTGGGAACCAACCGTTGCTTTTCATTAATCCGTTCAACATAATCAATACCTCCTAATTATACTTTTAGTTTAACTTATTTGTTTTTGACCTTTCGGTCGAGTCTGCTTTCGCTCGGAAGATTCAAAGCGAGCTTAGATCTTCTCTCGCTTAATCGCAGCCTTGATTGCCTCTGCTTTCGCTTCGGCTCTCACTTACAGATAAGCAAAGTACATGCCTATGGAAAGAATCCGTGCCAGAATGACAATCGCGAAAGTCAATCTGGCACGGAATTTAAACTCGGTTAAACTATGCTGACAGTTTATTAAACTCGTTTAAACATTACTGAATAGATTCCAAATGAGACAACGCTTCATTTCCCCCTATTCACTATCTCCTCGTGGAAGAAATAGTTTACCACCACCGGCGGCTGACCATAACGGGAGCGCACGGAGTCGTCGTTGCGAACGTAAGGCAGTCCCTCAGCCTCGCAGAAGGCGCGCATCTGCATGTCGAGCTGCATCCAGTAGGAGCGGTCTTTCTTCGTGTAGATGTCATGGTAGAGCTGGTCCAGTTCGGGGTGATGCTCGTGAATCCACGCGAAAATCTTGCCTTTGTAGTCGCCACGCAGATTCAGGTTCTCCAGCCAAACGAGGTTACAGCAGTCCTTGGCCTTGCGGATGATGGCTTCGACATCGGTGATGCCGGGGAATATCGGAGAGATGAAACAAGTGGTCTCAACGCCTGCCTCATAGAACTGGCGCATGGCCTCCAGGCGGCGCTCGACGCTGACGGCCACGTCCATCTCACGGCGGAACGACTCGTCGAGTGTGTTGATGCTCCATGACACACGGGCATGAGGGAAGGTCTTGATGAGGTCGAGGTCGCGCAACACAAGGTCCGACTTCGTGGCGATGCTCACGCTGATGCCACTGCCCTGAAGCTGTTCCAACAAGGCACGGGTGCGCTTGTACTTAGCCTCGTGCGGCTGGTAGCAGTCGGTCACGGAGCCGAAGAAGGCTTCCTTGCCTGCATATCGCTTAGCATTCTTGATCTCGGGCCAGTATTTCACGTCGATGAACTCGCCCCACGGCTCAGGGTGGTTCGTAAACCGCTTCATAAACGAGGCATAACAGTACTTACAGCCGTGCAGACAGCCCACGTATGGATTCACCGAGAAGTCGGCCACTGGCAGGTTCGACTTCGTCATCACTGACTTCACTTCAATTTCTTGTATCTTCACCATATTGTTTCTTATTTTGACGATGCAAAGGTACGACAATTTCCCCAGACCATTGCAAGACAAACAGCGACTGAAATGTCACTTTTCGGGACTATTGGTGATTCTGTCAATGCACCATGCGAAGCCTTTGGCGGTACGGCGGGCACCATCCACGAAATGATTGCCCGCGTTCCATTCCAATGTTGTGTTGTCTACGCCGAGCGTCTGCTTCAGGTGCTCATGCTCCCAACGGATGTTATTGCCCACCTGTGCTATTGCCTTGTCGCGGGTATGCTCTTCACGGTCGCCAAGGCTGAGATAGAC
>CAMVAI010000101.1 GCA_947165435.1 uncultured Prevotella sp.
AATTCGTTTCATTTGAACCTTTAAGTTGTGTCCAACTTTCTGGGTTCACTTCAGTGACTGACACATCTTGCGACGATGTGCGTGCGGCCTTCGAGGACGAGCATCCGAGGAACATGGTGGATGCGAGCGATGCGTATGTGCTGACGGTGTATCCCTTTGGGCGAAATGATGAGCGACCGGAAGACTACGAGTCGGAGGTATGGGAGACGGGGATGATGGTTGGTTCAGGGTTCAAGGTTAATGGTTCAAGGTCCTTGGGCTCACCACGCGCTGGCTGGCTGCCGGCCCTGCGGCGCGTGACAGACGGCAGGATAATGGTGGTGAGGGAGGATAAGACTACGTGGCGTGTCAGCACGGAGTGGGTGGTTTGATAACTACGTAAAATATACCTTTGCAGCGCATTCCCTCGTATAAATGTGGCTTTTACGAGGTATTCCCTCATAAAAATGCAATTTTACTTTGCGGTTTCCTCATAAAAGTGTAATTTTGCAGCTGGAAATATCAATTTATATCAGATGGAAAGAACTGTTAAGGGTTCACGGTTCAAGGTTAAGGGTTGCAAGCATCAGAAGATGTACTGCAAGAATACAATTTCTTCCTGAAAAATTTGTTTTTGTCAGGAAAATACCTTATATTTGCGGCGAGAAATAAAAAACAGCGCATGAGCAGGACAGATTATATAGACATTCTGCAAGGTTATAGCAGCACGCTTCGAGAGGACTATGGCATCAAGTCGCTCCGGCTTTTTGGGTCTGTTGCCCGTGGCGAGGATCATGAAGGCAGCGATGTCGATGTGTTTGTGGAGACAGAGACTCCGAACCCGTTCTTGCTCATGGATGCCAAGGAGTATATAGAACGGCTTGTCGGACGGTCTGTTGACATCGTTCGCAATCATAAGAACCTTAACCCTCGCCTTCGCAGCAGAATTGAACGTGATGGAGTCGCTGTCTTCTGAGAACAAAGCACTTGCGCTGGATATCCTTTATGACATACAATCGGCCATAGAGCGAATCCAGGAACGGACAAAGGATATTCGTTCTGCGGATGACTTTTTGTCATCTCCAGGGGGGATGACTCTGCTGGATGCCACTTGTATGCTATTGATTGCTGTGGGTGAGAGTCTGAAGAACTTAGACAAAGTTACAGACGGCAAGTTGCTTCCCACATATCCCTCGATTCCCTGGAAGCAGGTGAAGGGGCTGCGCGACATTATTGCCCATCACTATTTTGATGTTGATGCCAGTCAGATATTCTGGATTCTCAGTAATGAGTTGACGCCATTGCAAACAGCCCTTCAGTATTTTGTAAGTGAACTCTCGGAATGATTATTTAGGAGCATCCGCCTGCCGGCGAAACTCATAGACATCGTGAGGACTATCAGCCGCACGGCCTGGGGCGATGTGCATGGCTCAAGGTTAAGGGTTCAAGGTTTAATGGTGGTCGCTACAAAATTACAATAAAATCTTTATTCAGCAAAGAAAAATCCACATATTCCATAGTTTTAGCAATAATTTTGCCAACTTATTCCATTTTCAACACCATAAATATGTCCACTTGTTCCGTTCCACGCTTTATAAGTTGGCGCTATCTTGACTTACCACCTTCACAGTTTGATTCTCCTCCAAGCCCACCGTGGGATTCTTCGCCAAAGGGCAGTCAGGATGCGGTATTTCCAATCGATGATGCGGATATGCCGACGGTGGTTGATGGCCCAGACTATCTCACGTGCCACCTTCTCTGGGCGCAGCATCAGCGGATAGTGGAAATCGCCTGTAAGCAAGGCCGTATCTACAAATCCAGGGCGAATGTCCGTAAAGCGGATGTCCAGCCCACGACTTCGGGCCTGTTGCTCCAGGGCCTGCAGATACACGTTCTGCATGGCTTTCGTGGCCGAATAAGCCGGTGCAGGGCCAAGTCCCTTCGTTCCGGCTATCGACGTGATGGCGGCTATATGTCCGCCACCCTGTCGGGCAAAGTATCGGTATGCCTCGCCAATCATCCTCGTAAAGCCCGTGCCGTTCGTCTCGGCTGTCGCCAGTTCTATATCCGCTGTCAGTTCCCTGTTCTGCTTGCCAATGCCTGAAGCATGGAAGTAGAGATCCATGCCGCCCAATTTCCTGATGAGCCGCTGCAGGCCTTCTGTGGCATCGTCTTTCGTTACGTCGATGCACTCAACGGCTGCTGCACCTACGTCCTGCAGCAGTTCCACCCGCCTGGCAGCAACACCCACCGTCCAGCCTTGCCGCATCAGCAGTTTCGCCACCTCCAGTCCGATGCCCGACGAGGCACCGACCACTATTGCTCTCTTCCCTTGTTTCATGTCAATATGGCGTCCAGCATCCATAGCTTCATTTGTTTCATCGCTGCAAATTTACTTATTTTTTCACGAAACAAGTCGCAAATCCATACTTTTTTTACGATACGGGGCTTCATAGTTTCTCGATTCCTCGCAACCGCGAAGGCCTGTATCGTTACGGATGCCTTTATTTATGGGGCAAACAGCGTTAATCTTCCAAAATTGCTTTCGTATGTCAGCATTATTTCGTATCTTTGTCGCCGTTATGAAGATGAGCAGTGTCTTTTTAAAGGTCGTGATGCCCATTGTCCTGGGCGGTGCCATCCTCTACTGGATGTATCGCGGCGAAGACTGGCAGACCATCTGGCACGTCATGACCGCCGAGATGGACTGGACGTGGATGCTGCTGTCGTTCCCCTTCGGCATAGCGGCGCAGGCCTTCCGCGGATGGCGGTGGCGGCAGACGCTGGAGCCTGTGGGCGAGCGGCCGCGCAGCTCGGTCAGCGTGCATAGCGTGTTCCTCAGCTATGCCGCCTCACTGGTGGTGCCCCGTGTGGGCGAGTTCACGCGGTGCGGTGTGCTGAAGCGCTACGACGGCGTGTCGTTTGCCAAGGCCCTGGGCACGGTGGTCACCGAGCGCGCCATCGACTCGCTGCTCATCATGGGCATCACCGCCACCGTGCTGCTGGTGGAGATGAGCACCTTCGGCACCTTCTTCCGCACCACGGGCACCAACCTGCACGACATCCTCTACGGCTTCTCGTGGGCGGGCTATTTCGTGGCCGCCGTGTGTGCCGTGGCCATGCTCGTGCTGCTCCACCTCCTGCTGCGCAAGCTGTCGTTCTACGACAAGGTGCGCTCCACGCTGCGCGGCATCTGGCAGGGCGTCGTCTCGCTGAAGGACGTGCGCAACGTACCGCTCTTCGCGGTCTTCACGCTGGCCATCTGGCTGAGCTATTTCCTCCACTACTACCTCACCTTCTTCTGCTTCGACTTCACTGCGCATCTCGGCATGGGCTGCGCGCTGGTGACGTTCATCGTCGGGTCGATAGCCGTCATCGTGCCCACACCCAACGGTGCCGGGCCGTGGCACTTTGCCGTCAAGACCATGCTCATACTCTATGGCGTGCCGGACGAGCAGGCACTCTACTTCGTGCTCATCGTGCATACCGTGCAGACCATGCTCGTGGTGCTGCTGGGCATCTATGCATGGCTGGCACTGAACTTCACCAAGCCGGTCAGAAAAGCAGCGGACGCTACGGACTGACAGGGTGCAGCGGACGCTACGGACTGAGATGGGGCATCGGACGCTACGGACTGACACGGACTGACAGGGACTGACAGGGACTGAGATGAAGCATCGGACGTTACGGACTGAGATGGACGGAAGAACTAATCTTTACAAAAATAAAATATGAAACTATGAACAACATTCAGAATCTGAACCCACAGTGCGTATGGAAGAATTTCCATGCACTCACACAGGTGCCGCGACCCAGCGGACACGTAGAGAAAGTACAGCAATTCCTGCTCGACTTTGCCGCACAGGTCGGCGTGGAAGCCTTCAAGGACCCCGCCGGCAATATCGTCATGCGCAAGCCCGCCACGCCCGGCATGGAGAACCGCAAGGGCGTCATCCTGCAGGCCCACATGGACATGGTGCCCGAGCGCGATACCGAATCGACCCACAACTTCGAGACCGACCCCATCCGCACCTGGATTGACAACGGATGGGTGAAGGCCAAAGGCACCACCCTCGGTGCCGACAACGGACTGGGCGTGGCCGCCATCATGGCCGTCATGGAAGACGCGACGCTGAAGCACGGCCCCGTAGAAGCACTCATCACCCGCGACGAAGAGACGGGCATGTATGGTGCCAACGACCTGCCTACCGGCGAGCTGCATGGCGACATCCTGCTGAACCTCGACTCCGAGACCTGGGGCAAGTTCGTCATCGGTTCTGCCGGTGGCATCGACGTCACCGCCACGCTCGACTATCAGGAGGCAGATACCGACCCGGACGATGTGGCAGTATGCGTCACGCTGAAAGGCCTGCGCAGTGGGCACAGCGGACTGGAAATCAACGAGGGCCGCGCCAATGCCAACAAACTGATGGTACGCCTGGTGCGCGAAGCCATCGAGCAGCTGGACGCCCGCCTGGCCTCATGGCACGGCGGCAAGGTGCGCAACGTCATTCCCTACAAGGCCGAGACGGTGCTCACACTGCCCAAGGAGAACATGCAGGCCATGCAGGAGCTCGTTGAGGCGTGGCTCGACGACTTCAACAGCGAGTTCAAGGGCATCGAGAGCGGCATCAAGCTGTCGTGCGAACCCGTGGCCACTCCCGCCAAGCAAGTGCCCCAGGAGCTGCAAGACAATCTGGTCAATGCCATCTATGCCTGCCACGACGGTGTGGTGCGCATGATACCGTCTTACCCCACCGTGGTGGAAACCAGTTCCAACCTCGCCATCGTCGATATCGAGGGCGGCCATGCCGGCTTCAAGATTCTGGCCCGCTCCAGCCGTGAGGACATGAAGGACTATGTGGTGAAGATGCTGGAGAGCTGTTTCAACATGGCGGGCATGAAGGTCGAGACCGCCGGCTCGTATGGCGGATGGGACCCCAACCCCGACTCCGAGATTCTGCACCTGTTGCTGCGCGACTATAAGCGCCTGTTCGGACAGGACGGCATCATCCAGGTCGATCACGCCGGACTGGAGTGCTCCGTCATCCTGGGTAAGTATCCCCACCTCGACGTGGTCAGCTTCGGGCCTACCATGAAGTCGCCGCACACCACCTCGGAGCGCGCCCTCATCGAGGCCGTCGCCCCCTTCTGGCAACTGCTGAAGCAGACGCTGGAGGACATACCCGTGAAATAGCCGTTCACCCCTTCGTGGAGAGGCCACAGGTTTCCGCCAGTGGCCTCTCCACGGAAATTCCCAGCGGGGGAACATTCTTTGGATAGCTATCAGACTATCCGCATCGTTTTTTAGGAAAGAAATTAGAAAAATTAGAATAATTCATTCAACCATCTTGTGTGCGCGTGGAATGCCGCCCGTTCCGTTCTTTCTGTTGCGATTCCATCGCAACCCCATCTATGAACGCGCGCAGCCCCCACCGTCAGTATGCCAACACCTGCCAAAGGTCGCGCAGCCGCTGCTCAGGGTCCCACTGTCCGTCGAAGGTCCAGAGGGCGGTGATGGCGTGGAACTCCGGACTGCCCGGTGCCCGGTCTAAGTTGTTGGCCAGCCACCCGCTGTGGCCACCCTCGCGGCGACAGTTGTAGAAGTAGGTGCGCTGCCCCAGCGGACAGGGGTCGAGCACCTTGCCCTGGCGGGCCATCTCTTCGGCGGTGCGCCCCTTGTAGGCATGCTCGATGTTACGGTCGAGGATGTTCTCTGACATCCGGCAGTTCACCAGGTAGAACTGCGAGTCGTGATGGTAGCGGCCCAGCGGTGTCGGGCTCTTGGCATCGAACTCGCTGTTGGTCACCACCAGTCGGGCGGCAGGGTCGCTGCGACCGTCGTGCCACAGGATGGCGCGGCTGTCGCCATAGAACCGGGTGCGTGTGACGTAGCACCAGCCTCGCGGACAGAGGAAATCGACCCCCGGACAGCGCAGGTAGAGGTCGGCATGATAGTACATGCCCCCTTGTGGAGCCCACAGCGAGAGGGCGTCGTTGCCGTCGGCCCAGATGTTACTGTTGACGATGATGGTACGCGTGGCGCGCCCATAGACGGCCATCTGGTGCTTCGTGTTGCCCGGCTCCACCGTGGTGCCGTAGTTGTTGTAGATGGTCAGTCCGCTGATGACGCAGTCGTCGGCACCCTCTTGCAGCACCACCACGCCGTGGTGTACGGGCTTGCCGTGGTACTGTCGCACGGTGTTTGTCTCTTCCGTCTCGGCCAGTACGATACACGTGCTGTCGCGCTGCTCGCCCACCAGCACGATGTTCGGGCGGTCGATGACGACCTTCTGCCGGTAGATGCCCTTACGGATGAAAATCTTGAAAGGCTTCCCGCCCTGCAGCGGCGCCTGCTCGATGGCTGCCTGGATGCTCTCGCCGGCACGGACGATGGCGTCGAAGTCGGCCATGTCCTTCTGCGGCTGGCGGAACATCACGATGCGTCCCGTCTCGTTGGCACCCTTCGTCGCAAGACTCACGGCCACCTTGTGCTGCGGGTCGTAGCGGTCGGCCCAGGCGTCGTAGAGCGGATATAGGTCGGCAGGCCGGTTGCCGAACCACGCATAGCCGTTGCGCCGCTCCTGGCCGATGTCCTCCAGTCGGCGGCGTGGCAGTCCGTCGCGGTCGCAGACGTAGGGCTCCGTGTTCTTCAGGTCGTAGTAGCGGGCCCAGATGGGTCCGGCACTCGCGTCTTCCACCAGCCGTGTGTCGCCCTCGATGCTGGCCCACGGCCCGTGGCGCACGACGCGCAAGCCGGTCAGCTTGTACGTGTCGAGCCACTTCATGGCGGCATGCACGGCCTGCTTTACACGCTCGCTGGGCTTGGGCAGCGACATCAGCAGGCGCACGATGCTGGCACTCTCCATCGAGCAGTACGACGGCAACTCGTAGGCACGGGCGGGAGCCGGCTCGTAGGTGTCGCGGTCGTGCTGCTGGCACCATACGGTGAGCTGTCCGTCGCGGTTGCGCATCTGCGTGTTCAGCATGCACTCCACGCCCTTGTCGAAGGCCGCCGAGCACCGCTGGCGCAACGCCTTGTCGGCCATGCCCTGGTAGGGTGGTTGCTGCTCGGCCACGCTGCGCAGCAGGTTCATGGTGTTCACCATGGCGTCGTCGTTGTAGGTGATGTGTATCTGGTAGCCGTGCATCTCGGGCCAGAACTGGGGCCACCCGCCGTTGGCATACTGTCCGCTCAGCAGGTATTCCACGGCGCGCTGGAAGCCCTCGCGGTAGCGCTGGTCTTTCGTGGCCTGGTAGAGGCGCGCCAGATAGAGCATCTGCATGTTGGTGGCTCCGTTGTCGGTGGTCGAGTCGTCGCGGCGCTCCTTGTCGCGCAGCACCTGGGCGCGCTCCTCGTCGTTGAGCGGCTGGGCCATGTGGATGTTCTTGGGCCATCCGCCAGTCGTGCGCTGGTAGAGCAGCACCTGGTCGCCGATGCGGCGGGCCTCGGCGGTCGTGTAGAATTCGTCGCTCTCGTAGGTGGGCAGTCGGCGGCTGTTCCATCGCGACGGCTGTGCAACGGCTGTCAGCACCATGGCCGACAGCAGGCATGCAGTAGTGAGTAGTCTTTTCATAGTTTTTCGTGTTTTAGTTGCAAGTAGTGGGCAAAGATATACAAAAACGGACATTCTGCAAAGCAGAAGGCGTGAAAATGTTTCACTCGTGTTAAAGATATTAAATTGTGGTTACATTTAGTTCTGTTGACGCTCCTTATCTATATGATTACAAAAGAATATGAAGAGCGTATAGCCGAACTGGAGGAGCACGTAGAGTTGTTGCAGCAAACGAATATCAATCTCATCAACCGCAACCTGCAGCTCTCACAGCAGTTAGACGCCTATTACGACGTGCGGCGGCGCGTGCAGGTGCTGCGCGACTTGGTGATACGCCATCAGGAGCTGGTGAAGCATGCCGACCTGCGCGATGACGACGAGCTGATGGCGCTCATAGAGAGCCGCATGGAGCAGGAGCCGCTGTATGAGAACCCCGACTTCGGGCTGAAGGACATTGCCGAACTGACGGGCACCTCGCAGACGCGCCTCATCGAGCTGTTCAGACGCTCGCCCATGTATAAGTCGGTGGACGACTATCTGGACTATCTCCGGCTGATACGGTCGATGTACTACCTACAGTCGGAGAAATCATGGAGCATCGGGGCCTGTGCCCAGCAGGCGGGCTTTGCCGTCATCCGCACCTTCAACCGCAAGTTTCTTGACGCCATCGGCATGACACCCATCGAGTTCCGCCAGCTGATGGACGAGGGGGGAAGGAAGTAGGGAATAGCCCCCCCCTCCTAACGGTCCTCCGGCAGCAGCACCACACCGTGCTGCTTCTTGCCGTCCATCATGATTTTCAGCGGACGCGGGAAGCGCACCCATCTGACAAACTCGGTCTCCTCGACAGCCGGCATGGCATCGAGGACGGCTTGTTGCAGCACACCGTCGCCGGTATAGGTGTTCACGGTGAAGTAGCCCACGCCGAACGAGGTGAGGTTCTGGAAGAAGTGGGTGCCCTGGCTGGGGTCAACATGGTAGTTCTTCAGTCCGGCCTCGACGATGACACGCGCCGCCGAGATATGCGGCCACTTGACGGGAATGCCCAGCCAGTAGTCGCTGGAGCCCCACCGGCCCGGGCCTATGAGCACGTAGTTCCGGTCGTCGGCCAGAAAGCGGCGGTTGATCTGTTCTATCTCGTCGGCTATGCGCGGATTGTTGGCGGCGGTGAAGTCGTCGTCGGTCTTGACATACACCACATCTACGACATCCTCCGAGATGCCGTGGCCCAGCGAACTCAGCGAGCGCAGCAGGCACCGCTCGTCGGGAATGGCCATCAGGTCTTCGTCGAGCACCTGCTTGGAATCGACGATGGGGCGTATCTGGAGGAGGTAGAAATCCCCTACGGGTAGTTGAGAGTTTATAGTTGATAGTTTATAGTTTTGATTACTTTGTTGGGAGGGGGCTACGCCTTTGGAGTAATCACAACTATTCACTATGCACTCTTCCCTATTCACTCCATGCCGCAGATTGCATGCAAACTCTATCTCCACCGGGCGTTTCATCTCTTCGGCACCCAGCTGCTGCGACAGCTGCAGAATCTCGGGCAGGGGGAAGATGCCCTGTTGCAGCACGCCGCAGAACGAGATGACCTTGCGGCCCCCCTCGTAGATGCCGTCGCGGATAATCTGGTCCATGGGGTCGTAGGTGGAGGCGATGCCTTGCAGCGAGCCGTCCTTGTCGGCCTCTTTCACGCGGAGGTTCAGTATGTTGAAGCCGTCGTCCACCTTGAAGTCGTCGCCCACATGACTCATGTCCAGGGCGTAGAAGCGGGTCTGCGTCTCGCGCAGGGCGGTCTCCATCTCGCTGGTCTGCAGCACCTGGTGGGGGTGATAGGGCGACACACGCAGCGTCTGTCCGCCATCGACGATGTATTTTCCCAAGCCCAGGGCCAGCGAGGCGATGCCCTCTTCGGCCAGCTCGTCGCCGATGGGGTAGTAGTTCAGCGAGCGCAGCACGCCGGAGAAGGTGGGGTAGTAGTGGGTGCCGTACTGTTGGCCTACCACCTCCTGCAGGATGACGGCCATCTTCTCCTGGTCGATGACGTTCGACGTGGCCGTCATGTATGCCTTCGAGTCGCGGTAATACACCGAGGCATAGACACCCTTGATGGCACACGCCAGCATGCGCAGCATCTCGTACTTGTCGTCGAGATAGGGTATCATGTAGGTGGAGTAGATGCCGGCGAAGGGCTGGTAGTGGCTGTCTTCGAGCAGCGAGCTGGAGCGCACGGCAATGGGGGCCTTGACGGCATCGAAGAAGGTGAAGAAGTCGGCTATCAGCGTGTCGGGCAGCTGGGCGCGCAGGAAGTGCTGCAGGATTTCCTCGTCAGTGGCATCGCTGAGGGCTATGCTCCAGAGGTTGTTCTTGTCCATGAACTCGTCGAAGATGTCGGTGCAGAGCACGACGGTCTTCGGAATCTGTACCGAGGCGTTGGGAAACTGGTTCAGCTCGGGGTGGCGCTTGATGATGTTGTCGAGGAATGCCAGGCCGCGCCCCTTGCCGCCTAAGGAGCCGTCGCCGATGCGGGCGAAGTGGGCATAGCGGTCGAACTTCAGGCGGTCGAAGACGGCCACGACACCGATGTTCTTCATGCGGCGGTACTGCACGATGGCATCGAAGATAATCTGGCGGTGGGCATCGACATCCTGCAGCTTGTGCCACGTCACCGTCTTCAGGAACTGCGAGACGGGGAAGATGGCACGTGCGCAGAGCCAGCGGCTCATGTGGTTGCGCGACACATGGTAGAGCATCGAGTCGCGGGGTATCTCGAAGATGCTGTCCTGCAGCTCCTTCAGCGTTGACACGCGGGCCACCTCCTGCTTGGTGGCGGGGTCGCGGAAGATGAAGTCGCCGAAGCCCATGTGTTCCTCAATGAGCTGGCGCAGATCGACATTCATCTTCTTCGAGTTCTTGTCGATGAAGTGGAACTTTTCACGTTCGGCCTTCTCCTTGTTCTGTATCTCGGAGCTTTGCAGGATGAGCGGCACGTACTCGTCGCGGCGGCGAATCTCGCGCAACAGCTTCAGGCCGGCCTCGGCGTCGCCCTCCTCGACATGGCTGAGGCGGCCTTCGTGGCTCTCCATGGGGAAACGCGTGTCGCTGATGACGCCCAGCACATTGTCGGAATAGCGTTCATACCATTCCATCGCCTCCTGGTAGTTGGTGGCCAGTACCACCTTCGGGCGCCCGCGCTTGCGCTGTGCGGCGGCATGGGGGTTCAGGGCCTCGGTGGAGAAATTCTTCGACTGCTCCAGGATATAGCTGTAGAGATTGGGCAGCACCGACGAGTAGAACCGGATGTTGTCTTCGACCAGCAGAATCATCTGCACACCGGCCTCATGGATGTCGTGCTCGATGTTCATCCTGTCTTCCAGCAGCTTGATGATGGAAAGGATGAGGTTGGTGTTGCCCAGCCAGCAGAAGACATAGTCGAAGATAGACATGTCTTCATGTTCTATGCGCTTGGTGATGCCGTGCGAGAAGGGGGTCAGCACGACACAGGGGATGTGGGGAGCCGTCTGCTTCACGTCGCGGGCCACGGCGAAGGCATCGTTGTCGGCATTGCCGGGCATGCAGATGACCAGGTCGATATCGGTGGTGCCGAGCACCTGGCGGGCCTCCTCGGTGGTGCTCACCTGTGTGAACGTGGGCGGGTAGCGCAGGCCGAGTTCCATGTACTCGTCGAAGATTTTCTCATCTACGCGGCCGTCGTCTTCGAGCATGAAGGCGTCGTAGGGGTTGGCCACTATCAGCACGTTGAAGATGCGCTTGGTCATCAGGTTGATGAACGACACGTCTTTCAGGAAGAAGTTGTTGAACTCCTGGGGGATGTTGGTTGTTGTATTACTCATCAGCGTCTTGTTTCCTTTTCCGCTGCGAAATTACAAAAAAAACTGTGAACCGCCAAACGATTCACAGAATTTCAGAAGGTCAACGCCCGTTCAGTTCCTTTTCAGGGGGTCAACGCCCGTTCAGTTCCTTTTCAGGGGGTCGGCGCCCGTCCAGGTTCAGCACGACATACTCCGAACGGGTGCCGATGCGGAACTTGCCGCCCCAGATGCCGATGCCACTGCTCCTGACTTCGGCGATGCGTCACCAAAATGTGTGTTTTTACCTCATTTATATAAT
>CAMVAI010000102.1 GCA_947165435.1 uncultured Prevotella sp.
GCATGGAGAAATACCTGAAGGACACCTACGGCATCACCGTCTATCAGGAGCAGGTGATGTTGCTCTCGCGCCAGCTGGCCGACTTCACCCGTGGCGAGAGCGATGCCTTGCGTAAGGCCATGGGTAAGAAGAAGAAAGACATCGTAGATGCCATGAAGCCGAAATTCATTGAGGGCGGCAAAAAGAATGGACACGACCCGAAGACACTGGAGAAGATATGGGCCGACTGGGAGAAGTTTGCATCGTATGCCTTCAACAAGTCGCATGCCGCCTGCTACTCGTGGGTGGCGTTCCAGACGGCGTATCTGAAAGCCAACTATCCGGCAGAATTCATGGCTGCCATTATGTCACGCCGCCGCGACCAGATTACGGAAATCACCAAGCTGATGGACGAGTGCAAGTCGATGAAGATTGCCACGCTGGGACCCGACGTGAACGAGTCGTTCCAGAAGTTCGGCGTCAACCAGCACGGTGAGATACGCTTCGGACTGGCAGCCATCAAGGGAATGGGCGACAGTGTGGCTCAGTCCATCATCAGCGAGCGCGAGAAGAACGGAGCCTATAAGGACATCTTCGACTTCGTACAACGCGTGAATTTCAGCCAAGTGAACCGCAAGGCCATCGAGGCGTTGGCTCTCAGTGGCGGTTTCGACAGCTTCGGCATCCGGCGTGAGGACTTCTTTGCACAGAACGCCAAGGGCGAGACGACCATCGAAATACTGATGCAGTACGGACAGAGATACCAGCAGGAGCAGCAGGAGGCACGCACGTCGCTCTTCGGCGACTCAGAGGAGTTCAAGGCCCAGCCGCCAGTGCTGCCCAAGAGCGACACGCGATGGAGCGACATCGAACGGCTCAACAAGGAGCGCGACCTGGTGGGCATCTATCTGTCGGCCCACCCCTTGGACGAATACAAGATTGTGCTCGACAACCTGTGCAACACTCGTTGTGACGAATTGGCAGACCGCTGTGCGGCCATGGCCGACCGCGAGGATGTCACCATGGGCGGCATCGTCACCAGCATACAGTCGCGGTTCGGCAAGAACAACAAGCCGTGGGGCATCGTCACGCTGGAGGACTTCCACGGCTCCGGCGAGTTGGTGCTCTTCGGCGACGACTGGCTGAACCTGAACGGCAAGTTCATCGAGGGTGCCGCAGTCTATATCGTGGGCAAGATGCAACCACGCTTTTTCAACAGCGAGCAGAAAGAGCTGAAGGTGAGCAACGTCGAACTGCTGCAGAGTGTGAAGGAGCGGGCCATCGACCGTATCACCATCGTGATGTCAACCGACCTGATGAACGACACGATAGTGACAGAGCTGGGAACACTCATTGCCGACAATCCTGGCAAGACCAAGTTGTTCGTACAGCTGCACGATGGTTCCGGAAAGAACCACGTGCTGCTGCGGAGCACTACGAAGACGGTAGATGTGAAGCACAGCCTGATACACTTCATAGAACAGTCGGAAGGGCTGGACTACCGAATCAATTAGCAGGCGGAGCGACATCTGCCCCCCGGCACGACATCAGCAGGAAGAAGGGCATCTGCCCTTGGCACGGTATTTGTAATAATACATGATGGAGAGTAACAGTAATCAGTAATTTATTAATCATTTAAACGAGAATTAGCAAGATGGAAGTAACAGTAACAAGCGAGAACTTTGAGAGTTTGAAGAACGGCGAGCAGCCGTTGGTAGTTGATTTTTGGGCTACATGGTGCGGTCCCTGCCGTATGGTGGCCCCGGTGATTGCCGAACTGGCTCAGGAGTATGACGGCAAGATTGCCGTGGGTAAGTGCGACGTGGAGGAGAACGAGGAGATAGCCGCTGAGTTCGGCATCCGCAACATCCCCACCATCCTCTTCTTCAAGAACGGACAGGTGGTTGACAAGATTGTCGGCGCACAGTCGAAAGCTAAGATAGACGAGAAGTTCAAAGCCCTGCTCTAAAGCTTATGGCTACCATAGACGACGAACTGCTGCGCGAGGCAGAAGAAGACGCCCGCGAGGCAGACTATATCCTGAGTCAGTTGCCATCGGAACTGAAGGAGCGGTTCAGCCGCGACGAGGTGACAGCCTTGCTCGACGACATTGCCGACTATTTCTTTGAGAGCGGCTTGCTGGAAAGCGGCAGCGACGAGGTGGAGATAGACCTGGACGAGGTGGCCGAGGGTGTGTGCCGCAAGGCACGCGAAGAGCGAGGGGCCGAGTATCATGCCGACGATGTGTTCTTCATCGTACAGGCCGACCTTGATTATCAAGAGCAGAGCGCTTAGCGTTCTGCTCTTGATGGTTTAGCGGGCCATTTTATCTCGGTGCATGAATCGTTTAGCAACAGTTTCGTTCAGAAGGTAACGAGCCGGCTGCCGTCTTCTTGTTCAGCAATGGTGACGCGGACGGCATCGCCGGGCAGGATGTCTTCTATCAGCTCCGGCCACTCGATGAAGCAGAGTGCTCCGCTGTAGAAATAGTCCTCGTAACCCATGTCGTACACTTCCTCCAGGCGCTTAATGCGGTAGAAGTCGAAGTGATAGACAGTCCCAGCCAGGCCTCCCTCTGCAGGGGAGGCTTTTTTCGCGGCAGCAGTCTCCCCACTATGGGGGGCGATGCTATACTCGTTGACAATGGCAAAGGTGGGCGACGTGATGACATCATCGACACCTAATTCTTCGCAGACGGCTTTGACAAACGTGGTCTTGCCGGCACCCATCTTGCCGTAGAAGGCAAACACGCGGTGGTCGCCTATCTGGTTGATAAACTCGCGAGCGGCCTCGCGTATATGCTCTAAATTCTCTATACGGATATTACTCATCATAAACATCAAATTTCAAACATTAAACTTCAAAAGTCAAACTTCAAACGTCAAACTTCAAACATCACCGTTTCTTACCCTTCATGGTGATAATGGGGATAATCATCTCTTCCATCGAGATACCGCCATGCTGGAACGTGTTGCGATAGTAACTGACGTAGTAGTTGTAGTTGTTGGGATAGGCAAAGAAGTCGTCGCCCGTGGCAAACACGTAGCTGGTTGACAGGTTGGGGGCAGGAAGCATGGCCTTTGCCGGCTCTTTGACGACAAACAGGTCTTTCGAATCGTATGCCAGGTTCTTGCCTAACTTGTAGCGCAGGTTGGTATTGGTATTGCGGTCGCCCACTATCTTGACCGGGTTGTTGGTGCGTATGCTGCCGTGGTCGGTCGTGATAATGACGCGGTAGTCGGTCTGCGACAACTGGCGGAAGAGGTCGGCAATGACAGAATGGCGGAACCAGGAGAGCGTGATGCTGCGGTAGGCCGACTCGTTGTTGGCCAGTTCGCGCACCATCTTCGATTCGGTACGGGCGTGCGACAGCATGTCGATGAAATTGAACACCACTACGTTCAGGTCGTTACGCTCCAACTCGTTCAGATGGCTGAGAAATCGGTCGGCCTCGGCAGACGTATTGATTTTATGGTATGAGAAGGTGTTCCTGCGGCGATAGCGATCCAGCTGTGTCTTGATGAGCGGCTCTTCGTTCAGGTTCTTGCCCTCCTCTTCGTCCTCGTCAACCCACAGGTCGGGGAACATCTTGGCTATCTGGTCGGGCATCAGACCGGAGAAGATAGCGTTGCGGGCATATTGTGTGGCGGTTGGCAATATACTGCAGTAAAGATCCTCGTCGATGATAAAAAGGTCGGCCAGCTCGCCCTCCAGCATCTTCCATTGGTCATAACGGAAATTGTCGAGCACCACGAGGAACACCTTTTCGCCGACGTTACTGCCTTGCTGGCTTCCGTCGTATGCCGGGAGCAGGGGGAACACCTTGGTCTTGAAAATGTCGGGCGACAGGATGGGGCCTTCTTTCCCACGAGGGGTGTTGGGCTTTACCCACTCCAGATAGTGTTTCTTGATGAATTTGGCGAAGCCCCTATTGGCCTCTTCTTTCTGCATGCCGAGCATCTCCGTCATCTGCGAATCGGTGGCACTAAGCTCCAGTTCCCACCGCACCAGACGTTTGTAGATGTCGGTCCACTCCTGCCATGTGCTGCAGTCCATGATCTGCATGGCTATCTGCTGGAACTGCTGCTGATAACCTGTCTGCACCGTCTCGGTCACTATCTCGCGGCGGTGTATGTTCTTCTTCAGTGCCAGCAGTATCTGGTTGGGGTTGACGGGCTTGATCAGGTAGTCGGCTATCTGTTGTCCGATGGCCTGGTTCATGATGTCTTCTTCCTCGCTCTTGGTCACCATGACGACGGGTGTCTGCGGCGTGATCTCCTTGATGTGCTGTAGTGTTTCCAGACCGCTGAGGCCGGGCATCATCTCGTCGAGCAGCACCAGGTCGAAGGTCTGTTGGCGGCATTCCTCGATGGCATCGGTGCCGTTGGTGACCGTCACCACCTCATAGCCTTTCTTTTCCAAAAAGAGCAAGTGGGCGCGCAGCAGTTCTATCTCGTCGTCGGCCCAAAGTAATCGTCCGTTGGTCATGTTTTTTTGCGGGGTTATTTTGTTTTTTTCGTTATTTCTTTATTTTCGGTATTCCGGTATTTCGGTATTCCGGTATTGCGGTATTCCGATATTTCGGTATTCCTTCATTCCGGTATCTCGGCATTCCGGTATTTCGGTATCTCGGCATTCCGACACCTCGAAATGATGGCCGTAAAGCCTCATCGCCAGAAGTCGTCGTCGAATTCGATATAGCCGTTGTTCTGTTGCTGCGGAGCGTCGTTGAACAGGTCGTCGTCATCGGCGGGAGCGTCGTTTTCCGGCTCTTCCTTCTCTTCTTCTTGCTGAATAATCTTCTCCGGTTCTTCAAGCAGCGGGATGGGCGACACCTGGATGGGCTCTAACTGCTTATGGAAGAACAACTCATAGTCGGCATAGCTGTACACCGAGCCAAGCAGACGGAGGTTCTGTTCGCTGACAATCAGCGAGCGACACGGCTTCAGCATCTCGGCCATGTGGGCATCGCTGTATAGCTGACGGGCATACTGCCGGGCCTCGTCGTAGCTGCGGAATCCGCCCACCAGCATGCGCACCAGCCCATTCGGGTCTTGGTCGATGTTGATGTCGAAGTTTCTCACCATATAGCTGGAGAAGTTGTATTTCGCCAGTTCATAGAGCAGCTGGTTCTGATTGACGGAGTCCGGCTGGTAGGCCAACAAGAACACATAGTTGACGTTACGCTCTACGGTCAGTGTGTCGTGTCGCGTCGAGTCGCTTGGCGACAGGTCGGCACTGCGCCGTGTCCACAGGTCGCCGATGTCAAACTTTCCACCGTGCAGAGCCCGTCCTTGCTGTACACCACGCAGTATCATGCCAGCCATCTCACTCACCTCGCTTTGCGGATATTTCTCCACCACTTGCTGTAGGTGTTCCACGCATGCCTGCGAGTTGCCCTCGTTGAGCAGGCTCAGTCCCTCGATGAACAGGAACTTCGGCCGGTGCTCGCCCAGCGGGAATCGGTCTGCCGACAGTTTCGTATTGGCTTTCACCTCGTCGTAGCGGTCGACCTTGAAGGCATCGTAGGTGGCAGCGTATAGCGAGTCTTCTATATGCACGCCAAACCGCTGGTTCTCGGCAAAGTTTGGGTCGCTGAGCAATACGGTCCACTGGCTTTCCGGATATTGCCGCTTCAGCCTCTCAAGACACGAGTCGGCTGCTGCCGTGTCTTGCTGTCGCGAATAGAGCAGGAACAGGTGGTACAGCGCCTCATCATTATGGTCGTAGTCGGGATAATCATTGAGCAAGCGCTGCAGGCTTTTCTCGCAAAGCCGAAGGTCGTCCATCTTGTCCTTGAAAATAATGCCCGCATGGAACAGGCCGTCCTTGATGAGGTTGTGGCTTTCGGCCAGCTGCTCTTCCGTAAACGGTATCTGCGCCAGGTAATACTCACGGTTGTGCGGGTCAAGGGCGGTACTGTCGGCGGCGGCACTGGCAAGGCTGTCGCCGGGCAGCGTGCCGCCCTCGTCAGTAGCGGTGGGTATGTCTGCCACGTCGGTACTGTCCTGGTTCTCTTCGTTGTTAGGAAACAGATTGACCACCGTCTGGTTGATGCGCTGCCAGTTGTCTTGGTTCTCGCGCTTGCCCCACTGCCGTTGGAAGGCCAGCTTACCCTGACTGACCGCCTGCGGATTGTAGAAGTACCACTGGTCAGACTTGCCGCTGCCCGGCACGGTGGGGGGTGTTGTTGTCTTGCTCGTGCCCATGCTGTTGTTCATGGCCGACTGCTTCTGCAGCACTTTTTCTGCCTCGGCTTCTTCCTGGGCGTAGCGTTCCTCTTTCTCTTTTTCCAGCAAGTCGGCTATCAACTTGTCTATCACCTTGTTGCGGTCTTCTTCCGACATCTTGGCCAATCGCTGCAGCGAGTCCTGCAACTCTACGGCATTGGTGTGCGGAGCCAGCTCGTCAAGAATCTTCGAACGCTCCGACAGTTGAGCATAGTCTTTGCGGTCCTTGTCTAAAAGACCAATGGCTTCGCCGTAGCACCGCTGCGCATCGCCGTATTTCGACAGCTGCCAGTAGAGATTGCCTAACGTGAGCAGCAGCACACCTTTTTCAATACCGTTGCGTGTCGATTTCTTGTTACCTTCCTCGTAGGCTTCTATGGCCTTGGCGGTGTCGCGCTGCGCCATATAGACATTGCCGATGGCATAGTACACCTGGTCCAGATATTCTTTGTTATTGTCCGACTTGGCCATGCGCTTCAGCCGCTTCACTTTCCGATTGGAGTCCGTAGCCGGCATCACCTCCGTCTGTGCGATGCGGGCATTGAACTCCATCTCGTAGGGCGGGTTCAGCCTTACCACATGCTTGAAGCTCTTGTATGCCTCATCGCGCTGGCCCAACAGAGCCTGAATCTGGCCTAAGAGATACCACTCGCGGGCCCGTTGCTTGCGGCGCTTCTCATGCTTGATGACCTTCTGCAGATAGGGTATGGCTTCTGCATAGCGACCGCTACGCACATAGTAGTCGGCAAAGGTGTAGTCCCAGTCCTTGACAGCACGATAATGGATGGTGTCGCGCATCTGTTTCGTGATGACATCCTCGGCATCGTACAGCCAGTCCAGCTCTACGTAGCACTTGGCCTGCCAGGCACGGGCAATGCCGTTGATGGCCGACTGCGTCTGGTACAGCCGCGACATATACGAGAAAGTGGCGGCAGCCTCTTCAAACAGTCCCTGCTGGAACTGCGACTTACCCAGCAGCAGCCAGGCATGCCAGATGAAGGGGTTGTATTCGCGGCGGTTCAGCCATTCTATGTCCTTGGCGGTCTTGCGGCGGCTCTTGTTCCATGTGGGGCGGGCCTTGATGCTGTGCAGCTTGATAGCCTTCTCCGCTTTCTCAATGGCGCGCTCGTAGTTGCTCTTGCCTATGTCACGGCTGGCCTTGTTGCCCACGGTATAGAGTGGTATCAGCTCGGTGCAGTTGTCACGGTTGCCGTTTTCCTTTTCAAGGCTACCTTCAATAAAGGCTTGCGAGCCGTTGAAATAGGTGTTGTACCGGGCGGTGAACGACTGCCAGAAACGGCTTTGCGTCGTATTACGCTTGGCCGAGCACGAAACCAGCAGCAGGGCAACAAGCAGCACGTGACAGACGGTCTTTCCTTTATCTACCAGTTCGGCCAGCTTGCAGTCAGACCTGCTGTTGCACGATGCGCAGTCGCTGCCACTGGTCACGACAGGCTCGTCGTTGCCGCCTCGTGAAAGCAAGGCTGCCACGATGCCGAGGGCTATCAATGAACCGATGACGATAAGTGCGAAATCCATGTCTGACTACGGATTGACGGGTTGCTGTTCGATGGTGAATCCACACTGGCGGAGGTCGTCCCAATAGCGCGGGTATGATTTCGTGACCACCTGTGGGTTGTTGATGCGAATGTGCCCGAGCTTACAGGCCGCCGGAGCAAAGGCCAATGCCATGCGGTGGTCTTCGTAGGTGTCGATGCCTCCGTCTGCCGACGGCTCGCAGCGCTCGCCGTCCCAGAGCAGTTCGCACCCGTTGACATCGTGTAGCACATAGCCCAGTTTCTTCATCTCCGCCTTCAAAGCCTCAATGCGGTCGGTCTCCTTGATTTTCAGGGTTGACAGTCCGTGGAAATGGAAGGGCACATCCATCAGCGCACAGCACACCACGAACGTCTGGGCCAGGTCGGGCGAATTGGTGAAATCGTACTCCAGCCGGGGCACGTGCCTGCCAATGCGGTGCAGCGTGACCGTGGTGGGCGTGCCCTCTTGCGTGCTCTCGAAGGTGGTCTTCACGCCTAACAGGCTGAAGATGAATCTCAACGACGAATCGCCTTGCTTCGACCCGTCCATCAGGCCTTCGAGCCTGACGACATCGTCGTCACGGCCAGACAAGGCCATGACCTCATACCAATAAGAGGCTGCGCTCCAGTCGTTCTCTATATAGTAGTGTCGATCCTTGTAATTCCCGTGACCCACGGTGATGGTCTCGAAGTCGCTCCAGTCTGCCTGTGCGCCAAACTCCTTCATGGTCCATAGCGTCAGGTCGATGTATGGACGCGAGATGAGGTCACCCTTCAACCGCAGCGTCAGGCCTTCTTGCAGCACAGGCCCTATCTGTAGCAAGGCAGAGATGTATTGCGAGCTGATGTCGCCCGGCACCTCCAGAAGCCCGCCTGCCAACGAGCGGCCCTTGATGCGGAGCGGGGGATAGCCCTCCTCACCCACATAGCTGATGTCGGCGCCCAACCGGCGGAGGGCATCGACCAGTGTGGCGATGGGCCGGTGCTTCATGCGCTCCGTGCCCGTCAGCACATGCTCCTCGCCGTCTTTCACCGCCAAGTAGGCTGTCATGAAACGCATGGCAGTGCCTGCTGCCTTGATGTCTATCTCGTAGGGATTGTCGCGCAGGGCACGAATCATCACCTCCGTGTCGTCGCAGTCCGACAGATTGTCGGGCATGATGCGTCCGCCGGATAGTGCATGGATGATCAGCGAGCGGTTGGATATGCTTTTCGATGCCGGCAATTTAATACATTGGGTCAGCCGTTCAGGGGCTTTGATGATATATTGCATACACGTATTGTTCCTGTATCTTATTATTATGATTGTTTTCTGTACCTTGATTATATTATTATTAACTCACAAAGGTACAAAATATTTGGTGACTACACAAGGAAATAACAATATTTACGTAAATTATAAAAGTTTTCTGCAAAAAAACGCTCAAAAATTTGCAGGTTCCAAAAAAACATCGTACCTTTGCACCCGCAATTAAGAAAAGCGATCGGGATTTAGCGCAGTTGGTAGCGCACACGTCTGGGGGGCGCGAGGTCGCTGGTTCGAGTCCAGTAATCCCGACAGAACGGAAGAAGCTGATAGCCTAAGGGTTTGAGGCTTCTTTCGTTTTTTGTGGCATCCCGTTCGGTAGCCAAAAAATGTCAAAAAACTAATGAAGATAACATTATCTAAAGGAATTATTCGTACCTTTGCACCATGACGAACAAGAACCTATATATCATCAGCGGTTGTAATGGAGCTGGGAAAACAACAGCTTCCTATACCGTACTGCCTGAAGTCCTTGATTGCAGGGAGTTCGTAAACGCTGATGAGATTGCTCGCGGCCTCTCACCTTTTAATCCTGAGAGTGTAGCCATAGAAGCAGGTCGTTTGATGCTCAGCCGTATTGAGGAACTGTTAGAGCGTGATGAGTCTTTTTCCATTGAGACCACACTTGCCACAAAGTCCTACATCAATCTTGTACGCAGAGCACAAGCCCAAGGATATAATGTGAGGGTGTTATTCTTCTGGCTTAATTCTCCCGAACTGGCTCTCCAACGTGTGGCAGAGCGTGTGGAAAAGGGTGGTCATAACATACCTGCAGACGTCATCAGAAGAAGATACGTGGCAGGCATTAGAAATCTCTTCCGACTGTTTATGCGCGAAGTCGATTATTGGGAAATTTACGACAATAGCGAATACCCGGCAGTTCAGATAGCTACGGGAGGAAAAAATGAGAATACAGAGATTATAATAGAAACAACATACAATAAAATAGCTGAATATGTCAAATAAAGAATTCTCAGAGAAACTAAAGGCTGGCATCGAACTGGCAGGGAAACGTATGCTAAAGGAAAAGGCTATGCGTGGGGAGGATATTATTGTCTCTGCTGACGGTAAGACCATCCAGCGTATCCCAGCAAGTCAGGTTATAGCAAGTAATCAAATTCAATAACAACAATAGAGATAATTAACACAATGTTTAATCATTCGGGCGACTAAAGTCAACCCACAAATCAACCAATGCAATAGAACGGGATAAAGAAGTCTTGTTTTCAGTCTCTT
Organism: uncultured Prevotella sp.; assembly: GCA_947165435.1. Classification (GTDB taxonomy): domain Bacteria; phylum Bacteroidota; class Bacteroidia; order Bacteroidales; family Bacteroidaceae; genus Prevotella. Next base: position 10,290 of record CAMVAI010000102.1, read on the forward strand.
ACAGTTGGTAGCGCACACGTCTGGGGGGCGCGAGGTCGCTGGTTCGAGTCCAGTAATCCCGACAGAACGAGAGATAATCGGCTGAATATCAGCCGATTATCTTTGGTTTAAGGAAAATATCGGGTCAGAAACGGGGCACGATAGTGTTTCATTTTCCAAGCGAGTTCAACAATCTCTGGCATCCTTCCAGCACATCACGCCACGTGGCCTCGAAGTCGCCTGTGTACCAAGGGTCGGCCACGTCGCCCGGTCTATCGGTATAGTCCATGAGCATCACAATTTTTCCGTCAGGGTCGCCACCACAGATGCGGTTCATGTTGCGGATGTTCCAAGCGTCCATGCCCACCAGCAAGTCGAAGCGGTCATAGTCCGAGCGTGTCATCTGGCAGGCCGTCTTACCCTGACAGCCAATGCCGTGCTCTGCCAGTTTGCGGCGTGCAGGCGGATAGACGCTGTTGCCAATCTCCTCGGTTGACGTCGCTGCCGACTCAATATGGAAGTCGGCTTCCTTCCCAGCCTCCTTCACCAGGTGCTTCATCACAAATTCTGCCATCGGACTGCGGCAGATGTTTCCATGACAGACGAAAAGTATTCTGTGTTCCATATTTTCTCTTTTAGTCCGTTACAACCTCTTCAAAATGTTATATCTTACACCTTAATGTATTTACTATTTAGGGATTTACTATTTACGATTTGTTTGCAAAAGTAGCAAAAAGTTACCAAGTAACAGCATTACACTTAGTTAATCTAAGTTAACGTCACTTTCGTTGAAGTCCGATAGCACCACAATTCCTACTTTTTGGTAACTATGTCACCTTTTGGTGCCTTCTTGTGGGAGTGTTTTTTTCGTTGTACCTTTGCAGCGTCAAAACGAAACAAGTAACAATTTAAACGAATAAGAACAATGAAACAGATTGAGACAATTAAGACGGGTAAGAACTACAGCGCAGTGAGCGTGGGTAAGATGGACGAGATTATCGAGCATGTGCTGCCGATGGGTCCGAACGTGACGATTCAGGGCAAGGTGTTTGCAGGTCAGGCCGTGGGTGCTACGGGCAGTGAGTTGAGTTTCCAGACGCTGGTGCCCGGTCAGGACAGTGGTTTCCTGCATACGCACAAGACGCACGAGGAGCTGTACATCATCCTGAAAGGCGAGGGCGAGTATCAGGTGGACGGTGAGATATTCCCCGTCAGCGAGGGCACCATCGTCCGTGTGGCTCCCGATGGCAAGCGTGCGCTGAAGAA
>CAMVAI010000103.1 GCA_947165435.1 uncultured Prevotella sp.
ATGGGAGCAAGAAAAAGATTAGCGGCTGAGAAAAGAAAAGCAGCCAATAAGACACAGTATTTTGCAAAGCTGAAAGGCTGCCCCTCTTCACCCCGCAAGATGCGCTACGTGGTCGATATGATCCGCGGCATGGAGGTGAACCGCGCACTCGGTGTGCTGCGCTTCTCGAAGAAGGCTGCCTCAGAGAATGTGGAGAAGCTTCTCCGCTCGGCCATCGCCAACTGGGAGGCCAAGAACGACCGCAAGGCAGAGGACGGCGAGCTGTTCGTCAGCCGTGTCTTCGTTGACGAGGGTGTGACAATGAAACGTATGAGACCGGCACCTCAGGGCCGTGGCTACCGTATCCGCAAGCGTTCGAACCACGTGACTCTGTATGTTGACGCTAAAACTAATGATTAAGTAAAGAGTATGGGACAGAAAGTAAATCCTATTAGCAACCGTCTTGGTATCATCAAGGGTTGGGATTCAAACTGGTTCGGAGGCAAGAACTTCGGAGACAACCTGGTTGAGGATCAGAAAATCCGTAAGTATCTGAACGAGCGCCTGGCCAAGGCCAGCATCTCGAAGATTGTCATCGAGCGCACACTGAAGCTGGTCACCATCACTATTTGCACAGCCCGTCCGGGTCTGGTCATTGGCAAGGGTGGTCAGGATGTCGATAAGCTCAAGGAAGAGCTGAAGAAACTCTACGACAAGGAGATACAGATTAATATCTATGAGGTGAAGAAGCCCGAGCTCGACGCAAACATCGTGGCCAACAACATCGCTCGCCAGATAGAGGGTAAGATTGCTTACCGCCGTGCTATCAAGATGGCTGTGGCTAACACGATGCGTGCCGGCGCAGAGGGCATCAAGGTGCAGATCTCGGGCCGACTGAACGGTGCTGAAATCGCACGCAGCGAAATGATCAAGGAAGGCCGCACACCGCTGCACACCTTCCGTGCTGACATCGACTACTGCCAGGCAGAGGCGCTCACGAAGGTGGGACTGCTGGGCCTGAAGGTATGGATTTGCCGTGGTGAGGTATATGGAAAGATTGACCTGGCTCCAAACTTCACGCAAGAGAAGGGTGCTGCCCGCTCGAACGGCGGCCGTGACAACGGTGGCAGACGTTTCCGCAACAAGAAGAACAATAACCGTTAAAGAAAGAAGCTATCATGTTACAACCCAAGAGAGTAAGATATAGAAGGCCGCAGGACGGACGTGGCAACAAAGGCAACGCCCACCGCGGAACGACGCTGGCTTTCGGCAGCTTCGGCATCAAGACGATGGATGCCAAGTGGATTGACAGCCGCCAGATTGAGGCAGCTCGTGTTGCCATCAACCGTTACATGAACCGTGAAGGTCAGGTATGGATTCGCATCTTCCCGGACAAGCCCATCACTCGCAAGCCTGCTGACGTGCGTATGGGTAAAGGTAAGGGTGACCCCGCAGGATGGGTGGCACCGGTTACCCCGGGTCGTATCCTCTTCGAGGTCGAGGGCGTGCCCTTCGAAGTGGCCAAGGAGGCCCTGCGCCTCGGTGCCCAGAAGCTGCCCGTGAAGACTAAGTTTGTTGTGAGACGTGATTACGATAAAAACGCTTAAGCTATGAAGATGACAGAAATTAAAGGTCTCGAAACCAAGGAATTGGCCGAGAAGCTGGACACTGCGGTGGCCAACTACCAGCAGATGAAGCTGAACCACGCAGTGACTCCCATGGAGAATCCATCGCAGATCAAGGCCGCGCGTCGTGACATCGCACGTATGAAGACAGAGCTCCGTCAGAGAGAACTTAACAAATAACGAATGGTCCAGATGGAAACAAGAAATTTAAGAAAGACAAGACAGGGTGTCGTGATCAGCAACAAGATGGATAAAACCATTGTTATTGCCGCTAAGTTCAAGGAGAAGCACCCGATTTATGGTAAGTTTGTCCAGAAGACAAAGAAGTACCATGCTCACGATGAGAAGAATGAGTGCAACGTCGGCGACACCGTACTCATCATGGAGACACGCCCCCTCTCTAAGACCAAGAGATGGCGTTTAGTACAAATCGTAGAAAAGGCTAAGTAAATTATGATTCAGACAGAAACAAGACTTACTGTAGCTGATAACAGCGGCGCACGCGAGGCCCTGTGCATCCGGGTGCTCGGGGGTACTGGCCGCCGTTATGCCAGCGTAGGTGACGTGATTGTCGTTGCTATCAAGAACGCAATCCCCACGAGTGATATTAAAAAGGGTGCTGTGTCGAAGGCGCTGGTCGTTCGCACCAAGAAGGAGATTCGCCGTGCTGACGGCTCGTACATCCGTTTCGACGATAACGCCTGTGTACTGTTGAACAACGCCGGCGAGTTGCGCGGCAGCCGTATCTTCGGCCCCGTGGCTCGCGAGCTGCGCACCGTCAACATGAAGGTGGTATCTCTGGCACCTGAGGTTCTTTAAATTCATAAAAGTATAGAAGTAATGGCTAAGTTACATATCAGAAAAAACGACACAGTCGTGGTCCTGGCCGGTGAGGACAAGGGCAAGACTGGCAAGGTGCTGAAGGTGCTGGTAGAAAAGCAGCGTGCTTTGGTGGAGGGCGTGAACATGGTCTCCAAGAGCACGAAGCCGAGTGCCAAGAACCCTCAAGGCGGCATTGTGAAGCAGGAGGCTCCTATTCACATCTCTAATTTAAGTCTGATCGATCCGAAGAGCGGCAAGGCTACCCGTGTGGCTGTGAAGCACGAAGGAAAGAACGTCATCCGTATCGCTAAAAAGTCTGGGGAGGAGATTAAGTAATGGCAAATACAGCACAACTAAAGAAAGTGTACAACGAGCAGATTGCTCCGGCACTTGAGAAGCAGTTCAACTACAGCTCGAAGATGCAGGTGCCCGTCCTGAAGAAGATTGTCATCAACCAGGGTCTGGGCGATGCCACTCAGGACAAGAAGATCATCGACGTGGCCATCAACGAGATTACCACCATCAGCGGCCAGAAGGCCGTGGCAACGTACTCGAAGAAGGACATCGCCAACTTCAAGCTGCGTAAGAAGATGCCCATCGGCGTGATGGTTACGCTGCGCCGCGAGCGCATGTACGAGTTCTTGGAGAAGCTGGTGCGCGTGGCCCTGCCCCGTATCCGCGACTTCAAGGGCATCGAGAGCAAGTTCGATGGTCGTGGCAACTACACCCTCGGTGTACAGGAGCAGATCATCTTCCCCGAGATTAACATCGACAGCGTGGACCGCATCCAGGGCATGAACATCACCTTCGTCACCACCGCCAAGACGGACGAGGAGGGCTATGCACTGCTGAAGGCTTTCGGTCTGCCGTTTAAGAACGCTAAAAAAGATTAAGAGATATGGCAAAAGAATCAATGAAGGCCCGCGAGGTGAAGCGCGCCAAGCTCGTAGCCCGCTACGCTGAAAAGCGTGCCGCCCTGAAGAAGGTCATCGCCACCGCCGACGTCACCACCGAGGAGGGAGCCACGGCAGCCTACGAGGCTGCCCGCAAGCTGCAGGCCATCCCCAAGAACGCCAACCCCATCCGTCTGCACAACCGCTGCAAGATTACCGGTCGTCCCAAGGGATATATGCGCCAGTTCGGACTGTCGCGTATCCAGTTCCGCGAGATGGCTTCCAACGGTCTGATACCGGGTGTGAAGAAGGCCAGCTGGTAAAAAGTTTTATTATTTAATATTGTCGGGGCAGTCCCGATTAATTAAACAATTTTATTATATGACAGATCCAATAGCAGATTATCTGACCAGACTCAGAAACGCCATCATGGCTAACCACCGTGTGGTAGAGGTTCCTGCGTCGAACTTGAAGAAGGAAATCACCAAGATCCTCTTCGAGAAGGGCTACATCCTGAACTACAAGTTCATAGAGGACGGCCCTCAGGGTACTATCAAGGTTGCCTTGAAGTACGACCCGGCCACGAAGGCTAACGCCATCAAGTGCCTGAAGCGCGTGTCAACCCCCGGTCTCCGCAAGTACACCGGTTACAAGGACATGCCGAGAGTTATCAACGGACTGGGTATTGCCATCTTATCCACGTCTCAAGGTGTAATGACAGACAAGGAGGCTTCGAAGCTGAAAATCGGCGGCGAGGTGCTTTGCTACGTTTATTAATTGGAGGGCCTGATTATGTCAAGAATAGGAAAATTGCCAATTAGCATCCCTGCCGGCGTTACCGTTAGCCAGGGTCAGGACGGAGTCGTTACAGTGAAAGGTCCGAAGGGTGAGCTTTGCCAGAAGGTTGACCCGAGCATCAAGGTGAGCATCGCCGATGGTCACGTGACGTTCGAGATTGACGAGCAGAGCCCCGTGAATATCAAGCAGAAGCAGGCTTTCCACGGTCTGTACCGCGCACTCATCAACAACATGGTGGTAGGCGTGAGCGAGGGCTACAAGAAGGAGATGGAGCTCGTCGGCGTGGGCTACCGCGTCAGCAACCAGGGCAACATCATCGAGTTCTCGCTGGGATACACGCACCCCATCTTCCTCCAGCTTCCGAAGGAAGTGAAGGTGGAGACCAAGATGGAGCGTAACCAGAACCCGCAGATTGTCCTGGAGTCGTGCGACAAGCAGCTGCTCGGAATGATTTGTGCAAAGATTCGTTCTTTCCGTATGCCGGAGCCTTACAAGGGTAAGGGTATCTTGTTCAAGGGCGAGGTTATCCGCCGCAAGTCGGGTAAGTCGGCCTCGGCTAAGTAATTAAGAATTAAGAATTAAGTATTAAGAATTCAAGATTATGACAACAAAGAAGATAGAAAGACGAATCAAGATTAAATACAGAATTCGTAAGAGCGTGTTCGGCACCGCCGAGCGTCCTCGTCTGAGTGTGTTCCGCTCGAACAAGCAGATTTATGCTCAGGTGATTAATGACCAGGAAGGCAAGACGCTTGCCGCTGCCTCGTCGCTCGGTCTGGAGGCCATGCCGAAGATCGAACAGGCCGAGAAGGTGGGCGAGCTGGTGGCCAAGAAGGCCCAGGAGGCCGGCATCACAGCCGTGGTCTTCGACCGTAACGGCTACCTGTATCATGGCCGTGTGAAGTCACTCGCTGATGCAGCACGTAAAGGTGGACTTAAATTTTAAACGATTATGGCAATGAACAAAGTTAAGATAAATAGTGACGTAGAGTTGAAAGACAGACTGGTTGCCATCAACCGTGTTACCAAGGTGACAAAGGGCGGTCGCACCTTCACGTTTGCAGCCATCGTCGTTGTCGGCGACGGCAACGGTGTCATCGGCTGGGGACTCGGCAAGGCCGGTGAGGTCACCGCAGCCATCGCCAAGGGTGTCGAGGCAGCCAAGAAGAACCTGGTGAAGGTTCCCGTGCTGAAAGGTACCATTCCCCACGAGATGGAGGCCCGCTTCGGCGGCGCACAGGTGTTCCTCCGCCCGGCAGCTGCCGGTACCGGTCTGGTGGCCGGCGGTGCCATGCGTGCCGTGCTGGAGAGCGTCGGTGTGAAGGACGTGCTCGCCAAGTCGAAGGGTTCGTCGAACCCCCACAACCTGGTGAAGGCCACGATTGCCGCCCTGAGCCAGATGCGCGACGCCTATACGGTGGCCGGCACCCGTGGTATCAGTATGAACAAGGTGTTTAACGGATAAAAGGAGAAAGAACTATGGCTACAATAAAGATTAAGCAGATAAAGAGCAAGATCGGTTATCCCGTGGACCAGAAGCGTACCCTTGAGGCACTCGGTCTGCACAAGATTTCGCAGGTCGTAGAGAAGGAAGACACTCCCGTCATCCGTGGCATGGTCCGCAAGGTGCATCACCTGGTGGAAGTGATTGGTTAATGGAATCAGAACTTAAAAAACAGATACGAATATGAAACTGCATACTTTAAAACCTGCCGAGGGTTCTACACACGCACGTCGTAGAATAGGCCGCGGACCGGGCTCCGGTCTCGGCGGTACGTCAACCCGCGGTCACAAGGGTGCCAAGGCTCGCTCGGGCTACAAGAAGAAGATTGGTTTCGAAGGTGGTCAGATGCCGCTGCAGCGCCGCGTACCCAAGTCGGGCTTCAAGAACATCAACCACAAGGAGTATTTTGCCGTGAACCTCTCCACGCTGCAGAAGCTGGCCGAGGAGAAGGGCTACACCAAGATCGGCATCGCCGAGCTGGTGGCTGCCCGTCTGACCAACGGCAAGGAGCTGGTCAAGGTGCTCGGCAATGGCGAACTGAAAGCAAAAATCGACGTGGAGGCCAACGCCTTCTCAAAGACTGCCGAAGAGGCTATCAAGGCAGTAGGTGGTAACGCAACTATAATCTAAACAAGACAATGAAGAAGTTAATAGAGACACTGAAGAACATTTGGAAGATCGAGGACCTGCGCCAGCGCATCCTCATCACAATGCTGTTTGTAGCTATCTACCGTTTCGGCTCGTTCGTGGTGCTTCCGGGCATCAACCCCGAGATGCTGGACAAGCTTCAGTCACAGACCGCCGGTGGCCTGATGTCACTGCTGGACATGTTCTCTGGTGGTGCATTTTCCAACGCATCGATCTTTGCGCTCGGAATCATGCCTTACATCTCTGCTTCTATCGTCATGCAGCTCCTGGCCGTCGCTGTGCCTTACTTCCAGAAGATGCAGCGTGAGGGCGAAAGCGGCCGCAAGAAGATTATGACCTATACTCGGTACCTGACAGTGTTCATTCTGCTGTTCCAGGCACCGAGCTACCTGGTCAATCTGAAGATGCAGGCCGGTGCTGCCTTGGCATCGGGTATCAGCTGGGGAGTCTTCGTGTTCCCCGCCACCATCATCCTTGCCGCAGGCAGCATGTTCATCCTCTGGCTCGGTGAGCGCATCACCGATAAGGGTATAGGAAACGGTGTCTCGCTGATCATTATGATCGGTATCATTGCACGCCTGCCGCAGGCGTTCATTCAGGAGGTCACCTCACGCTTCACCGCCATCACCGGTGGCGGTCTCGTGATGTTCCTCGTCGAGATCATCATCCTCTACGCAGTGGTGTGCGCAGCCATCGTCTTGGTGCAGGGCGTCCGCAAGGTGCCTGTTCAGTACGCCAAGCGCATGGTGGGCAACCAGCAGGTGGGTGGTGCCCGACAGTACATCCCCCTGAAGCTGTTCGCTGCCAACGTCATGCCTATCATCTTTGCCCAGGCACTGATGTTCATCCCGCTGGCCTTCGTGCAGTATGCCTCGCCCGAGAACGCAAGCTGGTTTGTACGCTCCATGCTCGACCATCACAGCTGGATGTACAACATCGTCTTTGCATTCCTGATTATCGCGTTTACCTACTTCTACACCGCCATCACGCTCAACCCGACGCAGATGGCTGAGGACATGAAGCGTAACAACGGGTTCATACCCGGCATCAAGCCCGGCAAGCCCACCGCCGACTTCATCGACGAGGTGATGTCGCGCATCACGCTGCCCGGCTCGCTGTTCATCGCTTTCATTGCCATCATGCCCGCCCTCGCCGGACTGCTGAACGTGCAGGACGCCTTCTCACAGTTCTTCGGCGGCACGTCGCTGCTGATTCTCGTGGGTGTCGTGCTCGACACGCTGCAGCAGATTGAGAGCCACCTGCTCATGCGTCACTACGACGGTCTGCTTAATTCTGGCCGCATTCACGGACGCGGCGGTGTGAGTGCCTATTGATTCAGTATGAAGATATTTCTGAAGACTGAAGACGAAATGGAGCTGATGCGCCGGGCCAACCAACTTGTTGGTGCGACCCTCGGCGAATTGGCAAAACATATCAAGCCTGGTGTAACGACCCTCCAGTTGGATAAGATAGCCGATGCGTTCATCCGTGACCACGGTGCCGTTCCGACTTTCAAGGGGTTCCCCAATCCGAATGGAGGGCCGTTTCCCGCCAGCATCTGCACCTCGGTGAACGAGGTTGTCGTGCATGGTGTGCCCAACGACAAGACCGTGCTCAAAGACGGCGACATCATCTCCATCGACTGCGGTACGCTGCTCGATGGCTTCTGCGGCGACTCGTGCTACACGTTCTGTGTCGGCGAGGTCAGCGAAGAGGTGAAAGAGCTGCTGCGCACCACGAAGGAGTCGCTCTACCGGGGCATTGCCCAGGCTACGGCCGGACGCCATCTCGGCGACATCAGCAGTGCCGTGCAGGACTGCTGCGAGGCGAAGGGCTACGGTATCGTGCGTGAGCTGACCGGCCACGGCATCGGCCACGAGATGCACGAAGACCCACAGGTGCCCAACTACGGGCGGCGCGGCAATGGCGTCATGCTGAAAGCCGGCATGTGCATCGCCATCGAACCGATGGTCACCATGGGCAAGCGTGAAATCTGGCTCGACGCCAACGACCGCTGGACCATCCGTACCCGCGACGGCAAGCCGGCAGCCCACTTCGAGCACACGATAGCCGTGCGCAAGGGGCAGGCAGAGATATTATCTTCGTTCGAAGAAGTAGAACAAATTGAAGGCAAAAGATATTAAGTATGGCAAAGCAAGGCGCTATTGAGCAAGACGGAACGATTGTAGAGGCATTGTCCAACGCTATGTTCCGCGTAGAGTTGGAGAATGGTGTGCCCATCATCGCCCACATCTCGGGCAAGATGCGCATGCACTATATCAAGATACTCCCCGGCGACAAGGTCAAGGTGGAAATGAGCCCTTACGACCTGACCAAGGGACGGATTGTGTTTAGATACAAATAAACCAGATTATATTATGAAGACAAGAGCATCATTGAAGAAGCGTACGCCCGACTGCAAGATTGTACGTCGCAAGGGACGCCTGTTCGTAATCAACAAGAAGAACCCCAAGTACAAGATGCGTCAGGGTTGATTTATGTTAAATAAGCATAATAAGGTAGTGGAATACGGAAAATTCTGCGTACCTTTGCATGCTTTTTAGCAGAAATTCGAATTTTTACAACATTTTATTTTTTTTAGTTTAACAAATGGCAATAAGAATTGTTGGAGTAGATTTGCCCCAGGAGAAGCGTGGCGAAATCGCATTGACCTATATCTACGGTATAGGTCGAAGTAGTTCAGCAAAGATTTTGGACAAGGCCGGCGTGAGCCGCGACCTGAAAGTCAACGAATGGAGTGACGACCAGGCAGCCAAGATCCGTGAAATCATCGGCGCTGAATTCAAGGTAGAAGGTGATCTCCGCAGTGAGATCCAGTTGAACATCAAGCGACTGATGGATATTGGTTGCTATCGTGGAGTCCGTCATCGTAACGGTCTTCCCGTCCGTGGTCAGAGCACCAAGAACAATGCTCGTACTCGTAAGGGTAAGAAGAAGACTGTTGCTAACAAGAAGAAGGCCACGAAGTAAGTTTAAAGTTTAAAGTTTAAAGCTTAAAGTTTAAAGTTTAAAAAGATTATGGCAAAGAAAACAGTCACTTCCAAGAAGCGTAATGTGAAGGTCTCGGCCCTGGGCCAGCTTCATGTTCACAGCTCGTTCAATAACATTATCGTGTCTCTGGCCAACGACGAGGGTCAGATTATCTCTTGGTCATCGGCCGGTAAGATGGGATTCCGTGGTTCTAAGAAGAACACCCCGTATGCTGCACAGATGGCTGCCGAGGATTGCGCCAAGGTTGCTTTCGACCTGGGTCTGCGCAAGGTGAAGGCTTACGTGAAGGGTCCCGGCAACGGCCGTGAGTCGGCCATCCGTGCCGTGCATGGTGCCGGCATCGAGGTTGTCGAGATTGTCGATGTTACGCCGCTGCCCCACAACGGCTGCCGCCCCCCGAAGCGTCGTCGCGTTTAATGAGCCGTTATATCGAAGCATCGAAATAACGCATTATCGGATTATCGAAACAAAAACATTTTATAGATTATGGCAAGATATATTGGACCGAAATCAAAAATTGCCCGCCGCTTCGGAGAAGCTATCTTCGGCCCGGACAAAGTTTTGTCCCGCAGGAACTTCCCCCCGGGACAGCATGGCAATAACCGCCGCCGCAAGCAGTCGGAGTATGCTGTCATGCTGGCAGAGAAGCAGAAGGCCAAGTACACCTACGGTGTGCTCGAGCGCCAGTTCCGTAACCTGTTCGAGAAGGCCGCCAAGGCTGAAGGCATCACCGGTGAGGTGCTGCTGCAGCTGTTAGAGAGCCGCCTTGACAATGTCGTCTATCGCATGGGCATCGCCCCCACGCGTGCTGCTGCACGCCAGATGGTGGGCCACAAGCACATCGTGGTGGATGGCAACGTGGTGAACATTCCCTCGTATCAGGTAAAGCCCGGACAGATTGTCGGTGTTCGCGAGAAGTCAAAGTCTCTTGAGGTCGTCGAGGCAGCCCTTGCTGGTTTCAACCACAGCAAGTATCCCTGGATTGAGTGGGACGAGCAGACCAAGAGCGGTAAGTTCCTGCACATGCCGGAGCGTGCTGACATCCCTGAGAACATTAAGGAACAGTCAATCGTTGAGTTGTACTCTAAGAACTAAAATCATTTAAATCAATGGCGATATTAGCATTTCAAAAACCTGATAAAGTCGTAATGTTGGAGGCTACGGACAAGTTCGGCAAGTTCGAATTCCGTCCCTTGGAGCCCGGCTTCGGCGTTACCATCGGTAATGCCCTGCGCCGCATTCTTCTTTCATCACTTGAGGGCTATGCTATCAACACCATCCGCATTGCCGGTGTTGAGCATGAGTTCTCATCAGTACCTGGTGTTAAGGAGGATGTTACCAACATTATCTTGAACCTGAAGCAAGTCAGGTTCAAGCAAGTAGTGGAAGAATTCGAGAACGAGAAAGTCTCCATCACTGTCGAGAATTCTACCGAGTTTAAAGCCGGTGATATAGGCAAGTATCTGACTGGATTTGAAGTGTTAAATCCCGATTTGGTGATTTGTCATTTAGATTCCAAAGCTTCGATGCAGATTGACCTTACTATCAACAAAGGCCGCGGATATGTACCCGCCGATGAGAATCGCGAGTTCTGCACCGATGTGAATGTAATTGCAATCGACTCAATCTACACCCCAATCCGCAACGTCAAGTACGCTGTCGAGCCGTATCGTGTCGAGCAGAAGACCGACTACGACAAGCTGGTGCTTGAAGTGACTACGGATGGTTCCATACACCCGAAGGACGCCTTGAAGGAGGCCGCCAAGATACTCATCTACCACTTCATGCTCTTCTCAGACGAGAAGATCACGCTGGAGAACACTGACGTGGAAGGCAACCAGGAGTTCGACGAGGAAGTGCTGCACATGCGTCAGCTGCTGAAGACCAAGCTGGTGGATATGAACCTCTCGGTTCGTGCCCTCAACTGTCTGAAGGCTGCCGATGTTGAGACCCTCGGCGACCTGGTACAGTACAACAAGACCGACCTCCTCAAGTTCCGCAACTTCGGTAAGAAATCGCTCA
>CAMVAI010000104.1 GCA_947165435.1 uncultured Prevotella sp.
AATCATTTTATACGAAATCTTATCTATTTACCCCTATGAAATATCTACTGAGCCGAAATGAGAAATGAAAGAAATGAGAAATGAGAAATGACCGCCGAGGCGCATTTCTCATTTCTTTCATTTCTAATTATTCATTTCTTCAGTTTGAGCCTCTTGTCGGATTCGAACCAACGACCCCGAGATTACAAATCACGTGCTCTGGCCAACTGAGCTAAAGAGGCGGGTGGGCAAGCTGACTGTATCGCGCCGCTACAACCAAGTACCTTTGCTACGTTCCCGTCCTGGAGGATTCCGAGGGAGCTGGCCGTACAGGACTTGCCCGTTTTGCGGCTGCAAAGGTAGGCATAATAAATGAGAAATGAGAAATGAGAAATGAGAAAATATCTTCCGCGACGACGTATTTAACTTTTTTTAGCTATTTCGCGCTTCATTTCTTATTTCTCATTTCTCATTTTTCATTATTTATCAGTACCTTTGCACCCGATTATGACACCAGCAGAATATGTACAACTGAAAGCGTTTGCCCGCCAAGACGGTGCGTTCCTGTCGCTACTGTGGATAGGCAGTTTCTTCTGCTATCTGCACGGATTCACCCATCCGTTCATGGGAATGGCTGCCGTATTGCTGTTGATAGCCTCGCCATTCTTTGCCGCCAACAGGCTGCGCCACTTTCGCGACGAAGCCCGCGAGGGAGTCATCTCCTTCCTCCGCGCCTATGCCTATACGGTGCTTATCTTCTTCTATGCCGGTCTGTTGCTGTGCGCCGCCGTCTATGTCTATTTTGCCTTTATGGACAACGGCTATCTGGTCGGCATGCTGACCGACATTCTCCACTCTGAGCAAGGCCGGCAGATGGTGCAGACCTACGGGCTGGGACCCGAAATGGAAGAAGGGCTGAAGGCGATGAGCGACATGCGCCCCATCGACTACGCACTCAACATGCTGTCCGTCAACATATCGGCCGGTTTGCTGCTCGGTCTGCCCATAGCAGCCTTGATGCAGCGGCAAACATTGAACATTAAACATTGAAGATTGAACATTATGGACATATCAGTAGTCATACCTTTATATAATGAAGACGAGTCGCTGCCCGAGCTCTACTCCTGGATAGAACGCGTGATGAATGCCAACGGCTTCTCGTTCGAGGTCATCTTCGTCAACGACGGTTCCACCGACCGTTCGTGGGACGTCATCACCGAGCTGGCCTCTCGTTCGGAGTACGTCAAGGGCATCAAGTTCCGCCGCAACTACGGCAAGAGCCCTGCCCTCTACTGCGGTTTCAAGGAAGCCCAGGGCGACGTGGTCATCACGATGGATGCCGACCTGCAGGACTCGCCCGACGAGATACCCGAGTTGTACCGCATGATCAAGGAGCAAGGCTACGACCTGGTGAGCGGCTATAAGCAGAAGCGCCACGACCCGCTGTCGAAGACCATCCCCACCAAGCTGTTCAATGCCACGGCACGCCGTGTGAGCGGCATCAAGAACCTACACGACTTCAACTGCGGCCTGAAAGCCTACCGCCGCGATGTGGTGAAGAACATCGAGGTGTTTGGCGAGATGCACCGCTTCATACCCTATCTGGCCAAGAATGCCGGCTTCGACAAGATTGGCGAAAAGGTGGTACACCACCAGAAGCGCCAGTACGGCAAGTCGAAGTTCATGGGCTGGAACCGCTTCGTCAACGGCTACTTAGACCTGCTCACGCTCTGGTTCCTCGGCACCTTCGGCAAGAAGCCCATGCATGTGTTCGGATTCCTCGGCACGCTGGTATTCATTGTCGGCTTCCTGGCCGCCTTCTTCCTGGGAGCCGAGAAAGCCTGGGCGCTCTATCGTGGCGTACCCATGCGGCTGGTCACCAGCTCGCCCTACTTCTACATCGCGCTGACCATGATGATGATAGGCACGCAGCTGTTCCTGGCGGGATTCCTGGGCGACCTCATCAGCCGCAATAGTGCCGGGCGCAACGAATACCAGATAGAGACTACCCTGCACTGCACGGACAAGGACAAATAAGCCACGAGAAACGAGCAATGAAGATGGAAAGAAAGAAGCATTGCCATAGCAAGGGAAAGAGCCTGAGATGGACGTGGGGAGTGCTGTTAGCGGCATTTCTCATCGTGCATGTCTCATTCCTCATTTCGTCGTGTACCAGCATCGACTGCCCGGTGCAGAACAACATCTACACCACCTACCACCTGAAGAAGGCCGACGGCACCCCCGACACGCTGACCTACGACACCCTGTGGGTGTGGACGGCACGAGCCGACGGCAAAGACACGCTGCTCATCAACCGGCTCTGCGGCACCAAAGCTTCTAAGTTCGACCTGCCCATCAGCAATGTCATGCCCGAAGACGAGTTCTACCTGGCATTGGTGGACACGATGGGCTATGTGTGGCTCGACACCATCCGCATCCAGAAAGAGAACGGACCGCGCTTCGAGTCGGTAGATTGCCAGGCCGTATTCTTCCACGAGATTACCGGCATCAGCAGCACCCATCATGCCATCGACACCGTTGTCATCAACAATCCTCACGTAAATTATGACACATCCACAGAACATTTCCACCTCTATCTTGAGGCTGACCGCTAGTCTGTTGCTCATTCTGGCGGCAGCGCCGGCATGCCATGCGCAACTGAAGAAGATGTTCCGCATGGAGAAGGACTCCATACCCCTGTTCCGTGGGTTTGCCGTGTCGTTCGACATCGTAGGCCCCGCCCGCCTGATGCTCAGCGACCATGGCGAGATAGAAGGGGCCTTGCGTGTCAATCTGCACGACCAGTGGTTCCCCATCTTCGAGGCCGGCATAGGGCGTGCCAACCACGAGAACGACGAAGTGACCCGGCTAACCTATAAGACCACGGCTCCCTATTTCCGCGTAGGCATGGACTGGAACCTGCTGCGCCGCAAGCATCAGGCCAACCGCCTGTATGTCGGATTCCGCTACGCCTTCACATCGTATAAGGCCGACATCACCCGCGAGCCCGTGCCCGACCCCGTCTGGCAGTACCCGTCAGGCTTCGACATCGAGGGCTTCAAGGCTTCGCAGCACTGGATGGAGGTGGTGCTCGGCATCGACGCCAAGATTTTCGGTCCGCTGCACTTAGGGTGGAACGTTCGCTACAAGCGACGGCTGCACCACTCGTATGTTGACTTCGGCCAGACCTGGTATGTGCCAGGCTTTGGCACTTACGACAAAGACCAGTTCGGCACCAATTTCAACGTCATCATCGACATCTGAGGGATTTACTATTTAACGCAACATCGAAATAGCGTAATACCGAAATACCGTAATAACGAAATAACGAAATAACGTAATAACGAAATAACGTAATAACGAAATAACGTAATATCGAAATACCGAAACCCCAAAACACCCCAAAACCACCTAACCAACAAACAACAACTATGGATAAGAAACGCAAGAAAAAACTCTTATGGCAGGTTCCCTTCCTCGCGCTGCTTGTCGTGGGCACCATCCTCATTATCCGTCAGCAACGCAATACGCCATACCAGAAGTGCTCCGGCATCATCTTCGGTACCACCTACAACATCACCTACCAATACGACCGAGACATCGAGGCCGACATCGTGGCACGCCTGCAACAGGTGGACAGCGCCCTGTCGATGTTCAACAAGAAGAGCGTCATTACCAATGTCAACCAAGGCGACGGCATCATACCCGCAGGCAAAACCGGCGACATGTTCATAGATGTCTATCACCTGGCCATGAAAGTGTCCGACGAGACAGGAGGGGCCTTCGATATCACCGTAGCTCCGCTGGTCAACGCCTGGGGCTTCGGATTCAAGAGCGGCGACATACCCTCCCGCCAACAGGTTGACAGCATCCTGCAGTTCGTGGGCTACCACAAAGTGAACTATTGGGCCAGCAGGAACCGTCGCGGCATCAATAAGGAAGACTCCCGCATCATGCTCGACTGCTCGGCCATTGCCAAAGGCTACGGCGTGGATGCCGTGGCACGACTGCTTGACGAGAAAGGTATCAAGAACTATCTGGTGGAGGTAGGCGGCGAACTCGTCACCCGAGGTGTGAGCGACAAGCGGCTGCCGTGGAAGATAGGTGTCACCAAGCCCACCGACGACTCGCTGCACATAGGCAACGAGCTGCAAACCGTGCTGAATATCACCGACTGCGCGATGGCTACCAGCGGCAACTATCGCAACTTCTATTATAAGGGCGGGCGCAAATATGCCCACACCATCGACCCCAAGACCGGTCATCCTGTCCAGCACAACATCCTGTCGGCCACCGTGCTCAGCAGCAAATGTGCCCAAGCCGATGCCTACGCCACGGCATTCATGGTGTTAGGTCTGGAGAAGGCGAAGAAAGTGTTAGAGCGCCACCCGGAACTCATGGCCTATCTCATCTACGACGACCATGGGGAGAACAAGGTGTGGTTCTCGCCCTCGCTGGCCGACAAGATAGCCCAATGAAGCAGCACCGCCCAATGAAACGGCACCGCTCATGACAGACTGCCCATGACAGACCTCACGCTGAAAATCTACGACCAGCTGCTACAGTTCACGCTCTTCCAGGGCATGAGCCGTGCCGACCTGATGGAGGTGGTCACCCACACGAAGTTAGGATTCCAGAAGTTCGGCACAGCGCATGTTGTGGCGAGAGAGGGCGATGCCTGCAGCCACCTCGTATTCCTGATCAGCGGCGCTCTGCAGAGCGACACCGAGAGCGACGACCATTCGTGCCGCGTGACGGAATCCATGACCGCTCCATACGTCATACAGCCGGAGCGCCTCTTCGGCATGACGCAACGCTACACCTCCACCTTCCGTACCACTGCCGACAGCAGCTTTATCACCATCGACAAACAGGAGGTGTTGCTGTTGCTCGAAACCCAGCTCGTGTTCCGCCTGAACATGCTCAACCTGCTGGCTGCCGAGACGCACCGCACGAGCCATATTGCCTGGCGCTCATCACCTAAGAGCCTGCGCGAGCGCATTGTCCGCTTCTTCTTCCTGCGGTGCATCTATCCCGCCGGTCCGAAGACCTTCCACATACTGATGAAGCAGATAGCCACCGAACTGAATGCCAGCAGGCTGGACATCAGCCATACGCTCAATGCCATGCAGCACGAGGGGCTGCTGTCGCTCCACCGTGGCCGCATCGAGATACCCTTCATCGAACGGCTGCTCATGTAGCCTGCCGCCTCAAAGGTACAACAGTTCATAAAAGCCAAGCCATCCACCACGTCGTAGAACAACAACCCCACACAAAGCCGTATATGACACGCCACCGCCTCCCCCTCCTGCTCTTCTGCACGCTGCTCACTCTGACTGCCTGCCAGCACCGGCAGCAGCTCAAGTCGTTCAACAACGAGATAACAGCCGACGACAGCCTCAACATCGCCCTCTCGCAGTCGGTCATGGTCAGCTATCACAGCCCCACCCTGGGCTTCGACATCGAATACCCCTCCTATCTGCAGCACCAGCAGCTGAACGACAGCGAGATGGAGGTATTCATGAACAACGACCTCTCGCTCTCGTTCATGCAGCAACTCTTAGAGGGCGACGACATCTTCCGCACACCCGGCCAGCAGCTCATGGGCATGGGTGCCGAACTCCTGGAGGCTGGCGACGACTACAGCATCCATACCGGACAGGAAGGCGACTTCGAATACTACGCCAAAGTCATTGACGACTCCACACGCCTCGTCACCGTCATCGTGCGCTACCTGCCCAACCGTGCCCAAGCGGCAGAACCGCTGAAACAATACGTACACGATTTCCAGATTCAGAAATAATAATGTGTTGACAAGAAATTTCCCCTTTTCCTTTGTTTTTCGTCCGTTTTTTTGTAATTTTGCCGATTAAAAAGCAAAACGTTAGTATGAACGAGCAAAAGAATCCGTTTTTTGAACCCTACGGCACCCCTCACGACACGGTGCCGTTCGACCGCATCCGACTGGAGCACTTCGAGGAAGCCTTCATGGAAGGCATCCGCCGCGACAACGAGCAAATAGAGAAAACCATCAACAACCCCGAGAAGCCCACCTTCGACAACACCATCATCAATACCGAGGAAGACGAGGGCTACTACGACCTGCTGAGCCGAGTGAGCACGGTGTTCTTCAACCTGCTGTCGGCAGAGACGAACGACGAGATGGACGCCCTGGCACAAAAGATACAGCCCATACTCACCCAGCATTCGAACGACGTGCGGCTGAACCCGAGGCTCTTCGAGCGTATCCGCCAGGTACACCTGCATCACCGCCGCCTGACACCGGAGGAAAAGCGTCTGCTTGATAACTGCTACGACGGCTTCGTGCGCAGCGGTGCGCTGCTCGACGATGCCGGCAAGGAACGCCTGCGCCAGCTGACCGAGGAGGCCTCGATGCTCTCGCTGCAGTTCTCGCAGAACCTGCTGAAAGAGCAGAAGGCCTTTACCCTTGACATCATCGACGAGGCGCAGCTTGACGGGCTGCCCGAGACGGCTCGCGAGGCCGCAGCACTCACCGCCAAGGAGCAGGGCAAGCAGGGATGGGTCTTCACGCTCGACTACCCGTCGTACTCGCCCTTCATGACCTACTCGACACAGCGCGAACTCAGACGGCAGCTGTACATGGCGCGCAACACCATCTGCACCCACGACAACAGCGAGAACAACATTGCCATCTGCCAGCGGCTCGTCAACCTGCGCCGCGAGATAGCCCAGCTGTTAGGATATAAAACCTATGCCGACTATGTGCTGAAACGCCGCATGGCCTCGAACACCCGCAGCGTTTATCGCCTGCTCGACGACCTCATCGCCGCCTACAAGCCCACAGCCCTCAAGGAGAAAGAGGCCCTGAAGAAGCTGGCCCACAAGGACATCGACAAGCTGATGCCGTGGGACGCCGGATTCTATTCGCACAAGCTGCAGATGCAGAAATACAACCTCGATGCCGAGATGCTCCGCCCCTACTTCGAGCTGTCGAAGGTCATACAGGGCGTCTTCGGACTGGCCAACCGCCTGTACGGCATCACGTTCCGGGAGAACAGCGCCATTCCCGTCTATCACCCCGATGTCAAGGCCTACGAGGTGTTCGACAAAGACGGCTCCTACCTGGCCGTGTTCTATGCCGACTTCTTCCCGCGCAAGGGTAAGCAGGGCGGTGCCTGGATGACCGAATACCAAGGACAATACATCAATAAGAAGGGTGAGAACGTCCGCCCCCACGTCTCGGTGGTGATGAACCTCACCAAGCCCACCGAGGAAAAGCCCGCCCTGCTGACCTTAGGCGAGGTAGAGACCTTCCTGCACGAGTTCGGCCACTCGCTGCACGGCATGTTTGCCAACACGCGCTTCGAGTCGCTCTCGGGCACCAACGTGTGGTGGGACTTCGTCGAGCTGCCGTCGCAGTTCATGGAGAACTATTCCGTAGAAAAAGAGTTCCTGCGCACCTTCGCCTTCCACTACCAGACTGGCGAGCCGCTGCCCGACGAACTCATCAGCCGCATCGTGAAAAGCCGCAACTTCATGGTGGCCACCGCCTGTCTGCGGCAAGTCAGCTTCGGACTGTTGGACATGGCCTACTACACCACGAAGGACGCGTTCACGGCCGACATCATACCCTTCGAGAAGCAGGCCTGGAAAAAAGCCATCCTCGGCGAACAGCTGCCCGACACCTGCATGACCGTGCAGTTCTCGCACATCATGGCCGGTGGCTATGCTGCCGGATACTACAGCTACAAATGGGCCGAGGTGCTCGATGCCGATGCCTTCAGCGTCTTCAAGCGCCACGGCATCTTCGACCCCAAGACGGCACAAAGCTTCCGCGACAACATACTCAGCCGTGGCGGCACGGAGCACCCGATGACGCTCTACAAGCGGTTCCGTGGCGGTGAGCCTACCATCGATGCCCTGCTGAAACGCAACGGAATCAGGAGAAATAAGAAATAAAAGAAATAAAAAATAAAAATTGGGGGGAGGCTACCTTATGACCAATGACAAGCAGCAGCAGTTTGACTACCGTTATTTAGAGATGGCGCGCATCTGGGCGAAGAACTCGTATTGCCAGCGCCGCCAGGTTGGAGCACTGGTGGTGAAGCACAACATGATTATCAGCGACGGATACAACGGCACGCCCAGCGGATTTGAAAACGTGTGCGAAGACGCCAACGGCGTCACCAAGCCCTACGTGCTGCATGCCGAGGCCAACGCCATCACCAAGCTGGCCCGCAGCTCCAACAACTCCGACGGGGCCACCATCTACATCACCGCCTCGCCCTGCATCGAGTGTGCCAAGCTCATCATCCAGGCCGGCATACGGCGCGTGGTCTATGGCGAGAAATACCGGCTGACCGACGGCATCGAGCTGTTAGAGCGGGCCGGCATAGAGGTGGTCTATTTAGGCGACTGACGGCACATGGAAGCCCCGCGAGTCAGCAACCCGGAAACATCAAGACATCTATATAGAAACAGCATCGAAAACAGAGAGAAGAAAAAAATGCCAAAGTCAAAAAACAACCGTTTCATGCCCGTCACCATGGCCGTCTGCGTCGTGGTGGGAATAGTCATCGGCACCTTCTATGCCAACCACTTCTCGGGCAACCGGCTTAGCATCATCAACAGCAGCAGCAACAAGCTGAACAACCTGCTGCACATCATCAGCGACCAGTATGTAGATACGGTCAATGTGAACAACCTGGTGGAGAAAGCCATGCCGCAAATCCTGTCGGAACTAGATCCTCACTCCGTCTATATCTCAGCCAAAGACGTGCAGATGGCTACCGACGACCTGCGCGGCTCGTTCTCCGGCGTAGGCATCGAGTTCACCATCCGCCACGACACGCTGCACGTGCAACAGGTCATCAGCAACGGGCCTGCTGAGCGTGCCGGACTGATAGCCGGCGACAAGATAGTGACGGTAGATGGCGACAACTTCACCGGCAAGACGCTGACCAACGAGATGGCCATGCACCGCCTGAAGGGTCCTAAGGACACGAAGGTGAAACTGGGCGTGATGCGCTTCGGCGAGAAAAAGATACGCCAATACGTGGTCACCCGTGGCGACATACCCACCAAGAGTGTCACAGCCACCTATATGCTCGACGACGAGACGGGCTACATACGCATCAAGAACTTCGGCGAGAACACCTATCCCGAGCTGCTCATCGCGCTGGCCAAGCTGGCGCAGCACAATTTCCGCAGCCTCTGCATCGACCTGCGCGGCAACACCGGCGGCTACCTGCAGTCGGCGGTGCAGATAGCCAACGAGTTCCTGCCCAAGAACCGCCTCATCGTCTATACCGAGGGGCGCAAGTCGCCGCGTCAGGACTACCGCAGCGACGGGCGCGGGTCTTACCAGCAGCTGCCCCTGGTGGTGCTCATCGACGAAGGGTCGGCATCGGCCTCCGAGATATTGGCGGGCGCCATACAAGACAACGACCGGGGCACCATCATCGGGCGACGCTCCTTTGGCAAGGGGCTGGTGCAGCAGCCCATCGAGTTCAACGACCACTCAATGATCCGACTCACCATAGCCCGCTACTACAGCCCCTCCGGGCGCTGCATACAAAAACCCTATACGGCAGGCGACACCAAAGACTACGACGAGGACCTGCTGGCGCGCTACGAGCACGGCGAGTTCTTCTCACAAGACAGCATCAAGCACGAGGGCAAGGAGTATCACACCGCCATCGGGCGTCCCGTCTATGGCGGCGGCGGCATCACCCCCGACATCTTTGTGGCCGAAGACACCACCAACGTCACCAGCTACTACAAGCAGGCATCCATGAGCGGCCTCATCATTCAGTTTGCCTTCGAATATACCGACAACAACCGCCAGAAGCTGAACGACCTGAAGAGCGTAGAGGACATGGAGCGATACCTGCAGCGGCAGAACACCGTAGAGGCCTTTGCCAGCTATGCCGACCACCAGGGGCTGAAGCGCCGCAACCTGATGATACAGAAGTCGCACCAGATGCTGGAGCGATACATCAACAGCCGCATCGTCTATAACATCTTGGGCGAAGAGGCCTGGATGAAATACCTGAACGCCGACGACCCGGCCATCCGGGAGACGCTGCGCGTGTTCCGCGAGGGCATTGCATTCCCGCAAGCACCGAAGCCTGCCACCGGCACCAAAGGCAAGCAAGACAACAAGAAGGCCGCATGACACCACAGGACACCGCCACGCAGACACGCTTGCAGAAGCAGGCTCTCAGGCGGCAGATGCGCCTGCAGCGGGACAACGACCAAGACTGCTGGCCCGCCATCGTGCAGAACCTCTGTGCCGAGCCTCACTTCGCACGGGCGAACACCATATTGCTATATAGTGCCCTGCCCGACGAAGTACCTACCCGACAGCTCATCGAACAGCTGGCGGGTGACGGGAAGACGGTGCTGCTGCCTCGTGTGGTAAGCGATACCGAGATGGAATTCCGCCGCTATACTGGCGACAAGGACTTACAGCCGGGAGCCTTCGGCATCGACGAGCCTACAGGCAGCCTCTTCACCGACTACCATCGGATTGACGTGGCCGTCGTTCCCGGCATGGCCTTCGACAGGCGGGGCCACCGCTTGGGGCGCGGGCGTGGCTATTACGACAGGTTCCTGTCGCGCGTGCATCATCTATACAAGATAGGGTTGTGTTTTCCGTGGCAGTTGGTGGATGCCGTGCCCACCGACCCTCACGACATCCTCATGGACTGCGTCGTGAGCGTTTGAAGTTTGACGTTTGATGTTTGAAGTTTGAAGTTTATGATTTGAAGTTTGAGGTTTGAGGTTTGATGTTTGAAGTTTATGATTTGACTTCTGGCCTTTATGCAAAGCGGACGTCAACGATGACCTGCTCACCCACCACGGCATTCAACCGCTGCACAAACTCTGTGCGCCGCATGCTAAGGTCGGCCCTCAGTGCCGGATTCGACAAGCGCACATAGAGCGTCTGGTTGTAAATCGACACATTCAGCGTGTATCGCGCTATCAGCGGCCCCGCCACCAGCGGCCACGCCTCTACCAGCCGCTTCTGCTGCAGCGGCGTTTCCAACCCTTGCTCGCGCAGTGCCTGCAAGATTAGGTTGCCTACCGGTTTGACATCACGCTTGAACATCCTGCTGCAAAGGTACTGCCTTTTTCCGAATTATCCAAGAGAAATTTCTCCATTTCCTTTGCCGTTCCGTTTTTTTTCGTTATGACCAGTGGCCTCTCCACGATCACCAGTGGCCTCTCCACGATCACCAGTGGCCTCT
>CAMVAI010000105.1 GCA_947165435.1 uncultured Prevotella sp.
TATACGCGCGTCAAGACTTCGGCGATGCGTCACCGAAATCACCGTCTAAAAAGAAGGGTGATAGAATAAAAACCTCTTCCTGCGCGAACCGACATGCGTCGGATAGCAGGAAGAGGTTGGTAGGTATTGCGGGCAAGGCCAGCCTTGCAGACGTCGCTTTACTTCAGGTTCTGAATCTCAAGAGCCGGCTTGTATTCGGGGTCGATGGTGAGAATCTTCTCGGCACAATCCTTGGCTCCGGGGATGTTCTTGTCAAGATAAGAGGCGAACATCAGGTAGTGCAGGCTGTATTTCAGCATGGTGTTCTCGCTCTTCGAACGGTCGGCCTTGTTCATCAGCAGGTCAACCACCTTCTGGTAGTCGGCCTTGGCCAGTCGGCCGGCCATGTCCTTGTCGGTCTTGTTGATCATCTCGGCGCGCTTGTAGGAAGCGTAAGCCTGCTGTACGGGGAACTTCTCGCCGATGGTGGCATAGACGTCGGCAGCCTTCTTGTAGAGGTCGGCTTTCATGGCTTCGTCGGTGGCATCCTTGGCAAACGAGCTGTAGATGTCGGCCAGTGTCTCGTAGTCGTCCACCTTCACCTCGGGCTTGCAGGCCAGGAACTCCTGATAGTATTTGATGGCGTTCTCCAGGTCGCCGTCCTTCTTGTGCGATGTCGAGAGGGTCTTCAGGATGTCCCAGCGCTTGATGATCGACTTCTCGTCCACCAGTTCGAGGGCCTTATGGTACGAGTCCTTGGCATTGTCCTTGTTGCCCATAGCCTCGTGGATGAGGGCGGCATAGTAGTGGTCGTACTCGGAGTAGTTGACGCTGTCCTTGTCAATCTCGTTGAAATACTTGTGCAGATACCTGCTGGCTTCGTCGTACTTCTTCAGCTCGTAGTTGCTGAACATAGCCAGACGGGTGAAGGCGGGGTTGTTGGGCTTGTGCTTCAGACCCTCCTCGCAGGCTGCAACGGCATCCTCGAAGTGGCCGCCGAAGTAGCTGGCACGGGCGAACTCGTTCAGATAGTCGGGGTTAATCTGGCTGACGGGCACCTTCTTGAACTCGTTGTATGCCGACTTACGGTCGTCGGCAAGCATGAAGATGTGGCCCTTGATGGCCTCGATGCTGATGTCGGGGCGCACGGCCTTCAGCTGGTCGAGCTTGGCGGCGGCACCCTGCGGGTCAATCTTGCGATAGACGAGCGCGTACTTGTAGTAAGGCTCCATGATGGTGGGGTCGGCATAGATGGCCTGGTCGTACAGCTGGGCAGCACCGCCGCCGTTGTCGCCCAGTGCCTCGATGTCGCCTAACAGGATGTAGGCCGGGGCGCACTTGTTCTTGCTGGCCTGCAGGGCATAGTTGGCATACACCTTGGCGTTGGCCGTGTCGCGGGCCTCGAAGAAGGCGCGACCGAAAGCCAGCAGGTTCTCGGCGTTCTTGCGGTTCTCCTTGTAGTAGGGCTTCATCTGCTTGTCCAGGTCGGCGGGTTTGCTACTGATGATTCTCTTGACGGCATCAATGTCGGCCTTCGTGCCGTCCTGTGCCGTGGCTGCCATGCTGAAACCTGTCAGCAGAGCAGCGGTGAAAAGGTATTTAATCGCTTTCATAGTTCTATTTGTTTTTGTTTGACTTATTCTGTTGTTATCACCCTATGCCGGTGCTTGTTCTCGTTGACGATATATTCGTGGCTGGTTCTTATCTCATTCTTTGTTGACAATGACTTCCCTGACGTTTATGTTGGCCGTGCGCGGCAGCAGGCCCGAGCGCAGGATGATGAGCTGGCCTTTCGGCAGCTGGCAGTGGTGGGCAAAGGCTGTCGGCACGCCGCTGCGCGTGTCGTTGAGCAGGGCGTAGATGGTACGTATCATGGGATAGTTGCCATTATATAAATAGTATTGATAGGGCTTCCAGCTGTTGTAGCTCTTGGCAGAGTCCATCTTGCTGACGCCCATCACGGTAATGTTCTTCTTGAAGGTGACGTTGGTGGTGTCGCGCTTGTCGTTGAGCCAGTTGGAACCGATGATGCCCAGGGCATTCTCGTGGCGTTCCACATAGTCGATGACGGCGGCACTGGTCTTCACGGCTCCGATGTTGGGGTTGGTGAACTCCTTGCCGCTGAGCAGGGAATCGACACACCAGCGAACGGTGCTCGACAGCGGATTGTCGAAGACGACGTCGATGACGCCCAGTTTTGACTTGGGGTAGATGTCAGCCCACTTGGTGACCTCGCCGCGAAGGATTCGTGCAAAGTCCTTGACGGTGATGCACGAGTCGGGGTTCTGGTTGTTCACGATGACGGCCAGACCGTCGTAGGCAATGGGTATGGCCCGGGGCAGGTAGTGACGGTCTTTGAGGCTCTTCAGCTCGTTGGCGGTGAACTGGCGGGTGGTGAAGGCGAGCCATGTCTGCAGCTTCATGAGCCGCTTGACGGCGTCCTGCTCGTTCATATACTCCACGCCGATGGTGTCGAGCCGCTGGCTGTTGAAATAGAATAGCTCCTCGTCGAGGATGGGGTAGAAGCTCTCGTCGGCCACAAACTTCTGTGCGGCCTTGTTGTAGGCTTCCTCCTGTTTGGGATTAGGCTTGCTCCCACATGCGAGGAGCAAGCCTAAACTAAGTGTTAATCCAATGATAGTATTGAATGTGTTTCTAATCATCTGATGTTCATCTGATTACTGGAGACGGAATGTTACGGGCACGGTGTACTTCACACGGACGGCAGAACCGTTCTGCTTACCGGGAATCCACTTCGGCATGCTCTTCACCACGCGGGTGGCTTCCTTGTCGAGCGAGGGGTCAACGCTCTTCACCACGCGAACGTCGGTGATAGAACCGTCCTTCTCGACCACGAAGGTCACGATGACACGACCCTGGACACCATTCTCCTCGGCTACTACCGGGTACTTGATGTTCTTGCTGAGGAATGCCATCAGCTCGGCGGGACCACCGGGGAACGAAGGCATCTGCTCTACGACGTCGAAGACCTTGGTCTCTTCTTCCTTGACGGGCTCCGGTTCAGCAATCTTCTCTTCGACGTGCTTCACCTCGGCCGTCTCGTCGTTACCCTCAACGGTGAAGGCACCGATGGCGGTGTTGGTCTCCTGGAGCTCGTCCTGCGACTTCATCTCCTGGTCTTCCTTCACCTCTTCGTCCTTCTTGATTTCAGGAACGGTGAAAGCCACAGAGCTCTTCACACGCTCTACCTCAATCTTCTCCACTTCGGGCTCGTCCTTCTTCTCCTGCTTCACTTCCTTCTTCTCGGCCAGGTTCTGCAGCTCAACGTCGGTCTCGATGGCGGCGTTGCGCGATGCCATGTAGTTGTCGAACGACACCTTGGCAATCACGATGGCAGCGATGGCTGCGAAGAGGAGGAACATGGTAACCATAGCCTGCAGGTTACGCTTACCGGTCTCTTTACGTAATTGATAAGCTCCGTATGCCTGGTTTTTCCCTTCAAATACAAGGTCAACCCAGCTGTTGTCTATAAGATCTATTTTTGCCATAGTCTAATACATTTTAGCGGTTAATCACTTGACACCAGCCTTTTCGATGAGCGCTTTGTCATCCTCGCTCAGCTTATCGACGTTGTCAATGACGTACTTATCAATATTACTAATCAGCATCTCGTCAAGAGCAGCCACCATGTTGGCATACGTAGAAGTGTTCAACGGGCGGATGATGACGGTCAGCGCGGGCACCTTCTCGCCGCTGGGCAGCTCGCCCCTCTTCAGCTTCTTCAGTGCTTCCTGATACTGCTCGTCGGTCATCTTCGAGTTGTACGCATTCTTCTGCTCGTCCAACTGCTTCTTGGCCAGCTTGATCTTGGCCACGGGGTTTACACCCTCTTCAGTGGTGTGCTCGTTGAGAACCTTCTCGATACCATCCTTGCCATAGCTGGTCGGCTTCACGCACGACGGGTCGTCGTAGTTGGGCAGTCCGGCAATGTACCATACCTTGTCGTCTGCGCCAAGGTAGAGGGTGATGGTATGCGAAGCCTTTGTTACCTGCTTCTGCTCTTCGTTCAGCTGCTTGGTGTCTTCGTTCGACGGCATGGTCAGCTGCATAGCCTGCGGCTTGGCCAGCGTAGTACACAGCATGAAGAAGGTGATCAGAAGCATCATCATGTCTACCATCGGCGTGAAGTTCACGCGGGTATCCATTTTCTTCTGCTTGGATAGATTCTTTTTTGCCATAATACTACTAGTCGTTTAAACGTTTAACATCGAGATTCGTAATCAGCTGGAAACGGTTCTCGTTCATGTCCTGAAGTTCCGACATCAGCTTCTTGATGGCCACGTAGGGCGTCTTCGAGTCGCACTTGATGGCGAGACGGATGTCGGGGTTCGCATCGCGGGCCGCTGTGACCCACTCCTGGAATTCGCTCTTGCCGCCGTTGATACTGTCGAGCGGCAGACCGAGCTTCTGGATTGCCTCGGCCATTTTCTCCTGGTCAAGGGTGAGGTAGCTGCCAAGCTGCGACATGCTGGCTCCCACCATGGCATCCTCGCGGAAGTGCTTCACCTGGGTGGCGTTGAGCGTCACGCCGAACTTGTCGGTCATGGCGTCCAACATGGCCTGCATGTTGTTCTTGTTCTCTGTTCCCAAGAAGACGCGTCCTTCCGGCGTAACCAGAATGTTGAGCACGTCCTGCTCAGGAATCTTGACCTCAGACACCGAGTTAGGCGCGTTGACTTGCACTGGTTCCGGCGTCAAGAATGTTGAGGTCAACATGAAGAAGCACAGAAGCAGCGTCATCACGTCTGACATAGGTGTCATGTCAATCCAGATGTCCTTTTTCTGTATCTTAATTTTAGCCATTCTAAAACGGTTTTAGGGGTTTTAAACGCGAATGGACTGAAAATTAAGCCTCGTTGTGGTTAGAATCGTAAGTAGCTGCGATAGTGAAACCAATCTCGTCGAGGGCGTAGGTCAGCTTGTCGATCTTGTTAGAGAAGAAGTTGTAAACAACGGTAGCAACCCAAGAGGTCAGAATGCCCGATGCCGTGTTCACAAGGGCCTCAGAAATACCTGCGGACAGAGCCATAGAGTCGGCACCACCACCGGCAGACAGAGCCTGGAACGAACCAATCATACCGAGCACCGTACCGAACAGAGCGGTCAGCGTACCGAGAGATACGATGGTAGCAACCATAGGCATGTTCATCTGAAGGGTAGGCATCTCCAGCTGGGTGGCCTCTTCGTGAGCCTGCTGAATCTTGGCAATCTTAGCAGCCTTCTTCAGGTGGTCGTCGGTCTCAACGGCCTGGTACATGTTGATGGAAGCCAGCACGACGTTAGCCACCGAACCCTGCATCTTGTTGCAGAGGCTGCGGGCCTCGTCGAAGTTCTGTGCCTTGATGGCGGCCTTCACCTGAGCGGTGAACTTAGCCAGGTTCATCTTACCGGAAGCACTCTTGATGGCGAAGAAACGCTCGATGCCGAGGCAGATGACGGTGAAGAGCAGGGTGAGGATAAGACCTACCACGAAACCACCCTTGTAAACGGTACCCAGCAGGTTAGCGGGATGTCCGGTACGGTCGCCGCCCACGAAGTTGTCGGGGTTACCCATTACGAAATACCATACACTGTAACCAGCGATAGCGCAAATCACGAGGATGATCCATGCGTCTTTTACACCCTGAAAGCCCGATTTCTTAGCTGGGGCTGCAGCCTTTGTTGTTGTTGCCATAAAAAATTTTTTTGTTTTAGTTATTAAAATGAATATTACGTTTAGATATGTTTTTTCATTCGTATGTCTCGGCAAAGATAATAAAATGCGGCGTATTATTTGCCTAATTAAGACATTTTAACTTGATATTTCTCAATTTTTATCGTAAAGCGGCCAAAGCGTCCTTGATACGGCGCATGGCTTCCACAATATTCTCGTCGCTGGTGGCATAGCTCATGCGGAAGCAGTCGGGGTCGCCGAAGGCATCGCCGCCGACGGTTGCCACGTGTCCTTTCTCCAGAAGGTACATCGCCAGGTCGGTGGAATTGGCGATGGTCTCGCCGTCGGCCGTCTTCTTGCCGTAGAACGACGCGCACTTGGGGAAGAGGTAGAAAGCCCCCTCGGGCACGTTCACCTCCAGACCGGGAATGTCCTTGGCGAGCCGCACGATGAGGTCGCGGCGGCGCTCGAAGGCCTGGCGCATCTCCTCGACGCACTCCTGGCTGGACGTATAGGCAAACTCGGCAGCCTTCTGGCTGACGGAGCACGGTCCGCTGGTGTACTGGCCCTGCAGCTTGTTGCAGCCCTTGACAATCCATTCCGGGGCGGCGATGTAGCCGATGCGCCAGCCGGTCATGGCGTAGGCCTTGCTGACGCCGTTGACGATGATGCTGCGCTCCTTCATGCCCTCAAACTGGGCTATCGACTCGTGGCGGCCTACGTAGTTGATGTGTTCGTAGATCTCGTCGGCCAGCACGAAGAGGTCGTCGTGGCGCTTGATGACGTCGGCCAGTGCCTGCAGCTCCACCTTATTATATACGCTACCCGTCGGGTTGCTCGGCGAGCAGAGGATAATCAGGCGCGTCTTCGGCGTGATGGCGGCCTCTAGCTGCTCGGCAGTCATCTTGAAGTTCTGCTCGAAACCAGCCTCCACGATGACGGGCTTGCCGCCGGCCAGCAGCACCATCTGCGGGTAGCTCACCCAGTAGGGGGCGGGAATGATGACCTCGTCGCCGGGGTTCACCAGTGCCATGACGGTGTTGCACACGCTCTGCTTGGCACCGTTCGACACCAGAATCTCGGCCGGCGTGTAGTGCAGGTGGTTCTCGCGCTCCAGCTTGCGGGCGATGGCTTGCCGCAAGTCGGGATAGCCGGGCACGGGCGAATACTTCGAGAAGTTCTCGTCGATGGCCAGCTTGGCGGCGGTCTTGATGTGGTCGGGGGTGTTGAAGTCTGGCTCGCCGACGCTCATGTTGATGACGTCGATGCCCTGTGCCTTCATTTCAGAACTTTTCTGCGACATCGCCAGGGTTGCTGACGGTGCCAGTCGCTGTAAACGGTCGGATAATTGTGCCATATCTGTCTTAGTGTGTAGTATCAGCCTGCAAAATTAAACAATTTATTATGTTTCAACGAAAAATTCGGCCAATTTATTCTTTAATTTTCTAAATTTTAATTTTTTTGTCATTTCAGATGCAGTGTGTGGCCCATTCGCTCCTTCTTTGTTTCGAGGTAGCGCAGGTTATACGGGTTGGGCGTCACCTCGATGGGCACGTTCTCTACGATTTCCAGTCCGTAGCCCTCCAGGCCCACGCGCTTCACGGGGTTGTTGGTCATGAGCCGCATCTTCTGTATGCCGAGCATGCGCAGGATCTGTGCGCCGCATCCGTAGTCGCGCTCGTCGGGCTTGAAGCCCAGGTGTATGTTGGCATCGACGGTGTCCAGGCCCTCTTCCTGCAGCTTGTAGGCGGCAATCTTGTTCATCAGGCCGATGCCGCGACCCTCCTGCTGCATATAGACGACCACGCCCTTGCCCTCCTGCTCGATGCGCTGCATGGCCTTGTGCAGCTGTTCGCCGCAGTCGCAGCGTTTCGAACCGAGGATGTCGCCCGTCATGCACGATGAGTGAACGCGCACCAGCACAGGCTCGTCGGACTTCCACTCGCCCTTGATGAGCGCCATGTGCTCCAGACCGTTGCTTTTCTGGCGGAAGGGGATGAGGCGGAAGTGGCCGTACTCGGTGGGCATGTCCACCTCTTCGCCTTTCTCCACGATGCTCTCCTTCTTCAGGCGGTAGGCTATCATGTCCTTGATGGTGATAATCTTCAGGTGGTGCTGCTCGGCAAAGGCCATGAGCTGTGGCATGCGGGCCATGGTGCCGTCGTCGTTCATGATTTCAATGAGTGCGCCGGCAGGGTAGAGCCCCGCCATCTTGCACAGGTCGATGGCCGCCTCGGTGTGGCCCGAGCGGCGCAGCACGCCGTTGTCCTGGGCGTACAGCGGACTGATATGGCCCGGCCGGCCGAAGGTCTTCGACGTCGATGCGGGGTCGGCCAGTGCGCGGATGGTGGCGGCACGGTCGTGGGCACTGACACCGGTGGTACACCCTTCAATCTTGTCAACGGTGACGGTGAACGGGGTGCCCAGGAGCGACGTGTTGTCCTGCACCTGGTGGGGCAGGTCCAGTTCCTGTGCGCGGCTGATGGTGACCGGGGCGCACAGCACGCCGCGGGCGTTCTTCAGCATGAAGTTCACCATCTCGGGGGTAATCTTCTCGGCAGCGCAGATGAGGTCGCCCTCGTTCTCGCGGTCTTCGTCATCTACCACGATGACGAACTTGCCGGCCTTGAAGTCGTCCAAGGCCTCTTCAATCGTATTCAGTTTCAGTGTGTCCATATCTTGTTGCTTTTCTTTATACCTTATTAATATAATAGTGATGCCGTGATGAATATAGTGGCGATGGCGTGGCTATATCACGGTGATGCTGCCTTCTTGCTGCACGTCGCCCAGTTCGATGACCTTCGGAATGAGTTTCCGGTTGGTGTCTAAAATATGCTGCAGGTCCTTGTACAGACGGAAGCGGAAGCGCAGCATGCGGAAGTAGAAGAAGATGCCGGTGGGCAGGAACAGGCCTGTCGCGGCGTTGAGCCATTTCCGCTTGAAGGGCCGCGTATGGGCGTGTGTGGCAATGATGGGGTAGTGGTTCAGCATCGTCAGCACGTACTTGTTCTTGGTGTACGACAGGTCTTCGATGGCCACCTCCAGCGACGTGTTGATATGTTCTATCTCGTGGTCGTCGCCCGGGCGGAAGAACACCTTGATGGGGTTGGGCCACCGCAGCAGCTTGTGTACCTCGGAGTATTGCTGTATCTCCAGACTGACGTTCTTCAGGATGTCGGCATCGGTCAGATACTTCGGGTCGGAGATGATGACCTCCTTGCGCGTGATGCTGCGCTTGGTGCGCAGGCCGAGCATGCGCATGGCGATGGCCTTATACAGGTCGATGTTGAATACCACCGAGTCGTTGTTGGCCTTGTAGCTGAAGAATACGGCAATGGGCGTCAGCACGGCGGTGCCCAGCAGTTTGCCGAACCATACCGTCCAGTTGTCGTCGCGGGCCATCTTCATGCCGGTGTTGTCGAGGATGTAGAACACGATGAACACCAGCACCGAGATGATGACCGGCACGCCCAGTCCGCCCTTGCGGATGATGGCTCCCAGCGGTGCTCCGATGAAGAAGAAGATGAGGCACGACAGCGACAGCGTGAATTTGTCGATGGCCTCTATCTCGTGTCGGCGTTCCTCGCGGTTGATGAGGAACGAGTAGTCGCGCTTGAACGCGAGGTTGTTATAGACCATCTGCACGTCGGACGATGCCATTCTGACGACGGTCTGCTTCTGTGCGTCGGTCAGCTTCAGGTAGAGCGAGTCGAAGTCGGTCTCTGCCTTGCGGTCGGCCTCTACCAACCGTAGCGAGTCTTTCTTGCTGAGCGTGGGCAGCGTGTATGACATGTTGCGCGCCTCTTGGTAGAACGCCCGTCCCACCGAGTCGTTGAACTCGCGGATGCTGTCCAGGTCGTGCAGAATCTTACCCAGGTTCTTGGCCTTGGCATCGGAGGATATGAATCCCGCCTCCGTCATGTTCAGTCCGCTGTCGAAGTCGAGCAGGATGTTTTTCGTCACGAACGTCTCGCGGCGGTACGGCACGTTGGCGTTCACGCCCAGACCCGACTGCCGCATGTTCTCGAACCACTCGCCGCTGTACAGCTTCAGCCACAGGTGCTTCTTCTCGGCCGTGGCTTGTATGCGCCCCGAGTCGGCCAGGATGATGGCGGCATCTTCGTAGCCGCCGTCCATGCGGTATATCATGATGCCGTAGAGCATGCCCGTCTCCATGTTCTTCTGCTGCACATAGAGGTTCGAGCCGGGTATGCCGTCGTAGAAGATGCCCTCGGGGATTTCCACCTCGGGGTTCTTCTGGCGCATCGACAGCAACAGCTGCTGGAACGACACGAAGGCCTTCGGGCCGATGACTTCCTGGAAATAGAACGACGCCAGGGTGATGAGCAGCACCATGGCCATGAGCGACCGCATGGACTGCATCAGCGAGATGCCGGCGGCCTTGATGGCTGTCAGCTCAGAACTCTCGCCTAAGTTGCCGAAGGTGATGAGCGACGACAGCAGGATGGCCAGCGGCAGGGCCTGCGGCACGAGCATCACGCCCATGTACCAGAAGAACTGTGCCAGCACGTCGAGCGACAAGCCCTTGCCTATCAGCTCATCGACGTATCGCCACAGAAACTGCATCATCAGCACGAACTGGCAGATGAAGAAGGTCGCGACGAACAGCAGGCCGAACTGCTTGGTGATGAATATGTCTAATTTCTTGATGCGAAACATAATTCAGCCTGCAAAATTATAAAAAAACCACGAATTACACGAATTTATCTTATTATTTATACCTAAATTCGTGTAATTTGTGTTATTCGTGGCCGAAAAATAGTCGGTATAATCCTGTGGGGCGAGAGGCATCACAGTCCGCTGACGCGGTGTAGCCGCTCCAGGTTGTCGTCCCAGATGCCGCGCAGGTCGGCCTCCTCGTCGTCGTCGGCAGCGTAGTCGGTGATAAGCAGGTTCAGCTGGCCTGTCAGGTCGCTCTGCTCGATGCGCATCTCCCAGTATGCCTCTGGTGTTTCCTCGTGGTAGTCCCATAGCATGCGTATGTGTTCGAACGTCTTGATGTCTATTATCCGCGACTGCTTCGTGTCACGCTCTGTCCAGGGTTGGCCCCAGGTGAATGTCAAGATGTCGTCGGTTGCCACTACCTTGTCTGCTATCCATTTCTGCAGACCTGCGGCATTGCTGATCATGTCCCATACCAGTTTGGGCGACTTTGTTCTCAGCGGGTATTCGATGGTCAGTTTTTGCATTTTCACTCTTGTTGTTTTTGAGTCAGTATGTCTTTAGTGGCGGCAAAAGTACGAATAATTCTCGGAAAAGCAAGCCCTTTTTAGACATTTTCGGGCTAAAAAATGTTAAATGCAGAAAGATTTATGAAAATACCATGCGTTATGTCGATAAAAAGTATTACCTTTGCACCCGCTTACAACAACATGGCGGGGTAGCTCAGCTGGTTAGAGCGTCGGATTCATAATCCGGAGGTCGAGG
>CAMVAI010000106.1 GCA_947165435.1 uncultured Prevotella sp.
GCAGTGAAGTCGTCGCACTCGAAGACACCGGCAGGACCGTTCCACAGGATGGTCTTGGCACCCTTGATGGCCTCCTTGAAAGCCTTCTGGCTCTCAGGACCGGCATCGACGCCCTCGAAACCTGCGGGAACCTTGTTCGAGGGGCAGGTGATAATCTCTGAGCCGGGCTTCACGGTCATCGTGTCGAAGTCCAGTCCGTTGGTAGCCGTGCAGTCGGTGCCGAGCACCAGCTGTACGCCGTTCTTCTTGGCCAGCTCCTCAACGCCCAGAGCCACATCCAGCTTGTCCAGCTCAACGATAGACTCGCCGATCTCGCCGTTGTGAGCCTTGGCGAAGGTGTAGGTCATACCGCCGCAGAGGATGAGCTTGTCCACCTTGCCCAGCAGGTTCTCGATGATGCCAATCTTCGAGCTGACCTTCGAACCGCCCATGATGGCCACGAACGGGCGCTTGATGTTCGACAGCACGTTGTCAACAGCCTGCACCTCTTTCTCCATCAGCAGACCCAGCATCTTCGAGTCGGCATCGAAGTAGTCGGCGATGACAGCCGTAGAGGCGTGCTTGCGGTGAGCGGTGCCGAAGGCATCCATCACGTAGCAGTCGGCATACGAAGCCAGCGTCTTGGCGAACTCTTTCTGTGAAGCCTTCATGGCCTTCTTGGCCTCGTCGTATTCGGGAGTACCCTTCTCTACGCCTACGGGCTTGCCCTCCTCCTCAGGATAGAAGCGCAGGTTCTCCAGCAGCAGGGCCTCGCCCATCTTCAGGGCCTTGGCCTGCTCCTGAGCCTTGGCGCAGTCGGGAGCGAAAGCCACGGGAACACCCAGAGCCTTCTCTACAGCTTCGCGAATCTGACCCAGGCTCTTCTTCATGTCCACCTTGCCTTTGGGCTTGCCCATGTGGCTCATGATGATGACGGCACCGCCGTCGGCCAGAATCTTCTTCAGCGTGGGCAGCGCACCGCGGATGCGGGTGTCGTCAGTGATTTTACCATTCTCGTCCAGGGGTACGTTGAAATCTACACGTACGATTGCCTTCTTACCGGCAAAGTTCATTTCATTGATTGTCATAATGTAGTTTACAATTAAATGATTTATAAGTTTCTATTTGATTCAAACTAAGCGCAAAGGTACAAAAAAACGGTGAACATTGAACACGGAGCAATGAACATTTAATACTTTTTTGCTAACTATTATATATAATGTAAGGTTGAGTTTGCAAAACTATTACCCATTTCACCAGTGGCCTCGCCACGAAAATGAATGGTCTCTCCACGATAAGAAACAAAAAAACTCCGCCCTAACCGCTTGCAGACTGCAAAAAACTTTGTACCTTTGCAGCCCACTTTTCGATTAAACGAAAGCAAATATGAAAATTCAAAATGTTCCCGTCCTGCTGCTTACGGGTTATTTAGGCAGCGGTAAGACGACACTGCTGAACCGTATCCTGCAGAATCAGAAGGGTATCAAGTTTGCCGTCATCGTGAACGATATCGGCGAGGTGAACATCGACGCCGACCTGATAGAAAAGGGTGGCGTCGTGGGCCAGCAAGACGACTCGCTGGTGGCCCTGCAGAACGGCTGCATCTGCTGCACGCTGAAAATGGACCTGGTGAAGCAGCTGCAGGACATCCTGGCCATGCACCGCTTCGACTACATCGTCATCGAGGCCAGCGGCATCTGCGAGCCGGGTCCCATCGCACAGACCATTGTCAGCATTCCGCAGCTGGGCCCGGAGTACATCAAGGACGGCTACCTGCAGCTGGACTGCATCGTGACGGTGGTCGATGCGCTGCGTATGCGCGACGAGTTCAAGAACGGCAGCGACCTGCTGCGCCAGAACATCGATGAAGAAGACATCGAGAATCTGGTTATCCAGCAGATAGAGTTCTGCAACATCATTCTGCTGAACAAGGCCTCTGAGGTCAGCAAGGAAGAGCTGGCCGAAGTGCGCCAGATTATCCGTGCCATCCAGCCCAAGGCCGACATCATCGAGTGCGACTATGGCAATGTCGATCTGGACAAGATCGTGCATACGGAGAAGTTTAACTTCGACGAGGTGGCCACATCGGCCGCTTGGATACAGGAGATTGAAGCCCCCCTGTCGTCCCCCGAGGGGGACATCGTAGGTGGTGATGACGACGACGATGAGCACGAGCACCACCATGATGACCATGACGACGAGCATGAGCACCACCATGATGACCATGACGACGAGCATGAGCATCACCATCATGACGATGATGACGACGAGCACGAGCACCACCATCACCATCATCACCATCATCATGATGAGGGCGAGGCCGAGGAGTACGGCATCGGCACCTTCGTCTATTATGCCCGCCGCCCGCTGAACCTGGGGCTGTTCGACGAGTTCGTGGCCCGCAAGTGGCCCAAGAGCATCATACGCGCCAAGGGCATCTGCTATTTCAAGGGCGAGGAAGATGTGTGCTACGTGTTCGAGCAGGCTGGCCGCCAGGTGTCGCTGCGCAATGCCGGACAGTGGTATGCCACGATGCCTGAGGACGAGCTGCGGAACATGATGGCCATGAACCCGCAGCTGCGCAAGGACTGGGATGCGCAGTATGGCGACCGCATGCAGAAGCTGGTCTTCATCGGCCAGCATCTGGACAAGGAGCAGATAACGCGCGACCTTGACTTCTGCTTGGCATAAGATGACTCATCAGACCATATCGAAAAGCGTGGAGCATACTGCCCCACGCTTTTCGTTTCCTTATAGTCTGTAGCGCGCGCCCACTGTCAGCCAGAAGCCCGGCTGCGGCACGTTGCCGTAGTCCACATAGCGGTGGGCCGCCAGGTTGTTGGCCTCGATGTAGAATGAATAGTTGTCAGCATTCCAGCTCAGTCGGCTGTCCACGACGCTGTACGGGCGGTAGCTCCTGACGGTTCCGCCCGTGTCGGTATAGGTACCTGTGCGGTCGTGCCACCGGTAGTGCAACGTCAGGTCGAGACGGCTCACCAGGTGCAGCTGCATCATGGCGGTCATCTTGTTGCGCAGGTATTCCAGCGAGTATCGCGACTGCAGGAAGGGCTCTTCGTTCTTCGACTGGTGCAGGTGGCAGTAGGCCAGCTCTATCTTCCGCAGTCCGAAGCCCCGTGCTTCCTGTTGGCGGTAGTCAGCGGGCGTGATGCTGACCGCGAGTTCCTCGCCCAGGGTGTTCACCTTCGTGTGGTTCACGCTCTGCCATACGGCCTGCGC
The DNA here is from genome assembly GCA_947165435.1 of uncultured Prevotella sp. GTDB lineage: Bacteria > Bacteroidota > Bacteroidia > Bacteroidales > Bacteroidaceae > Prevotella. The sequence goes on from CAMVAI010000106.1 coordinate 3,217, forward strand.
GTCGCGGGTGTCCATCACCCAGTCGATCATGTTGCGCGAGTGGTGGTGGAATACGGAGGCTTTGGCCGACAGCCACCGGTTGTTATACTTCACGCCGCCCTCTACGGCCTGCAGCTCTTCCGGCTTCAGCCGCTTGTCGGCCTGGTGGCCGCCCACGCTGTAGTATAGCTCGGTGAACGACGGCATGCGCAGCGACGCGTTGTACGAGGCATACACCTTCCATTGGTTGCCGATGCGCAGACTGGCGTCGATGCCGGGATATATCTTGAAGGGCATCTCGTTCCATGTGTTCTTCACGGCTATGAAGCCCGCCGACAGCGTGAATCGCCGCAGCAACACGTTGTGCTCCAGGTGGAACGAGAGGTTCGACCGGTTCAGCCCCACCTTGTAGTGGTCGAAGGGATTGTTGAGCGGCTCGCCCAGATTGCTGCTCACGATGTCCTCGTTGCGAAACTCGGCCCCGAAGGCCGTGCGCCCCAGCAGCCAGTCGAACCAGCTGTTCAGGTTGATGCCGAAGACATCGGTGCGGTGGTGGTTGTAGGGCACCTTCGCCTCCGTGCCACGTATCAGTTCGAAGCGGTCGTGCGAGCGGTTCCAGTAGATGGCGGGCTGTATGTGCAGTCGTCCTGCCTGCAAGTGGCCCCTCAGGGCTGCAAATAGCTTGGCGGTCTTCTCGTACTGCTCGTCGTACTTGGCACTATAGAACGTGTTCGACCCGAAGCCCTTTGTCGATAAGCCTACGTGCCACGAGAGCTGCTGGCTTTCCGTCGGTGGCTGCTTGTCGGCAGACGGCTGAGGCTTTCCGCCAAGGGTTACTCCGCCTTGGTAGAACGCCTTGAAGCCCGAATAGTCGCTGTTCAGCGATCCGGCCTTCGAGCGGCTGTAGCCGTCGCTCCGCGTGTAGCCTACGCTCAGACTATGCTGGCAGAACGCTCCCCTGACGGCAGCCGACAGATAGCCAAACGAGCCACCCTCCAGGCGAGCCTCGCCCTGCCAGCGTTTCTGTTCGGCCTCGCGCTTCGCGTGCCGTCGCGTCACGATGTTGATGGCTCCCACCATCGACGACGTGCCATAGACGCGTCCGGCGGGTCCTTCGAGCACCTCGATGCGCTCAATGTCGCTGAGGTCGCAGGGCAAGTCGAAGGCGTTGTGGGCCGTCTGCGGGTCGCAGATGTTGACACCGTTGAGCAGGATGGCTATCTGCTCGCTGGTGCCGCCACGGATGCCGATGTCGGTCTGTGCGCCGATGGGTCCGCGCTGGCGCACGTCAACGCCCACGGTCATCTTCAGCAAATCGTTAATACTTTGTACCGGCGCCGCTTGAATATCCTCGCGGCTCAGTACAGTGACCATTCTCGCTGCTTGCCCAAGAGCAAGCGGGGCGCGCGAGCCCGTCACCTCGATGCCGTCGAGGGTGGCCTCCTTGTCGGGGGTGTCGTCGGTGGCCACTGTGTTGGCAGAACCGCCAACCACAGCGACATCGTCGGTGGTGGTGCTGGCTGCCGCACGGAGGGTGGCCACGCTCAGCACGCCGATGGTGACGACGCGTCCCAGACAGGCAAAGAGGGCATATCCCTTCCGCGAGAATTTGCGGAAGCGGAGGGCCTTGCGCTGGTTGAATAGTGGTTTATACATGATGTTATTTATAAAAAGACGTGCAAAATTACGAAAAAAAATTCGGATGATGACGCATAAATGGCGAATTATTATTAATTTTGCACACGATTATGAAAGATTCTGTATTGATATTGAGCGGTGGCGTTGACAGCACCACCTTATTATACGACGAGCAGGAGCGCATCGCCCTGGCCGTCTCGTTCGATTATGGTTCCAAGCATAACGCCAAGGAAATTCCTTTTGCCCGCTGGCATTGCGAGCATCTGGGCATCCGCCATGTCGTGATACCCTTAGACTTCATGACGCGCTATTTCAAAAGCTCGCTCCTGATGGGCGGCGAAGAAATCCCCGAGGGCCACTATGCCGACGACAACATGCGCTCGACCGTGGTGCCCTTCCGCAACGGCATCATGCTCTCCATAGCGGTGGGAATAGCCGAGAGCAACGGGCTGAAATACGTGATGATGGCCAACCACGGCGGCGACCATACCATCTATCCCGACTGTACACCGGCGTTTGTCGATGCCTTCGACCAGGCTGCACAGGCCGGCACCTTTGTGCGCGTGGGGCTGCGCTCGCCCTATACCCGCATCACCAAGGCCGATATAGCCCGCCGGGGGAAGGCCTTGGGCATTGACTACGCCAAGACGTGGTCGTGCTATAAGGGCGGCGACTGCCACTGCGGCCGTTGCGGCACGTGTGTGGAGCGCCGCGAGGCCTTTGCCGCTGCCGGCATCGACGACACGACGGAATACGAGGAGCCATAGTCGTCGGCAGGCTGTCAGCCGAATAATGCTCTGAGTGCCTCTTCGACCTTGCGGACGGGCACGAGTTCTATCTGGAATTTCTTGCGGTTCAGCCCCGTGAGGTTGTACTTGGGTATGATGATGTGATGGAATCCTAACTTCGCTGCCTCCGAAATGCGCTGCTCGATGCGGGCCACGGGGCGTACCTCGCCCGACAGGCCTACCTCGCCGGCCATGCACCAGCCCTCCTCGATGGGCGTATCGACATTGCTGCTGAGCACGGCGGCTATCACCGAGAGGTCCATGGCCATGTCGGTGACGCGCAGCCCGCCGGCAATGTTGAGGAACACGTCTTTCTGCATCAGCTTGAAGCCTACGCGCTTCTCCAGCACAGCCAGCAGCATGTTCAGACGGCGCTGGTCGAAACCGGTGGCCGACCGTTGCGGTGTGCCGTATGCTGCACTGCTCACCAAGGCCTGCGTCTCGACCAGGAAGGGGCGCACACCCTCGATGGCACTGCTGATGGCTATGCCGCTGAGTCCGTCGTGGTCTTCGGTCAGCAGCAGTTCCGAGGGGTTGCTGACCTGCCGCAGCCCCGTCTGCTGCATTTCGTAGATGCCCAGCTCGCTGGTGCTGCCGAAGCGGTTCTTGATGCTGCGCAGAATGCGGTACATGTAGTGCTGGTCGCCCTCAAACTGGATGACGGTATCTACGATGTGCTCCAGGATTTTCGGACCGGCCAGCGTGCCCTCCTTCGTGATGTGGCCTATCAGGATGACGGGCACCCCCGAGGTCTTGGCAAAGCGCAGCAGGGCTGAGGCGCACTCGCGCACCTGGGCGATGCTGCCGGCACTCGACTCGACATCCTCGGTGGCTATCGTCTGTATGGAGTCGATGACCACCAGTTCGGGCTGCACCTCCTTGATATGCTCGAAAATGGCTTCCAGCGAGTTTTCGCAGAGAATGAGGAAATTTTCTTCTTCTTCGTCGCTCCGTGGGCCAGCGGTTGGGCTGGCGGCAGTCAGGCGCTCGGCGCGCATCTTCAGCTGGTGGGCGCTCTCCTCGCCGCTGACGTAGAGCACCCTCTTGTCGGTAAGCTGTAGCATGGTCTGCAGCGACAGCGTTGACTTGCCGATGCCTGGCTCACCGCCTAACAGCACGATGCTGCCAGGCACCAGTCCGCCGCCCAGCACACGGTTCAGCTCCTGGTCGTGCATGTCGATGCGCGGGTCGTCGTGCGACGAGATGTCGCGCAGCCGCAGCACCTTGTTCTGGCGCAGCTGATGGCCCGCCTGGGCGGCTGCCGATGTGGCTGCCACCGTCTTCCGGGTGTCGGCCACCTTGATTTCCTTGAACGTGTTCCATTGCCCACAAGCGGGGCATTTGCCAATCCATTTGGCCGACTCTTGTCCGCAGTTGGAGCAGACGTACATCACCTTGTCTTTTGCCATTGCTCTATCGACGGAGAACTAAGGGGCTTATGCCAAACGAAAAAACGCTATGCTCACAGCCCGTAAGTAGGACATCCGTAAGTTCTTCGAAAGTCTTAGTATAAAACGATTGTTTCGCGTTGCAAAGTTAACGATTTTTTCCCCAAACAGCAAAATTTTTCTTCTTTTTTTTTAGCATCGAGCAGGGCTTTTTCATTTAAGTCTTTCATCTAACCCGCTCAGAAACTTTTATCTGCATGTGGAGTATGAAATTAGTAGCCTCTCCACGAAAATTACTAGCCTCTCCACGATCACCGGAAGCCTCTCCACGATCACCGGAAGCCTCTCCACGATTACCGGAAGCCTCTCCACGAAAATTACTCATTGCTCCACGAAAATTAGTGGCCTCTCCACGAAAATTACTCATTGTTCCACACCTCTCCGCAAGTCCCGTTTTTTTTGTCGGATTTCTAATCCGACATCCGCCCTCCTCGCAAAAATCCCCGATTTCATCGGGATTTTTCTGCTGTAAATATATATATATTGTGAAAAAGGAAAACATCCCGCACATCTCGCACATCTCGCACGTAAACTGACAGTCTGCTCGATTTATCTCGCACGTAGCTGACGATTTGCTCGTTTTATCCCGCACGTAGCTGACACTTTGCAACTGCCGCCCCACACCTATCCCGCACCTGACTGTTGCAGCAATAGGATGGCTTCATGCCGTGTTGAAACTTTTTCACGTGCGAGATGTGCGGGATGTGTGGGATGTTTTTTTTGTTACCCTATTATTATAGAAACAGAATAATTGGAACCAAAATGGGGAAACAATCTTCACAGACTGTTTCCCCCCGAGGAAAATGATAAATATAGATTAAAATTACTAGTTGTGTGCGAGTGCAAAGGTACGAAGAAAATAACGAGCCTGCAAGGGTTTTGCTGTTTTTTTTCGTCCTATTTTACACTATTTAACCATTTAACCACCTTTCTAGGACATTTAATCAGCTTTTTTTACCGTTTGGTCACGATTCACGATATTTTCATACTCGCCAGCCGTGGTCAGAATACGCAGGGCCTCGCGCAGCGTCTTGTCGTTTCTTAAGCCCGACTGCAGCTGGCCACCCTGGAAATAATAGGCCGACACAATGTCCATCTCCAGCATCTGCTGTATCTCGTCACGATGGCGGTCAAGGTCGCGCTCCACATCATGATGGTCTATCTTGGCCTTCAGGGCATCAAACTCTTCCTTTGCATCGTCGTAGTAGCCCTCAAACTTGGCCGTGCGGATAAGCTCGTCAAACTGTTTGCGGCTCACCTGGTCGTAAGTAAAGCCAGCCTTCACTACCCGCTGCTTGAAATCGGCATAGTCGGCATCGGTCAGACGGAAATCGGCGGCAACGGCTATGGACGGATGGCGCGAAATATAGTCCACCACATAGTCGAACATCACCTCCGTAGAGTCTATACGGTCCAAGTATAGGGTGATATTGGCCATCGTGTCCGGCTTCACCTCGATATCAGGCTTCACGCCCTCCTCCATCGTGATGCCGCGACCGCTGGGCAGATAATAGCGCGACGTGGTGAGCTTCAGATTGGCATTATAGGGCAAATCGACATTGGGCAGCTGCACCAGGCCCTTCCCATACGTGCGCGTACCTATAATTATTCCTCGCTTTAAATCTTGCAGGGCACCACTGGTAATCTCAGACGCCGAGGCTGTCTCACGGTTCACCATCACCACGATGGGCATCAGTGTATCGACAGGCTCCATACGCGTCGTGTACTCCGAATTGGCACGCTTGATCTTGCCCTTGGTCTCTACTATCTTCGAACCCTTCGGAAGCCACATGCTCAGAATATCAACACACTCGGCCAGCGAACCACCACCATTGCCGCGCAAATCGAGCACCAGGCTCTTCGCCCCACGCCGCTTCAAGTCGATATACGCCAGGCGCATGGCCTTGGCGGGCTCGCCGGTGAACGTGTTCAGACAGATATAGCCGACGCTGTCGGCCAACAGCCCATACCACGTAATCTCGGGCATCTTGATGCTGCGCCGCGTAATCTTCTTCGTCATCGTCTTGCCCGTCGAGGGGCGCTTCACCTTCAGCACAAAGGTGGTGCCAGGCTCGCCGCGCAGATGGCTGCTCACATAGCCCACAGCCTTGTCGGTCATCAGCGTGTCGTCTATCTGAAGAATGATATCACCCTTGCGCAAGCCGGCCTCCTCGGCTGGCATACCCTGATAGGGCTCGTCTATCACCACCTGCTTCAACCGCTGATGGTAGCGCACCAAGGCTCCGATACCGGCATACTTGCCCGTCAGCATCGACTTCAGCTCCTTCTGCTTCGATTCTGGATAATACTCCGTATAGGGGTCGAGCGAGCGAAGCATGGCATCGATACCCACGCCCACCACCTTGTTGGCATCCAGCGTGTCAACATACATCAAGTCCAGATTCTTGTACAGCGCATTGAATATTTCCAGATTCTTGGCCACCTCCAGGTTGTGGTTCTTCACCTCCTGACCATGCGCAGCCAACATTGTCATAAACGCCAACAAAGCTATAAAAACATGTCTTTTCATCTTATTTTTTATTGATTTTGGGTGCAAAGGTATAAAAAATTACGCTTTTCTCGAATTTTTTTGCAAAAAAATTTGCAGGATTAAAAAAAACTCCTTACCTTTGCACCCGCAAATCAGAAATGACAGCCACAGCAAAAACAAAAGCCTCGGCAAGTCACAATGACAAGCAAACCTGCTTCAGTAGCTCAGTTGGTTAGAGCACCTGACTGTTAATCAGGGGGTCGTTGGTTCAAGCCCATCCTGAAGCGCCACTTAAAAGACTGAAAATCAAGGAGTTACGAACAATCGCAACTCCTTTTTTCATGTTCAGATTTTAACCTGTGTACACCTGGTGTACACGCAGACGCTGGTTTCAGCGCAGAAAATTTGACATCGTTGACTATCATAGGTCTTAATCTGATACCTTATTTATACTATAGTTTCAGGCGGATTCTACGTATTTTGAGCCTCTTTCCAAAAGTTAAATAATTCAAAATCGGGATTTCCTGCCGTCTCAAAAGCC
>CAMVAI010000107.1 GCA_947165435.1 uncultured Prevotella sp.
GTGCTCTTTTTTGCGGCTATATCTCAACTAATTTTTAACTTGCGAAACTTGAATATATGATTATCCTCGGTGTCCTTCAGTTTTACCTCGTGGATGTAACTGTCGGCAGGGTATTCGTTGTTGGGGAACACGAAGTTCAGCACGCCAATGGTATAGACTCCCTCCAAGTGGTAGTCCCACTTGCCCTTCGGGGCCTGCTCGCGGATAGGGGCGGTGGCATAGTAGATGCTGCGGTCCTTGAAATACTCCTGCTCGGCCTTCTGCATCTCCACGATGAAACGGCTGCCGTCCTCCGTTATGCAATAGACATCGAACACGGCACGGCGGTCGCCGTACCCGTCGCCAAGTTGCTCGGCATTCAGGTACTGCACATCCTGGATGATGCGCTTCTCGTCGTTGAACAGCGCATTCAGGAAACTAATCAGCAAATCCTTGTTCAGCTCGGTGCCGAACAGCTTCTTGAATCCGAAATCGGTGTACGGATTGATGTATCGCTCGCGTCCTTCTATTCCCATTGTCGCTCGTCATTAGGTAAAAACTGCCGCAAAGTTATGGTTTATTTTCGAAAAAGCAAAGGAAAAGATAATGAAAAATGTTATTTTCCCCCAGCAAATTTGTTTTTTCGACCTCTTATTCGTATCTTTGCATCATGCAAAGCAAAGTGCTACTCATCTATACCGGCGGTACCATCGGCATGAACCGCAACCCGCTGACGGGAGCCTTGGAGCCCTTCGACTTCGAGCACCTGCTGCAGCGCGTGCCCGAGCTGGAGCAGTTCGACACCCGCATCGACACCTACCAGTTTCAGCCGCCCATCGACTCCAGCGACATGTCGCCGCGCCTGTGGACCGACCTGAGCCACGTCATTGCTGACCGCTACGAGCAGTACGACGGATTCGTGGTGTTGCACGGCACCGACACGATGGCCTATACAGCCTCGGCCCTGTCGTACATGCTGGAGAACCTGACCAAGCCGGTTGTCTTCACCGGCTCGCAACTGCCCATCGGACAGCTGCGCACCGACGGCAAGGAGAACCTCATCACGTCGATAGAGATTGCTGCCGCCAAAGACGAGCAGGGCCATGCACGCGTGCCCGAGGTGGGCATCTACTTCGGCGGTCATCTGCTGCGCGGCAACCGCACCACCAAGCAGTCGGCCGAGGAGTTCAACGCCTTCGAGTCGTTCAACTATCCCCACCTGGTCGATGCCGGCGTGAACATCATCTACCATCAAGACCGTATGCTGTCGCCCGACTGGAGCAAGCCCATGACACCCCACTTCCGGCTCGACAACAACGTCATCATCTTCTCGCTCTTCCCCGGCATCCGCGAAGACCTCATCCGCCACATCATACACACGCCCAACCTGCGGGCCATCGTCATGCGCACCTTCGGCTCGGGCAATGCACCGCAGTCGCCCTGGCTGCTGAACGCGCTGAAGGAGGGCACGAGGCACGGCAAGGTGATTGTCAACATCAGCCAGTGCATGCAGGGAGCGGTGGAGATGAGCCGCTACGACACGGGCTACCACCTGCAGGAGGCCGGCGTGGTGAGCGGTCACGACTCGACGGTAGAGAGTGCCGTCACCAAGCTGATGTTCCTGCAGTCGCACTACGACGACCCCGAGCAGGTGCGCCGCCTGATGAACCGCAGCATACGAGGCGAAATCACTTTATAAACCAAACAAATACGTACAAAAAAATGAAAGAACTGAAAGGAACAAAAACCGAAAAGAACCTGCAGGAGGCTTTTGCAGGTGAGTCAATGGCACGCAACAAGTACACCTACTGGGCGTCGAAGGCCAAGAAGGACGGCTACGTACAGATAGCCGCCATCTTCGAAGAGACTGCCGCCAACGAGAAGGAGCACGCCAAGATGTGGTTCAAGCTCTTGGAGGGCGGTGCCATCAAGGACACTGCCGCCAACCTGGAGGCTGCTGCCGGCGGCGAGAACTTCGAGTGGACCGACATGTATGCCCGCATGGCCCGTGAGGCCCGCGAGGAGGGCTTCCCCGAGATTGCCGAGAAGTTCGAGGGTGTTGCCGCTATTGAAAAGGCCCACGAGGAGCGTTACCGCAAGCTGTTGGACAATGTCCGTCAGGAGCGTGTCTTCTCAAAGGACGGCGACGTCATCTGGCAGTGCGCCAACTGCGGCCACATCGTCATCGGCAAGAAAGCCCCCGACGTTTGCCCCGTCTGCGACCACCCGCAGTCCTACTTCCAGGTGAAGGCCGAGAACTACTAAGCACCTCGTGACACCCCATCACTAAAGCGCAGAGAATCCCCTGCAAGCCCATCGGTCTTGCAGGGGTAACTTATTCACTTATTCACTTATTCACTTTAGACATTTAGGTTTGTCCTGAGGGCTTGGATGAGGGAAAAAGACGATTTTTCCCGATTTGTATAACAGAATACACAAAAAAGTGTTATCTTTGCAGTCTCTAACATCGTTGACAGCAACGATGGAACAACATCATTTATAAAGTATATATACGACAATCAAAAAAAATGAAAAAGCTTTTAACGATTCTGACACTTATGCTGCCCTCGCTGGCCTTTTGCCAATGGCGCGTAGGTGTGAACGGTGGGGCAGACTACAACCACTTCATCATTGACAAACACTACCAGACGGACTACGTCTTCGAGGACCGATGGGGCGTGACGCTCGGTGTCATGGGCCAGTACGACATCAACAGCTGGCTGGGCATACGCGCCGAACTAGACTGGACGCAGAAGAACTACCGGCACACGCGGGAGGTGAAGCAGTCGATGTGCTATGACTACACCAACAACTATCTGCAGTTGCCCGTCATGGCCACGTTCAGCTTCGGCGGCCAGAAGCTGCGCGGATTCTGCAATGCCGGCTGCTATCTGGGCCACTGGCTGAACAGCGGCCGCAAGGGTTTCGACACGAGCAGCTTCGACAGGCGCGTCTATGACATCAGCGAGGACATCGAGCTGAACAGCACGCGCGACCAGCGGTTCGACTTCGGATTCCTCGGCGGCCTGGGCCTGGAGTACCGCTTCCACCGCCACTGGGCCGCACAGGTGGAGATGCGCTACTACTACAGCTGTGTGAGCACGCAGAAGGACTACCAGCTCATGAGCGACCCTCGCTACAACTCGACACTGGCCCTGCAGGCCGGCGTGTGGTACTGTTTTTAGAACGAAGAAAACATAGAACGAAAAAAGAAGATTGAATGACAACGATGAAGAACAAAATGATCATCTTGGGGGCCTTGCTCCTGGCCATGACGGTCAGCTCGTGCCATAAGGACGCTGACGTCATGATGAACTATGCCTACAATGACAACCTGGCTTTCCAGGAAGCCTGGGATAGCTATGCCGGCAAGTTCCGCGTGTTCTGGAATGCCATGAACCAGTACTACACGCTCTGGGACTATGAAGAGCAGCACGGGCTCGACTGGGATGCCGTCTATGAGAAATACCTGCCCCGCTTCCAGGCGCTCGACCAGCCGGGCATCGAGGTGAGCGATGACATGCTGAAGGAGCTGATGAAAGAGGTCATCAGTCCGCTGCACGACGGTCACATGTACGTTACGTTCATGAACCACCAGACGAATAACAACGTCCGCGTGTCGCCCAGCAGCATCCGTAGCGCCAATCGCGAGGAGATGGAGGAGATAGAGGAGTTCCAGCCTACCATGGCGGGCTATGCCAGCAACGGAATGCTGAAGCGGTTTATGAGATATGATGCCTCCCTCGGAGGCCAGCTGTACTCCCTGCTCTCTACGCCGGGCAGAGGCAGGCAATGGGCGAAGGCCCGCATCCAGGAGCTCAGCGAGAAAGGCAGTCTCACTGAGAGCGAGCTCATCGTATATGAAGGGCTCAAAAAACTGGATGGCGAGCTGGAGCAGCTGCTCAAAGAAAGCATCAACAAGGGATGGATAAACGCGCTCAACGAAATAGTGCAGAAGTACAGCTACCTGAACGTGCCCTTCCTGGAGCCGATAGACAGCCGCTTCATGGACGTCGGCATGAAGCTGGAGTTTGCGCAGACCAACGACGACATTGTCTATCTGCAAATCAGCGACTTCTCACTGACCCCCTATTTGGAAGATGACGTCTTCCAGGAAGAGTTGGGCGGCAACAGCCGCAACCTGGAAATCCGTCAGAACGTCACACGCGTCTGGCAGGCATGGTTCGATGCCATCCAGGACCTGCACAAGAGCGGACAGCTGAAAGGCGTCATCATCGACGTGCGCAGTAACGGTGGAGGATACATGAACGACGCCCACTACGTGCTGGGCGCACTGCTGCCCCCGGGCGGGCTGCAATACGGATGGTCACGATACAAGCGGGGCGTGGGGCGCTACGACTTCTCGCCGCTCATGCCGAAATACATGTACACCATGGACGAGCCGCACGAAATCATCAACGACTGCCCTGTCGTCGTGCTGGCTAACGTGCAGTCCGTCAGCATGTCGGAGATGACGTCGCTGGGATGCAAGCAGATGCAGAACGGAACGGTCATCGGCAGACGGACCCACGGCGGACTGTGCGGGCTGGTTGGCAACAACCGCAATAGCGATAATTACTCCGGGCACATCGGCGTGGAGGGCATCACACCCGTCTATGTCTATCTGCCCACGGAGTGCATCTTCGACTTCAACAAGCAGCCGCTCGAAGGCGTTGGCGTGACACCCGACATCGAGGTGGCCTACGACCCCGTGCTCTTCAAGAACACCAAGCAAGACTCACAGATAGACCGTGCCCTGCAGTTCATCCGCACGGGAAACTAAACAGAGGGGGAAGAGAAAAACATTTTTCTTTTTAGCAACATACACACACATGACATACCGTATGAAAACCATCAACATACACCGCCTGCTGGGGGTCATGCTCCTGGCCGGCATCATGCTCGCCGGATGTACGAAGGACAACACCCTTGAAGAGATTCAGCAGACTGCCACAGGGCAGGAAACACCCGCCGACGAGTTTGCCCAGACATTAGAAAGCATAGACAAAGTGTACAACGTGCAAGTCAAGACATCCTCGTCGGGCGACAAGGTCTATTACTTCGACTTCCGCCAGAACATCGACCACAAGCATCCCGACCGCGGCACGTTCAACCAGCGGGTAGCCGTCAGCGTAAAGGGTCTGGACCGCGACGTAGTGCTCTACACCCACGGCTACGACATGTCGAGCGCAGAGAAATTCGAAATCCATCCGCTCAGCGAACTGCTGAACGCCAACCAGGTGAACGTAGAGCACCGGTACTTCGGACAGTCGCTGCCCGAAGCGGCAGACAGCCCCGCCTTCACCTACTTCAATGCCGAGCAGCAGGCCTACGACCTGCACGCCATCGTACAGACGCTGAAGCAGCACGTGTTCAAGAGCGGCAAGTGGGCCAGCACCGGCACCAGCAAGGACGGCATCACCAGTGCGCTCTATGCTTACTATAGCGACCAGAACGGTTGGAACGACATCGCCGTCTATGTGCCCTTCTGCGCCCCCTTCCTGACGGGCAGCACCGTCAACGGACAGCACTCCTGCATGGACCCCGCTGTAGGCTACTACATGGACGAGGTTTGCGGCACGGGCTACCCCGCCGGGTCGGAAGAGGCACAGGCCTGCCAGCGGCTGCACGACATCCCTCGATACATCTGCTCGGACAAGGTGCTGCGCGACGCCTGCCGCAAATACATGCTCAAAATGTCTCCCTCCGACTATCGCAAGATTGTAGAACAGTACAGCCAGCACAGCGACATGAGTACCGGCGACCTGGAGAAAGACCTGACGGCAATGACCTGCGACATGTACTACGCCTTTCTGTTCGACAAGTTCTCCTATGTGCAGTTTACGGCATGGGCCAAACTGGTGCCCGACCCCGTCAAGGCCACTACCGACGGCGAGGAGCGGCAGCACCTGCTCACCTTCATCACCATGGACAAACACGCCGTGAACGACTCGCTGAAGGTGTTGAGTGGCGGCAAACAGCCCCTGGAGGCACCGAGGCGCAGCCAGCTGACCGATGCTTACGAGAAATACTGGAACTACATCAAGACGCTGCGCCAAGACCCGTCGGCCCCCTACGACGTGCAGTCGTACATGGAGCTGGGAGTGGCTGGCTGGGGATATAAGCACGTGGATGGCACGTACCTGACCGAGGAGCAAGCCCGCAAAGTGAACCACCTGTTCACGACGGAGGCAAAGTTTGAGGGTATTCTCCGTCAGGACGGTGGCCGGTTGATGCGTGACTTCCGCCAGTGGGTAGCCACAGAATCGACACAGAACATCGTCTTTGTCTATGCCTACAACGACCCCTGGACGGGCGGACGCCCCGACGACACGGCAATCAGCCAGAATCCGAAGACCATGATGGTGATTGACCCCATTGCCGTGCATGGCCACTACTTCCTGGATAAGGAGCTCTACACCCCCGCGACGAAGCAGGCCATCGCCGATGCGGTCAACAAGTGGATGTAACCAGGGACAGACGGAACGATGACGAAATCAGAGACAGACGGAACGATGATCAAGAGAACGCTATTGCTCGTGGCCACACTGCTGGCACTGACGGCAGAAGGCATTGCCCAGATGGCAGAGCCGGTACACTTCACCACAGCGCTGAAGCCCACGGGCAACGGCGAGGCGGAGATAGTGTTCACCGCGCGGATTGATGCCGGATGGCACGTCTATTCCACCAGTCTGGGGCAGGACGGCCCCATCGAGGCCACGTTCCATGCCGAGCGCATGGAGGGTGCCGAGACCATTGGCCGCCTGCAGGCACGGGGCAACGAGACGAAGAAGTTCGACCCGCTGTTCGGCATGGAGCTGAAATACTTCGAGCAGGCTGCTACCTTCGTCCAGCGCATCCGGTTCACCAAGCCGCGCTATGCCATCAGTGCCTATCTGGAATACGGGGCATGCAACGACGAGATGTGTCTGCCGCCAACCACGGTCGATTTCAAGCAGGAGGGGGAAGCGCCCCTTCCTGCTGCCGACAAGGTGAAGGGCGATGCAGCAGCCTCGGCAGATGGTGCTGCTGGCGATGCACCTGCTGCTGCCGACACGGCTCATGCTGCCACGCAACAGGCAACAGACTCGGCAGCCTTAGCAGCTGCTGACGCTGATGGCGAGACGGCTGCCGACGCGGGCGGTGCTGCTGCCACCGACGACAGCCACGCGTCGCTATGGTATGTCTTTCTGGGCGGACTGCTCGGCGGGTTCCTCGCCCTGCTCACGCCCTGCGTGTGGCCCATCATCCCGATGACGGTATCGTTCTTCCTGAAACGGAACAAGGAGCGCACACGGGCCGTCCGCGAGGCACTGCTCTACGGACTGTCCATCATCGTCATCTATGTCGCACTGGGACTGCTGGTCACGCTGGCTTTCGGAGCCAACGCGCTGAACGCCCTTTCGACCAACGCCTGGTTCAACATCTTCTTCGCACTGCTGCTGGTGGTCTTCGCGGCCTCGTTCTTGGGGGCCTTCGAACTGACGCTGCCCTCGTCGTGGTCCACGAAGATAGACCAGAAGTCGGAGCGCACCACCGGCCTGCTGTCCATCTTCCTCATGGCCTTCACGCTGGTGCTGGTCAGCTTCTCGTGTACGGGGCCTATCATCGGCTTCCTGCTGGTGGCGGTCTCCACACAGGGCAGCATACTCAGCCCCACCCTCGGCATGCTGGGCTTCTCCGTCGGACTGGCCATACCCTTTGCCCTCTTCGCCCTCTTCCCCTCGCTGCTGAAACAGGCGCCGCGCTCGGGGGGATGGATGAACACCGTCAAGGTGGTGCTGGCATTCATCGAACTGGCCTTCGCGCTGAAGTTCCTCAGCGTGGCCGACCTGGCCTACGGCTGGCGACTGCTGGACCGCGAGGTGTTCCTGTCGCTATGGATAGCACTCTTCGGTCTGCTCAGTGCCTACCTGTTCGGATGGCTGCGATTCCCGCACGACGAGCCTGAGCACCGCACCAACGTGCCGCAGTTCTTCCTCGGCGTGGCGTCGCTGGCCTTCACCGTCTATATGCTGCCCGGTCTGTGGGGCGCCCCGCTGAAGGCTATCTCGGCATTCACGCCGCCTATGTTCACGCAAGACTTCAAGCCCTACGCCGCAGCCGGACAGGCGGGTGGCGCAACGGCGGTGCCCACCATCGTTGAAGCACAGTACCGCGACTACGACGAGGGAATGGCGGCAGCACGCCGACTGCAGAAGCCCGTCGTCATCGACTTCACCGGCTTCGGCTGTGTGAACTGCCGCAAGATGGAGGCTGCCGTATGGACCGACCCGGAGGTGGCGCGGCGGCTGACGCAGGACTACGTGCTCATCTCGCTATACGTTGACGACAAGACGCCCCTGCCCCAGCCTATCGAGGTGACGGTGGGGGGCCGACAGCGCACGCTGCGCACCGTGGGCGACAAGTGGAGCCATCTGCAGGCCTCCCGCTTCGGTGCCAATACGCAGCCGTTCTACGTCTTGCTCGACAGCGACGGCAACACGCTGGCTCCGCCCCGCTCCTACGACGAGGATGTCGATGCCTACGTCCAATGGCTCGACAGCGGACTTCAAAGCGGACTCCAAAGCAGGCTCAACAGCGGACTCGACAGCGGACTCCAAAGCAGGCTCAACAGCGGACTCGACAGCGGACTTCAAAGGCAATAATTTTTTCCGTTCCCTTTTTTACTTTTCATCATTTCGTCGGTCGGCAAGCCCGTCCGTACCGACTACTAAAACATGCAAGGCCGCCCCGCCAACCGCCTGCGCCGTGGGGTGGTCATCCGCCGCAACATTTATCGCGACAAGTCAGCACAATCGCGGAAGCAAATCTATCGATGACTCATTTAGACTCAGCGGATTTACCTGATTGGAAGAACCGCTGAGCCTTAGTTTATGTACTGTTTATGTACGAAACGATTTTCTCCTTCTCCTTTCACAATAGCGCGAACCGTCTGAAAGACAGCGTGTTACGGTGAATGGAGAAATATTTTAAGTTTCACAGGGCATTTACAACGCATCACAATGGATACGCTTGCCTCCGAGCATAAAGGCGCAACGGGAAACAAAGCATTGAACTTTGAAGCAAGAACAGAGAAAAAACTCCAAGCGGAAGCACAAAAACTTGGCTAACAAGCCTTGATTTCATCTGCCGACGAACGTCGGCAATATTGCTGACGTAGGTCGGCAATACTACTGACGCAGGTCGGCAATACATTTACGGCCTACTAATTGCATCAACACATTGATGATTCAAAACGGGAGTCTCACCCTGTCATAGAGCACCCAGCGTCCTGAAGTACTGGTTCTACGGCGCACCGCAGCCTCCCTTCACCATAACATGCTAACAAACAGCAAGTTAGCACCTCGGTGAAGGGATGAAGGCTCCCTCTTTTTCACTCTGATATGGTTGATGTCTTGCAGCCAATAGTCTTTCTTCTTACCAAGACAATAACCCCTATACAGGGGGGCAAGTTCATCAAGGATATTTTATTTGAGTTTCTCCGAAATGTAGTGCGTAAAAAAAAACGTCTGCGGAAGTACGGAGCCTCCGCAGGCGAATCGAATCGTTATCAGTCAAAATAACCTAAAAATCCTTCGTCATCTCGGCGACTTCAGCATTGATGTGGTCGATGAACTGCTGCAGACCCATGACGGTCTGCTCGCCACCGCCCTGCGGGCGCACAGCGACGGTCTGGTCGGCAGCCTCTTTCTCGCCCACGATGACCATATAGGGGATGCGCTTCAGCTCGTTGTCGCGAATCTTGCGACCCAGCTTCTCGTTACGCAGGTCGATGGTAGCACGCACACCACCGGCGGCAAAGCGGCGGCACACCTCCTGGGCATAGTCGTTGTACTTCTCAGAGAGCGGCAGGATGGCCACCTGCTCGGGAGTGAGCCAGAGGGGGAAGTGGCCGCTGGTATGCTCGATGAGCAC
>CAMVAI010000108.1 GCA_947165435.1 uncultured Prevotella sp.
GGCCACTGGTGATCGTGGAGAGGCCACTGGTGATCGTGGAGAGGCCACTAATTTTTGTGGAGAGGCTACTAATTTTTGTGGAGAGGCCACTGGCGGAAACCAGTGGCCTCTCCACAAATGCTTAGAACCTGCGGCCACCGCCGAAGCCGCCTCCGCCGCCACGGCCTCCACGACCACCGCCGCCCTGTCCGCCGCGCCAGCCGCCGCGTCCGCCATCGCCCTCCGGTCCGCGTCCGCCACGAGCCTGCATGCCTCCGAAGAGATTCAGGCGGTAGATGACGTGCAGCATGGCATAGCTGGTGATGGCATTATACTCGGTGTCGCTGCGCTGCATGGCCGTCACATTGCGGCTGAAGGTGGACTGCTGGCGCAGAATGTCGTACAGCTGGAAGGTCAGCGTAAGTGCCTTGCCCCGCAGGAACGAGTGCGACAGCTGTGCATTCCATATCAGCTCGTTGGTATTCATCGACTCGTCGTTATATCCTCGGCGACTGTTCATATTCAGGTTCGTCGAGAGCTGCGTGCCCCACGGTGCCGTCAGCATCAGGCTGCCACCGTATGAGAACGTCCACGTGTCAAGGTTGTTGTTCGTCTGCAGTTCGCTGCGTGCATGCAGGTATTCCAGCGAGCCGTTCAGTTCAAACTCCAGCCAGTCGTTGCGGAAGCTGGCTGCCAGCCGCTCGCCAATGGTGGTAGAGCGTGTCGTCGATTTCTCCGAGTTCGCCTTGCTGTTCGTGCTCACATAGCCCACGCTGTTGGCATAGCGCAAGGTAGTAAACGTGTTCACGTTGAAATAGCCCGTCGAGTCGATGGCGGTATTGAACATGAACATACCGAAGGCATTCCAGTTGCCGTTGATGTTCTCCGGGCGGGTGGTACGCGCACCGGTCAGCTCGTTGTACGTCACCATGTTCGACACGGCATTCTTCGTCGTCGAGAAATTCACATGGGCCATGATGCTGCGCTGGTGGTTCTGTATGTAGTTGTTGTAGAACAGCCGG
The DNA here is from genome assembly GCA_947165435.1 of uncultured Prevotella sp. Classification (GTDB taxonomy): domain Bacteria; phylum Bacteroidota; class Bacteroidia; order Bacteroidales; family Bacteroidaceae; genus Prevotella. Next base: position 1,002 of record CAMVAI010000108.1, read on the forward strand.
ATATTCTGCGTGAACGACGGCTTCAGTCCGGGGTTACCCTTGCGCACGTTCAGCGGGTTCGAGTCGTCAGTGATGTCGAGCAGGTCGGTCATCGACGGCTGGCTGGTCGAGCCGCGATAGGTGAAGCGGAGCTGGCTGACCTTCGAAATCTTCCACCGGAAATCAGCCGTCGGCGACCAGTTCATCACGCTACGCTTCGTCACGGTATCGGTGTTCAAGTATCGGTAGGTGAGCTTCGAGCTTTGCGGGATGAACTGCACGCCGACATTGAAGTTATAGGCTTTGCGCACCACGCGCAGCATCACCTCCGCCGTATGGATATAGTTGCGGTACTCCGAGAAACGGCTCAGTCGCTCGTCGCGTGTCGTCTCCAACGGGGTTGGCGGCGTGGTGGTGTTGAGCAGCGAGAGATAGCCGTCCCATCCGCGGTAGTCTAACTGCTGTTCCAGGAAGGGCAGTCCGAGTTTGCTGAAGTCGTAGGTGCCACGGTCGCTCTTCGAATACTTATACTGGAACTGGTAGCTGAACTGCAGGTAGGTACGCCTGAAGATGGGCTCGCTGTAGGTGGCCCGTATGCTGTAGTCGGTATTCTTGGTGGGTGTCACGGCATAGCGGTCGGCCTGATAGGTAGAGTCTTTATACTGATAGGGATTCAGCGTCTGGTCCACCACGAAATAGTTCACGAAGTTGCTTGAAGCCGACTTGCTCATTCCCTCGCTATAGTTGGCACCGAACCGCAGGGTGACGTTCCGCCCACGGCTGTTCAGTTTCCTGTTCAGCTGCAGCGTACCGCCAAAGCTCTTCGAGTCGCTGTAGGTCAGTCCGATGCTGCGGTTGGCATTGGTCACGATAGAGTCGCTATAGGCCAGCTGGTCCAACTGCGACAAGGGGTCGGTGATGCCCGCTATGGCATACGGGTCGGAGCGGAACGAGGCACTGCGGCTGTTGCTCAGTCCGTCGTTGGAGTTATAGCGGAACTGGGGGCGGAACATGATGTTGGTCATCGTGTCGGGCATCCACTCCACACGCATGCGGGCATCCCAGCTGTTGCTACGGGTGTAGTTCTGCGAGCGACTGTTGCCGAAGGTTGATGCCGAGCTGCTCATGAAGCTTTCCGTGGAGTTGCGCACCAAGGCATCGCCGTCGCTATGGTTCCAGCGGATGCTGCCGTCGAGCTTCAGCTTGTCCTTCTTCTCGTAGTTCAGGTTGATGCCTGCCATCTTCGTGGCGTTCAGGCCCTGACGGCCACCGCCCCACCGTCCGCCACCGCCGCCGGGGAATCCCATGTCGTTCACGTTGTTGGCACTGGCCATGGGGAATATCTTCAGGTCGTCCTTCATCCATCCCGCGAAGACACGCCCGCTGTAGCGCTTCTCCGTACCGGCAGCCAGGTCGGCGTTCAGCATGAAGCCTTTGTTCATGCCGCGCTTGATGCCGAAGTCGAGCACCGTCTCCTCCTCGCCGTCGTCGATGCCGCTCACGCGTGCCAGGTCGCTCTTCTGGTCGTAGGCCGCCACGCGCTCAATGATGCTGGTGGGCAGGTTCTTCAGGGCCGTCTTCGTGTCGCCGGTCATGAACTCCTTGCCATCCACCATGATTTTCTTCACCTCCTTGCCGTTGATGGTTACCTTGCCGTCGTCGTCCACCTGTGCGCCCGGCAGCCGCTTCACCAGCTCCTCCACCACCGAGCCCTCCGGCGTACGGTAGGCAGACGCATTATAGATAAAGGTGTCGGCCTTCAGCGTCACCTTGGCGGCCTGCCCGGTCACGGTGGCCCCCTTCAGCATGATGGCGTCGGGCTTCAGCTCTACCGTGCCGAGCGACACGTCCTTGTCGGCCGTGACATTGACGGTCTTCGTATAGGGCTTGAAGCCCACACACGTCACCTGCACGATATAGCGCCCGGCACTGGGGGCTTTCACACTGAAGCGGCCGTCCAGCCCGGTCAGTCCGCCGGTCACCAGCGTACTGTCACGGCGCAGCAGCCGCACGGTGGTCGATGCCACAGGTTCTTGCGAGTCACTCTCCAATACTTTTCCGGTTACGTTGCGCTGCGCCATAGCCACCACGCTTGTGAGCACAAGACAGGCCATCATCAGAAGTCGTTTCATTTCCTTATCTTAGTTTTTGCTTATTCATATCATTTACAGGTTTATGACGCCCAAAAACTAAAATAGTTTAATGGCTGACAGGAAAAAATGATGTGTTTTTTACAATTATTCGCCATTTCTTGTACGTATTCCATATTTTTATATTAATTTTGCACGCGATTTTGGATATGGAGCCACAGAAAGTCATATTATCCCATGACCTGCGTCAGGTACTGACCGATGCCATTGCCGACTGTCCGCACGACAAACTGTTCGTGCTGGCCGACGAGACCACCGAGCGTCTCTGCCTGCCCGTGACGGCCAACTTCGGGTGCATGCACGAGGCCCGCCGCATCGTCATCGGTGCCACCGACACCCACAAGACGCTCGACTCGCTCAGCCATGTGTGGAGCGAACTGCAGCGCATGGGAGCCACGCGCCACTCGCTGATGGTCAACGTAGGCGGCGGCATGGTGACCGACCTGGGCGGCTTTGCCGCCTCCACGTTCAAGCGCGGACTGGCCTATATCAACATCCCCACCACCCTGCTGGCCATGGTCGATGCCTCCGTGGGCGGCAAGACCGGCATCAACTTCGGCGGACTGAAGAACGAGATAGGTGTCTTCAACAACGCCCACAGCGTGCTGCTCGACACCGTGTTCCTGCGCACCATGGACCGCGAGAACCTGCTTTCAGGATATGCCGAGATGCTCAAGCACGGACTCATCAGCAACACCGCGATGTGGGCCGAGCTGCTGCGCTTCGACGGCATAGAACGCCCGCAGGACGCCAAGGCCATGACAGTGCTGGGCCGCATGGTGGCCGACAGCGTGGCGGTGAAACAGGGCATCGTCACCGAAGACCCTACGGAGCATGGCATCCGCAAAGCCCTGAACCTGGGCCACACCGCAGGCCATGCCTTCGAGTCGATGGCCTTGCAGCGGTCGCCACTCCTCCACGGCTATGCCGTCGCCTACGGACTGGTGGTAGAGCTATACCTGTCGTGCATGAAGACGGGCTTCCCGCAGGACAAGATGCGGCAGACGGTGTCGTTCGTCAAGGAGCACTACGGCCGCATGGCCATCACCTGCGACGACTATCCGCAGCTGATAGAGCTGATGCACCACGACAAGAAGAACCAAGGTGCCGACATCAACTTCACCCTCTTAGGCGACGTGGGCGACATCCGCATCAACCAGACCGCCACGGAGGAGGAAATCAAGGAAGCGCTCGATTTCTACCGCGAGTATTAAGACAAGAGAATGAACACTACACACACGCACAAGATTCAACAGCAAGTATTCACACACAACATATACTAAGGAAATACTACTACCTATTTAAATTACTAACAATCGGAAGTGGGGCCCGTCCGCGAGGACATGCCCCACTTATAATATGTCAGAAACCATGCGCGCCGCCTCGGCCCGAGCCGGTTTGCCAGTGCCGGTGAGCGGCAGGCGGTCGGTATGCACAAACCTTCGCGGCACCCAGTATTTGGGCAGCACCGCCTCGCAGCAGCTGCGCAGCGACTCCGGGTGGGCGGCCTCCGTCAGCAGCACCACCTGTTCGCCCAACCGTCTGTCGGGAGCCTTGGTAATCATGAAAGGCACCGGCAGATGGGGCCTCAGCAGCCGCTCCACCTCCTCTATCTGAATCTTGATGCCACCGGAACAGACGACATTGTCGCGGCGGCCCAGAATGCGGAACCGCCCATGCTCCAGCACGGCCATGTCGTTGGTCACCAGCCGTCCGTCGTGTACCTCAGGGGCATCAATGACGAGACAGCCATCGCCATTGACCGACACCGCGACACCCTCGAACGGTGTGTACCACTCGCTCCGCTCCGGTCCGTTCAGGCGGCGCAGGGCGATGTGCGACAGCGTCTCCGTCATGCCGTAGGTGCTCCACACATGGTGGGGAAACGAGGCCAAGGCCTCGGCCAGCTCGTCGTGTATGGCCCCGCCGCCAATGATGAGGTGGCGCACCTGCATCAGCCGCCGACGCTGCAGCGGGTCTTGCAGCGAGTTCCACACCTGTAGGGGCACCATCGCCGCAAAGTCTATCGGCTCGGCTACCGTCTGCAGGGGATTGCCTCCGGGCGGCACGCTGACCAGCCGCAGTCCGCAGGTCAACGCCCTGACCACCATCATCTTGCCGGCAATATAGTCGAGCGGCATACAGAGCAGGGCCGTGTCGCCGGCATGCAGTCCGAGAAACCGGCAGGTGGTACGCGCCGATGCCTCCATGCGCCGTTTCTCTACCATCATGGGCTTCGGCGCGCCCGTCGAGCCGCTGGTATGCACCAGCACGGTAGGGCTGGCATCGTGCCACTGGGCCAGGAAATCGTCTAAAGTCATCAAATTCGTATTCTAAATTCGTTTGTCAAGATTTGCATCGGACTAACACGGACTGAAACGGACTTTTCATGCTATGCGCTCATTTCGTTATCGATAAAAACAGAAGGGATAGATTTGCATCGGACTAACACGGACTGAAACGGACTTTTCGTGCTATGCGCTCATTTCGTTATCGATATAAACAGAAGGGATAGATTTGCATCGGATTAACACGGACTGAAACGGACTTTTCATGCTATGCGCTCATTTCGTTATCGATAAAAACAGAAGGGATAGGATGGCCCCCTGGCAAAGAAGACCGCTACCCGGCCTGCATCCAGAGCCGTTCGCCGCGAATCTCCAGCGGCATGTCGATATTGTCGGTAAACAACTGCCCGGTGCCGAGCCCCTGCGCCTGGCGGATGTCCGGCCCATAGATGTCGGCACAGAGCTGCGCGATGGCATTCAGTCCGACGTTGCTCTCCAGAGCCGACGTAATCCACGAGCCTATCTGCATGTCGCGGGCTATCTCCACCCACTCGCGCACCCCCGCCATGCCGCCGTGCAGCGAGGGCTTCAGCACCACGTAGCGCGGCTTGATGATGTTCAGCATCTGCCGCTTCTGGTCGGGGTCGTTCACGCCTATCAGCTCTTCGTCCAGGGCGATGGGCAGCGGTGCGTCGCGGCACAGTTCTGCCATGTCGCCCCACCGCCGGGCACAGATGGGCTGTTCGATGCTGTGCAGGGCATATTGCGACAGCAGCTCCAGCTTGTACAGGGCCTCGTCGTAAGGGAACGCACCGTTGGCATCGACACGCAGCTCCAGGTCGCGCGGTCCGAAGCGCTCGCGGATGCTCTTCAGCAGCGACAGCTCGTCGTCGAAAGCGATGGCGCCTATCTTCAGCTTCACACAGTGGAAGCCCTGCTGCAGCTTCGCCTCGATGCGCTGCCGCATCTCGTCGAACGAGCCCATCCACACCAGTCCGTTGATGGGTATGCCCGCCTCGCCGCGACTGAACGGCGTGTCGAACAGGCGGCAGCCACGCCGCAGGTTCAGCAGGGCGGTCTCCAGTCCGAAGAGCATTGACGGGTAGTCGCGCATGGCCTCTGTGTCTATCTCGCCGGTCTGCTCAACACGGTCGCAGAAGTGGCGCAGCACCTCGGCGTAGTTGGGGATGTCGTCGCACGACAGGAGGGGGAGCGGGGCACATTCGCCGGTTCCGACGGCAAAACCGTCGGACACAGTGAGCAGCCATATTTTCCGCTCGGTATATACGCCGCGGCTCGTGCCTGCGGGCTGCTTGAAATGGAGCGTGCGCTCCGTGATGGTTATTTTATACATAGTATTACGGTATCAGTGGGTATTGTCGCATAGCATTACGGTATCTGCGGGTATTGTCGCTTGGCATTACGGTATCTGTGGGTATTGGTCGAAATCGGGCTTGCGCTTTTCCAGGAATGCCTTGCCGCCCTCTTGGGCCTCATCCAGAAAATAGTAGAGCATGGTGGCATCGCCGGCCAGCTGTTGTATGCCCGCCTGTCCGTCCAGCTCGGCGTTCAGTCCGGCCTTGATCATGCGCAGGGCGATGGGACTGCGCTCCATCATCTCCTCGGCCCACCGCACGCACTCGTCTTCCAGTTCCGACAGCGGCACTACCTTGTTCACCATACCCATCTGCTCGGCCTCGCGGGCGGTATATTGCCGACAGAGGAACCATATCTCGCGGGCTTTCTTCTGACCGACGATACGTGCCAGATAGCTGCTGCCGAAACCGGCATCAAACGAGCCGACCTTAGGACCCGTCTGTCCGAAGATGGCATTCTCAGACGCGATGGTCAGGTCGCACACCAGGTGCAGCACATGTCCGCCACCGATGGCATAGCCGTTCACCATGGCAATAACGGGCTTGGGCAAGCGGCGTATCTGCATCTGCACGTCGAGCACCGACAGACGGGGCACTCCCTCATCGTCGATGTAGCCGCCGCGCCCCTTCACATGCATGTCGCCACCCGAGCAGAAGGCATGCTTTACGTCTTCAAGTCGCTGTCCCTCAGGCACCTCGCTCATGGCACCGGTGAGCAGCACCACACGGATGCGCTGTAGTTCGCGCACCTGGGCAAAGGCCTGCGACAGTTCCAGTGTCGTCTTCGGCGTGAAGGCGTTACGGTAGCGCGGCCGGTTGATGGTGATTTTGGCGATGCCATTATACTCTTCGAAGCGTATCTCTTCGAACTGTCGAATCTCTTTCCATTCTCGCTGTTTCATCATGTTCTGTATTTTTTCGTGGTGCAAAGTTACGAAATAGCGCGAAGAAAGCCAAAAGATTTCCAAGTTTTTCTCCTACATGCGCGAGGTGGACAAAAAATTGCACACCTTTGCGCGTTTTATCCACCTGTCCACCTCGGGCAAACGCAATCACCCATAGCCCCGTTGAGTAACGAAATTAACAAAAATCGTATCAAAATTAACAAAAATCGTATTTCCTGCCCATTTTATTAAGGTAATTGGAAAAAAAATATTATCTTTGCAGGGATTTATGCGCAATATATGACAAGAGTTTGATATTGTTCACGACTTTGAGACAAACAAAAAAAAATTATATAACAAAAACAAACATGAAAAAGAAAAACGTGATGAACTGGTATGTGGCCTTGGCCACACTGGCAGTCGGGCTGGCCTCGTGCGGGGGTGACATGCCCAAGGCAACACAAACATCGTATGAGACGATGACAGTGAAGAAGACAGACATTGAGGTGCCCTACAAGTTTAGCGCCAGGATGAAAGGTCAGAACGACGTAACCGTCATACCACAGGTGAGCGGACAGCTGACAAAGATCTGCGTGACCGAGGGTCAGCAGGTGAAGAAGGGCCAGACACTCTTCGTCATCGACTCGCGCAACGCCCAGCTGGAGCTGGAGGCCGCACAGGCCAACCTGCAGGCCGCCCTGGCGCAGGAAAACTCTGCCAAGCTGGAGTACGAGTCGAACAAGAACCTGTTTGACAAGAAAATCGTGAGCAGCTACATGCTGAACAACAGCGAGAACTCGTACAAGCAGGCTCAGGCTGCCGTGGCGCAAGCCCGTGCGGCAGTGAACCGCGCCAAGGTAGAGCTCGGCTTCTGCACCATCACGGCTACCGTGTCGGGCATCATCGGCAAGATTGACGTGCGCGTGGGCGACCAGGTATCGCCAATGACGCAGCTGACCATGCTGAGCGGCAACACCACGATGGAAGCCGAGTTCTCGGTGACGGAATCCATTGTCGAGTCGATGGTGCAGGAGGGCATGAAGGCCTCTGAGGTGGACGCGTATATCGCCAAGCTGCCTGCTGCCACGTTTGTGATGAAGAATGGCACGGAATATCCGCACAAGGGCCGCGTGGTCAGTCTGACGGGTGTGGTGAATGCCGAGACGGGCTCGCTGACCAGCAAGGTGTCGTTCCCCAATCCCGAGGGTCATTTGTACTCTGGCATCCAGGGCACCATCGTGATGTCGTTTGCCGAGAAGGACGTCATCGTCGTTCCGCAGTTTGCCGTGGTGCGCCTGCAGGACAAGTCGCAGGTGTATAAGGTACAGGCCGACAGCACGGCAACGGCTGTTGAAGTGACGACGGCCGACACCGGCAACGGCAAGGACTTCATCGTGACCAGCGGTCTGAACGAGGGCGACCGGATTGTGACCGTCGGTGCCAACAACGTGACGGAGGGGCAGAAGGTGCTATTTCCAAACGGGAATGAGAAATGAGAAATGAGGAATGAGATATGAAGAACAATATCTTTATCAATAAATACGTGATGGCGTGTGCCATCTCGATTGTGATAGCCCTGGTGGGCTACATCTCGATCAACGTGCTGCCCGTGGAGCAGTATCCGGACATCGCGCCGCCCACGGTGTCGGTCACCACCAGCTATACCGGTGCCGACGAGAAGACGGTCATGACATCGGTCATACAGCCGCTCGAAGAGGCCATCAACGGTGTGAACGACATGGACTACATGACCTCGAAGGCATCGTCGAACGGCGAGGTGGAAATCAGCGTCTATTTCAAACAGGGCACCGACCCCGACATGGCGGCGGTGAACGTGCAGAACCGCGTCACCCGTGCGCAGGCTCTGCTGCCGGCCGACGTGAACCAGATTGGCGTGAAGGTGGAAAAGCGTCAGAACAACATCCTGCAGATTTTCGCCGTGAAGAGTGCCGACGGCAAGTACG
>CAMVAI010000109.1 GCA_947165435.1 uncultured Prevotella sp.
TTCGCCTTTGATGACAAAACGAAAACTTTCACACCTTATTATATATTATATAGAGGCAGCAAGAAGTCTTTTATAGTGTCATACAGACACTTCAATACTATTCGTATGAACACGCCTTTGATACTACTCGAACACCTCCTCAATCGAGTCATCGCCCATGTCTGCCAGCCCCGACTCGTCGTTCTCGCAAGGATTATAGTCGGCAGGCACGTCGAAGACGGCATCTTCGCTATATCCGAGTCGCTTGTCTTTATAGACCCGCTGCATGAAATAGGCAAAAACCGGCAATGCCATGGTAGCGCCCTGCCCCATAGCCATCGAGTCGAAGTGGATGTCACGGTCGTCGCCGCCGACCCAGACGCCACTCACCAGCGTCGGGGTAAGTCCCATGAACCATGCGTCGCTATTATTATTGGTCGTACCCGTCTTGCCACCGATTTCACCCTTCAGTCCATAGCGGAATCGCAGTCGTCCTGCCGTGCCGCCATCGACCACCGCCCTCAGCATGTAGAGCATCTTGTTTGCGCTCTCCTCGCTGATGACCTCGTTCATACGCGGCTGGAACTGTGCGATGACATTCCCCTCGTTGTCTTCAATTTTGGTAACAAACATGTGGGCGGCACGAATGCCATGATTGACAAAGGCCGTATATGCGCTGACCATCTCGCCAACGGTAATCTCGCACGGTCCGAGACAGAGTGCCGGTGACGGATGTATTTCCGGGTTCCGAATGCCATATTCATGCAACAGCGTCACAAACGCATCCGGGCTAAGCTTGCTCATCAGGTATGCCGAAATCCAGTTGTTCGACTGCTGCAGTCCCCACTTCAGTGTCACCATGTCGCCATAGCGCGCCCTGCTGGCGTTTCGCGGTGTCCACGGCTGTCCTGCCACCATATACGTCTGCTGCACGTTCGGCGCGACGTCGCATGGCGAGAACCCGTTCTCCATAGCCAGCGAATAGAGGAACGGCTTAATGGTAGAGCCCACCTGGCGGCGCCCGTCCATGACCATGTCGTAGGCAAAGTGTGTGAAGTCCATCCCTCCGACATACGCCTTCACATGTCCGTCCTTCGGCGACATGCTCATAAATCCGGCACGCAGGAACGTCTTGTAATACCGGATAGAGTCGAGTGGCGTCATGACGGTATCGATTTCGCCATGATAGGTGAATACCGACATCTCCGTCTTGGTATTGAACGCCTTCATGATTTCCGACTCCGACGCCCCAGCATTCCTCATGGCCCGATAGCGGTCGCACTGCCGCACGGAGCGCATCAGTATCTTGTTCACCTGGTCAACAGGCAGGCTGCCCGAGAAGGGAGCCGTCTTTCGCCCGCGCTTCTCCTTGGTGAATGCCGGCTGCAAGAATTTTGCCACATGTTCATAGACCGCCTGCTCGGCATATTCCTGCATGCGCGAGTCGATAGTGGTATAAACCTTCAGTCCGTCAGTATATACATTATACGGTTTTCCGTCCTTCTTCCTGTTTTTGTTGCACCATCCATACAACGGGTCATTCTCCCAGTTGATAGAGTCGATATGATATTTCACCATGTTCCATGCCTGATAGTCGGCCCGCCGTGGCTCCTTGGCCATCATGTAGCGGCGCAGGAAATCGCGGAAATAGACGGCGATGCCATCTTTATGGTCGGCGACATGGAACTTGAGTGCCAGCGGCTCGGCAGCATACTTGGAGTATTCCTCTTCTGTGATATATTCCGCCTTGACCATCTGCCGCAGCACCACATTCCGCCGCTCCAGGCTACGGTCAGGATGGCGCACGGGATTATAGTACGACGGATTCTTGCAGAGCCCGACGAGCACGGCCGACTCCGTGACCGTCAAGTCCTTGGGGTCCTTGCTGAAATAAGTGTTCGATGCCGTCTTGATGCCCACCGCGTTATGCAGGAAGTCGAAGTAGTTGAGATACATGGCAATAATCTCGTCCTTCGTATAATTCCGTTCCAGCTGTACGGCTATCACCCACTCTATCGGCTTCTGCAGCATACGCTCCATGACGCTGTGCGCCGTGCCCGAATAGAGCTGCTTGGCCAGCTGCTGGGTGATGGTAGAGCCACCGCCGGCACTCTTCTGCCCCAACAGTCCACGCTTGACGACGGCACGCCCGAGGGCGAAGAAGTCGATGCCCGAATGGTCGTAGAACCGCTCATCCTCCGTGGCCACCAAGGCCTTGACGAGCGACGGAGCCAACTCAGTATAGTCCACCATGATGCGGTTCTCGCGGTTATAGTTCCACGTGCCCATAATCCTGCCGTCTGCCGAGATGACCTGCGTGGCAAAACGGTTGATAGGGTTCTGCAGCTCCTCGATGGGCGGCATATATCCTATCCACCCTTTCCCGATAGCCGTAAAAGCCAGTGCTGCCGTCAGCACAAAAACCAAGAGTAAAGTCCACAAGGACCAGACAAATATCTTTCTCATGTTACAAGAATCCTGTTAGTTTGAGTGCAAAATTACAAATTTCTTTGCAATAATCGCACGAAAATCAGAAATTATGTGTAATTTTGCCGTGTAAAAGGCAAAAAGCAACATACTAAGAAATGGAAAAGCATGATTTTGTAACGATTGCCGACCTCACGAGAGAGAAAATTCTCTATATGATAGAGTTGGCACAAGAGTTCGAGCGTCACCCCAACCGCGAGCTGCTGAAGGGAAAGGTGGTAGCCACGCTGTTCTTCGAACCCTCCACGCGCACCCGCCTGTCGTTTGAGACGGCTGCCAACCGGCTCGGAGCCCGCGTCATCGGTTTCGCCGACCCGAAGATTACCAGCGGCACGAAGGGCGAGACGCTGAAGGACACCATCTCGATGGTAGCCAACTATGCCGACGTCATCGTGATGCGCCACTATATCGAGGGAGCCGCCCAGTATGCCTCGGAGGTGACCGCCGTGCCCATTGTCAATGCCGGCGACGGTGCTCACCAGCACCCCTCGCAGTGCATGCTCGACCTCTACAGCATCTACAAGACGCAGGGCACGCTGGAGAACCTGAACATCTATCTGGTTGGCGATCTGAAATACGGGCGCACCGTCCACTCCCTGCTGATGGCCATGCGCCACTTCAACCCCACTTTTCATTTCGTTGCCCCCAAGGAGCTGTCCATGCCCAACGAATACAAGCTGTACTGCAAAGAGCACGGCATCCAGTATCAGGAGCACACGGCTTTCAACGAGAAAGTCATAGCCGATGCCGACATCCTGTATATGACCCGCGTGCAGAAAGAGCGCTTCTCGGACCTGATGGAGTATGAGCGTGTGAAGAACGTCTATATCCTGAACCGCGACATGCTCAAGCACGCCAAGCCCAACATGAAAATACTGCACCCGCTTCCCCGCGTCAACGAAATAGCCTACGACGTTGATGAAGACCCGCACGCCTACTACATCCAGCAGGCCGGCAACGGTCTCTTTGCCCGCGAGGCCATCTTCTGCGATGTGCTGGGCATCAGCTTAGACGAAGTCAGGAACGACAAAACCATTATCTGACAGGACGAAATAACGTTATAACGACAGGACGAAATAACGTTATAACGGAATAACGTTATAACGACGAAACGACATAACGACAAAACGAAAAAGCATCACGACATGAACAAGAAAGAACGCCTGGTTGCCGCCATCGAGCACGGCACCGTCATCGACCACATACCCGCCGACAAGACCTATCAGGTGGCCAACCTGCTGGGGCTCTTCGACATGAAGACCCCCGTCACCATCGGCTTCAACTATCCTTCGCAGAAAGTAGGCAATAAAGGCATCATCAAGGTGTCCGACAAGTTCTTCACCGACGACGAGATTTCACGCCTGTCGGTGGTTGCCCCCAAGGTGATTCTCAGCATCATCCGCGACTACGAGGTAGTAGAGAAGAAGACCGTTGACACCCCCGATGAAATCATCGGCATCGTAAAGTGCAACAACCCCAAGTGCATCACCAACAACGAGCCCATGCCTACGCATTTCCACGTCGTTGACGGCACGCTGACCTGCCATTACTGCGAGAAAGAACAGGACATCGACAAAGTGGAGCTGGTATAGCCCATAAAATATGTCATTAGCAACTGATTTTCAAGTCTTATTACTTGCATATTTGGATAAAAAGCCGTAACTTTGCAAGCGAAATTCGAATTTTATAGTATAACACATTAACAAACAATGGAAAGAGACAACGCGATTTTCGAGCTGATCGAACAGGAGCATCAGCGCCAACTGAAAGGTATCGAACTGATAGCCAGTGAAAACTTTGTGAGCGACCAGGTGATGCAGGCCATGGGTTCGTACCTTACCAACAAGTATGCTGAAGGTTATCCCGGCCACCGCTATTATGGTGGTTGCCAAGTGGTTGACAAAGTTGAGCAGTTGGCAATAGACCGTGTGTGCCAACTGTTCGGTGCCGAATACGCCAACGTGCAGCCCCACTCCGGCGCACAGGCCAACGCTGCCGTACTGTTAGCCGTGCTGATACCCGGCGATACCTTCATGGGTCTGAACCTGGCCCACGGCGGACACCTGTCGCACGGCTCGCTGGTCAACACATCGGGAATCCTGTACAAGCCCGTCGGCTACAACCTGAACAAGGAGACCGGCCGCGTGGATTACGACGAAATGGAGCGCCTGGCCCTGGAGCACAAGCCCAAGCTGATTATCGGCGGCGGTTCGGCCTACAGCCGCGAATGGGACTACAAGCGCATGCGCGAGATAGCCGACAAGGTGGGCGCCCTGCTGATGATTGACATGGCCCACCCCGCCGGTCTGATAGCTGCCGGGCTGCTCGACAATCCCGTGAAATATGCCCACATCGTCACCTCCACCACCCATAAGACCCTGCGCGGTCCGCGCGGCGGCATCATCCTCATGGGCAAGGACTTCGAGAACCCGTGGGGCCTGAAGACCCCGAAGGGCCAGGTGAAGATGATGTCGCAACTGCTCAACTCTGCCGTATTCCCCGGCCAGCAGGGCGGTCCGCTGGAGCATGTCATCGCCGCCAAGGCCGTAGCCTTCGGCGAGGCCCTGAAGCCCGAGTTCAAGGAATGGGCCAAGCAGGTTCAGAAGAACGCCAAGGTGCTGGCCGACGAGCTTATCAAGCGCGGCTTCACCATCGTCAGCGGCGGCACCGACAACCACTCGATGCTCGTTGACCTGCGCTCCAAGTATCCCGAGCTGACCGGCAAGGTGGCCGAAAATGCCCTGGTGGCCGCCGACATCACCGTCAACAAGAACATGGTGCCCTTCGACAGCCGCTCGGCCTTCCAGACCTCCGGCATCCGCCTCGGCACGCCCGCCATCACCACCCGCGGTGCCAAGGAAGACCTGATGGTGCTCATTGCCGCCCTGATAGAAGAGGTGCTCAATGCCCCGGAGGACGAGCAGGTCATCGCCTCGGTACGCCAGCGCGTCAACGAGAAGATGAAGGAATACCCGCTCTTCGCCTATTAGGAAAAAGAATGACTACTTCTTACTTAAAAACAAAACTACTAACACTCCTTGCTGTGCTGGCGCTCTTAGGGGGCATCCCCCTGAGAGCCCAGACGCTGCAGGCATCCCTTGATCACTATTCTACCGACGACGGACTGACGAGCAACGCCATTTCCAGCCTGACCCACGACGACTACGGCTACGTATGGATAGCCACCTGGAACGGTGTGTCGCGCTTCGACGGTTACAATTTCTACAACTACAAGACCGGCATTGCCAGCGGCATCCGCGGCCTGCACAACCGCTTGGAGACCATCACCATCGACCAGGCGCAGAACGTATGGATGAAGATGTACGACGGTCGCATCTTCGTCATCAACCGCTGGACCGACCGCATCGAAGACCCGTTAGAGGGCGTCGGCGGTCACGACGGGTTCCACGTCGACTATTTCTTCAACCCCTACGTCACCAGCAGCGGCGACGTGCTCGTGTCCTTCAAGGGCGTGGGGCTGTACAAGCTGCGCCTGAACCGCCAAGGCGAGCGCCAGCAGCAGCTCATCACCACCGGCGCGCTGACCGCCACGTGCATCGTCGAGGGCTATCGCAACGACATCTGGGTAGGCACCAACCAGGGTGTCCACCGCATCGACATGCCCAACCTCGCCCTGGAGCGCAAGGGCTACTTCCTCGACGAGCACATCACCCAGCTCACCACCAACGGCTACAACATCTTCGTAGGCACCCGGTCGGGCAAGATCATGCAGTTCTCCTACGGTCAGGAGCCGACACTGGTGAAGGATGTCGGCCGCGAGATTACCGGCCTGTTCATCGACAGCCACGGTGTCATCTGGTTCTCCGACATGGGCGACGGGGCGTACCGTCTCATTCCTGAGACCGGCGACGTGAAGCTCTTCAACCAGCGGGTGCATGTGCCCGAGTTCACCAGCCGTGGCGCCGAGTTCAGCGAGGCCTTAGGCGTCGTCTGGCTGCGCATGAACCATGGCGGCTACGGCTATTACAACCGCGAGACCGACGAAGTGGAGTATTTCCACAACGACCCCAGCAACCCGTGGAACCTGTCGAACTCTGTCAACGCCCACCTGGAGCTGAACGACGGCGTGGTATGGGAATCGACCATCCGCCGCGGACTGGAGAAGCTGGAGGTGCAGAAGAACACCATCATGCGCATCAGGCTGAAGCCCGACACCGAGTCGCCGCTGGACAACGAGATACGCGCCATGTACTACGACAAGAAGCGGCAGCTCACCCTGTTAGGCAACAAGCACGGTGTCGTCTATGTCATCGACCGGCACGGCAACCACACCACCATCACCCACGACAGCAACGGGCGCCCCTTCAGCCGTGCCTACGGCCTGTACGGCGACTCGAAAGGCAACTACTGGCTGTGCGACAAAGACAACGGCCTCTATAAAATCACCCCCACGGGCAACGGCGGCTATCACGTGCAGAACATCTGCCATCACGACAACGACAAATGGTCGCTGAGCAACAACGGAGCCTACCAGGTGGTGGAAGACCACGACGGCAACATCTGGGTAGCCACCTACGGCGGCGGTGTCAACGTGCTGCAGAAGAACAAGGACGGCCGCTACATTGCCCTGCACTCGAAGAACGTGATGAAGCACTATCCGTTAGGGTCCTACCAGAAGGTGCGCACCATCGCCCTGGCCAGCGACGGCACGGTGTGGGCCGGCACCACCGACGGCATACTCATCATGTCTATCCACAACAACCGCATCACCATCCAGCCCCTGCAGCAACCGGCAAAGATGGAAAAAGGCCTGATGAGCAACGACATCGTCTGTCTGGCCAGTGCCCCTGACGGCACCATGTGGGTGGGCACCAACAGCGGCGGACTGAGCTGCACCACCGGCAAGGACAGCCACGGCATCTGGAATTTCCGCAACTACGGCATCGCCGACGGCATGCCCTCCGAAGAGGTGCGCAGCATCACCTTCGACGACGACGGCAATCTCTGGCTCGGCACCGACCATATTCTCTGCTCGTTCAATATCACGAAGCGTGTCTTCACCAGCTTCTCCAACTTAGACGGTGTCGATGACACCATGCTCTCCGAGGGTGCCGCCATCACCGCCACCGACGGCAACATCCTCTTCGGCACCATGGACGGCTACTACGTCGTTGACCGCCGCAAGCTCACCAACTCGACGGGCTCGCTGCTGCGCCTGCGCATCACCGACTTCTGGCTCGACAACGAGCTGCAGTCGCCCCGCTTCTCCTCCACCTACGACTACTACGTGCCCGAGAGCAAGCAGGTGGAGCTGCCCCGCCACGGCAGCGAGTTTGCCTTCCGCTTCGCCGCCCTCAACTATCAGCTGCAGCACCGCATACACTACCAGTACAAGCTCGACGGCTACGACGAAGACTGGCAGAACGCCGACAAGTCGCGCATAGCCCGCTACACCGGCGTGCCCACCGGCACCTACCGCTTCCAGGTAAGGGCCTTCCTCCTGGAGTCGCCCGATGCCTACGACATGCGCACCATCACCGTCGTCGTGCCGCCCTATTTCCTGCTGTCGGCCACCGCCGTATGGATATACATCGCCTTGGGTGTCATCGTGGCCCTGGCGTTGCTGTGGTACTATCAGGAGCTGCTGCGCAAGCGTTACCAAGCCGCACAGCAGCAGCAGTCGCAACCGGACAGCGAGGCTGCCGCCCAGCAAGACACCCATGCCGCCGAACCTGCTCAGGAGAAAGAGGAGGAAACCGACGAATATGAAATAATGGACGAGTGACAAATGCGCTGTCGGTATGAAGGGGATGGGAAACCGCTATTATATAATAAGGTATATGAGCCGTAAGTGTTAAAAAATAACAAGGCGGGGCAACTTCATTCCCTCATATTTTCACGTTCGCAAAATTATTAGTATCTTTGTACGCAGAAACAGGGGTCGTGCCGGTTCGATCGGGATACTCATCAAATTAAACCGAAAACCGAGCAGACATCTCTTGCTAATGGCGGGCCACATTTCTGTGCAAGCAGAAAGCCGAAAGGCCGGTGGATTACAACGGCGGAGAGCGCTCTTATCTTGTAACACAGGAGTTTTCATCACATCACTGGGCGACCCCTTCTTTTTTCCTTTTTTTCAGAACATAGAAATTTGAGTAACCATGTTTTCCGGCATTATCGAAGAGTTTGCTACCGTTGTAGCCATAGAGAAAGACAGAGACAACATCGACTTCACGCTGACCTGCTCGTTTGTTGACGAGCTGAGCATCGACCAGAGCGTAGCCCACAACGGCGTATGCCTCACCGTGGTGTCCATCCACGACGGCCGCTACGTGGTCACCGCCATGAAGGAGACCCTCGACCGCTCGAACCTCGGTTTGCTGCAGGTGGGCGACAAGGTGAACGTAGAGCGCTCCATGCTGATGAACGGTCGGCTGGACGGCCACATCGTGCAAGGGCATGTTGACCAGACGGCCCGCTGCACCGCCATGGACGATGCCAACGGCTCCACCTATTTCACCTTCGCCTACGACTTCGACCGCGCCATGGCCCGCAACGGCTATTTCACCGTCGATAAGGGCAGCGTGACCGTCAACGGCGTATCGCTCACGGTCTGCAACCCCACGCAGGACACGTTCCAGGTAGCCATCATCCCCTACACCATGGAGCACACCAACTTCCAGGACATCCGCGTGGGCACCGTGGTCAACATCGAGTTCGACATCCTCGGCAAATACATCGCACGCCTGCAACAGCTTTAGCAAAGAGGGAGAATGAATAGGGCTTGTTTAAGCTAAAATTAGTTACTTATTATATACCAGGAATATCAAATAAACACTAGATGGGCTAACAGAAAAACAACCCGCACATCCCGCACATCTCGCACGTGAAAATGTTTCAACACAGCGTGAAGCCATCCTGTGGCTGCAGCAGACAGGCGTCGGATGGTAGTTGCAAAGTGTCAGCTACGTGCGGGATAAAATGAGCAAAGTGTCAGCTGCGTGCGAGATAAATTGAGCAGACTGTCAGTTTACGTGCGAGATGTGCGGGATGTGCGGGATGTTTTCCTTTTTCACAATATATATATATTTACAGCAGAAAAATCCCGATGAAATCGGGGATTTTTGAAAAATTAATGGATAATTACATGGTAATTACATGTTCCATCTTCTT
>CAMVAI010000110.1 GCA_947165435.1 uncultured Prevotella sp.
AATTCGTTTCATTTGAACCTTTAAGTTGTGTCCAACTTTCTGGGTTCACTTCAGTATCTGTCCCCACGACTCCTCGTGCCAGTGATGGGCAGGGTTACAATCAATTGTAGCCAAAGCCAGTTCAGTTGTAAGATTATCTCTGACCGCCAGAAGAAGTACACGGAGGATTTTTTGACAACAGTCAAGCAGGAAATTCAGTCATCAGCTAATAAGGGAGATAATGGAATAGTCTAAAGAGCAACACTGTCCGAATGCTGATAGACAGCATTCGGACAGCGCCTTAAAAACAACCCAGGTAATTTGAAATCTAAAGGCTGTCAGGAATCAATGTGTTAATTTTATATTTTTCTTCGTACTTGCAAACTTTTCATGCGAAATGTTTGGAAGTATCGAAAAAAAAGACTACCTTTGCAGCAAATTATTAAGCTCCGCCATTCTTTCTTGAATGGACATGGCCGTCCGAGGACGGCTTTTTTATTATACAGACATAGGCAATATGGCACAACGCGTAACATTCTACATTGACGGATTCAACTTCTACTACAGCCTTCGTCGCACCAAGCGCAACGAACCGCAGTGGGGGTGACTATTATTGGATTGACATGGTGAAACTCTGCTAGGGTTTTCTTGGCGAAGGACAGGAAGTGGAGAAAGTCATCTATTTTACTGCCTCACCCCTTAACCCAGAAAAGAGTCCCTACGGCCGATGTTGACTTCAAATCTGCTCAAATGCAGACAAAATAGACGCATTTCAGCAGATTTCATGATTGAAACTTGCTCAAACGGATTGTTTTTTATTATCTTTGCAGCAGTTTTGAAGCATAAAGCAAACAAGGAAAGATGGAGACAATAAAAGAGAAATAGCAAAAAAAATCTATTTCTATCACACTATTCAGAATTTTTTACTAACTTTGCATTATGAACGTAGCCATCTATGAACATACTGCCGACCTGCCCGTGCTTCCGGAGAGCATCTATTTCCACAGCCGCGAACTGATGGAGCTCTGCGAGCAAGTGCCCCGCCACAAGCCCTATATGGCTGTGGTCACCGACGACGACGGCAACGTCACGGCCCACCTGCTGGCCATCGTGCGCTTCCGCCGCTCGTGGTTTCCACCTTATTTATATAAGCACGTGCGCATCTATGGCGACAACGGCAGCAGCAGCGATGTGTTCGGCATGATGGTGCATGCGCTGAAGGAGAAGCTGCACAACCGTACGCTGTACATCGAGGTGAGCAACCTGTCGCAAAAGATGTTCGCCTACCGTCAGCTGCGACAGGACGGCTTCTTCCCCGTACGCTGGATGAGCATCCACAACTCGCTGCACTCGCGCACCCCCGAGGAGCGTATCTCCGAAAAGCTGTACAAGCGGATAGGTCACGCCAGGACGAGGGGCATCGTCACCAAGACGGTGGAGACCGCCGACGAGTTCCACGCTTTCTCGCGGCTGCTGCACCACCACAACTGGTTCAAGCCGCGCCGCTACATCCCCCACGACGACTTCTTCCGGGGCTTGCTCAGACAGGGCAGGTGCAAGATATTCATCACCAAATTCCACGAGCGCGTCATCGGCTGTACCGTGTGTGTCTATTCCGGAAAGGACGCCTATCTGTGGTACACCGCCTCGCGCCGCAAGAGTTATGCACCGCTTCATCCGAATGCCGTAACCATTTGGGAGACAATATGTCATGCCCACGCTGCAGGCTACGACCACATCCGCTTTCTCGACGTAGGGCTGCCCTACCGCAAGAATCCCTACCGCGACTTCATCCTGCGCTTCGGAGGCAAGGAGGTGAGCACCTACCGCTGGTTCCGCATCTCGATACGATGGGTCAACACGCTGGCCTCATGGCTCTGGCGCGAATAGTCGGATGATGCCCCATGTCCCAGCATACACCAGCAGGCTTTCTTGTCCACCTGCCAAGCATGCCGACAAGGTTTTCTCTGCCCTCATGCAATAAAAGGGCGTGCAACAGCGTTATAGAAAATACAATGAAAACCCTAAAGCACATACTCTTCATCGTCGGGCTGCTGCTCTATGCCTACGGCAGCAGCGCGCAGACGTTTACACTCTCAGGAAAAGTGAGCGACGACGACGGCAACGCCATCGAGCTGGCCACCGTCAGCTGTCTGGAACAGGGAGCCGTCACGATGGCCAATCTCAAAGGCGAATACTCGCTGAAGCTACACTCCGCCGACTCGGTGGTGGTGAAATTCTCGATGGTAGGCTACCAGACACGTACCCGCGTGCTGCGCCGCCCCAAGGGCAACCAGCGGCTGCTGGTCACACTACACTCGATGAAAGCCCTGGACGAAGTCGTGGTGACCGAGCGCCGCCGACAAACCACCGGCACGGAGCAGCTGGACGCCCAGAACCTGCGGCAGTCGCCGTCGGTCACCGGCAATGCCGTCGAGGAACTGGTGCAGCAGCAGGCCGGCGTGAGCACCCATAACGAGCTGTCGTCGCAATACAATGTGCGTGGCGGCTCGTTCGACGAGAACTCCGTCTATATCAACAACGTCGAGGTGTATCGGCCCCTGCTCATCCGTAGCGGACAGCAGGAGGGTCTCTCCATCATCAACAGCGACATGGTAGAGAAGATAGGCTTCTCCAGCGGTGGCTTCGAAGCCAAATACGGCGACAAGATGTCCAGTGCCCTCGACATCCAGTACCGTGTGCCCACCCGCTGGGAGGCCTCGCTACAGGCCTCGCTGTTGGGCGGCAGCGTCTTCCTAGGCTATGGCAGCAAGCAGAAGGTCAGCCAGCCGGGAGCCTCGCAGCCTACGCCCAAATTCTCGATGAGCCACGGCCTGCGCTACAAGACCAACCGCTACCTGCTCGGCTCGCTGGAAGAGAAGGGCGAATACAATCCGAATTTCCTTGACTATCAGACGTATATCACCTTTGCACCCAACCAGCGGTGGAGCATCGATTTCATTGGTAATATCTCGGAGAACCACTACAACTTCAAGCCCACCGACCGGGAGACCAGCTTCGGCACGATGCAGGACGTGAAGTCGTTCAAGGTCTATTTCGACGGACAGGAGCGCGACATCTTCCGCACCCTCTTCGGCACGCTGCGCATCCAGCGCATCTTCAAGGCCGGCACGCGACTCAGCCTGCTGGCATCGGCTTTCCACACCAAGGAGCAGGAGACCTACGACATACAAGGGCAATACTGGCTCGACGACACCCAGACGCAGGAGAATCTGGGCGTAGGCAGCTATATGGAGCATGCCCGCAACTATCTGACTGCCGACGTGCAGAGCGTGAAGCTGCTGTTCAACCACAAGCTGCGCAAGCATGACCTCGAAGCCGGACTGACCATGAAGTGGGAGAAGATTTCAGAAAACAGCCGCGAATACGAGATGCGCGACTCCAGCGGCTACAACATCCCCCATCGCGCCGACCGGCTGGACCTGATTTACTCGCTTGCCTCGCGGCAGTCCATGTCGTCGTCGCGCATCGAGTTCTACGCACAGGACACGTGGCGGTTCCAGACTCGCGGCGAGAAGCCCTGGCTGTTCACGCTGAACTATGGCCTGCGACTGGCCAACTGGAGCTACAACAAAGAGACCATCGTGTCGCCGCGCGTCTCGCTGGCTGCCATACCGTCGTTCAACCAGAACATGACGCTGCGCCTATCTACCGGACTCTACTATCAGGCGCCCTTCTTCAAGGAGCTGCGCGACACCACCACCGTCAACGGCGCTACCGTCGTCACGCTGAACAACAAGATAAAAAGCCAGCGAAGCCTGCACATCGTGGGAGCCTTCGACTATCGCTTCCGCATGCTGAACCGCCCCTTCCGCTTCTCGGCAGAGGCGTACTACAAGCTCATGGGCAACGTCATACCGTATAACGTGCAGAACATGAAGGTGGTCTATTACGGCGAGAACTGCGCCAAGGGCCATGCCCTCGGACTGGACCTCAAGCTCTACGGCGAGTTCGTGCCCGGCACCGACTCGTGGATCACCTTCTCCGTCATGTCCACCAAGCAGCAAATCAACGGCGTCAGCGTGCCCATGCCTACCGACCAGCGGTGGGGCATGAACCTGCACTTCACCGACTATTTCCCCGGCACCACACGGTGGAAGATGACGCTGCGGCTGGCCTTTGCCGACGGACTGCCCTTCGGAGCACCCCACCGCGGACTGGAATACCAGCAGTTCCGCGCACCAGCCTACAAGCGGGTGGACATCGGCATGAGTTTCCGACTGCTGGGCAAGCCCGACGAGGCTCCCTCCTTCCGCCGTCCGCGCATCTGGCTCGGCATCGACGGCCTGAACATCTTCGGCATTTCCAACGTCAACAGCTACTACTGGGTGACCGATGTCACCAACCACCAGTATGCCGTGCCCAACTATCTTACCGGACGGCAAATCAACGGCCGCGTACTCGTGGAATTTTAAGAAAAGACGGAAAAAATTTGGCTCTTTGCCCGCTTATTCGTACCTTTGCAGCCCGTATGAGAAGATTAATCGTATTAATTGGCATCGTCTGGGCTGTTTTCAATGTCACCAATGCCCAAGCCAACGAGACCCCCAATGCCCAGCAGGCACGTCGCTTGTTCATGAATGTGTACAACAAAGTGTTTGGCGACGAGGGGGCATCGCTGCACTATAAGGTGAACATCGTCGGCATCTACAAGACCGAGGGCACCATCTGGATGAAGCAGAAGAAGAGCAAGTTCATCGACGAGAAATGTGTGGCATGGAACGACGACGTGACCTACTACCGCCTGGACCGCAAGAAGAACCGCGTCACCATCTATCATGCCCACTCCGAGGAGCGCGACAAATATGCTACAAAGTTCAAGTTCGAACCCGACAACTACACCTACAGCATCAAGGACCACAAGAAGGGCTATGCCGTCACCCTGAAGGCCAAGAAGGGCGTGAAGGGCATCAAGGAGGCGCGCGTCATGCTCGACAAGAAGACCCACTACCCCACCTCGATACGCATCAAGGTGGGCATCTTCCACACCACCATCCGCATCAGCGACTTCCATGCCGGGGGCATCAGCGACAACCTGTTTGTCTTCCCGCGCGAGAAATATACCCATTGCGAGTTCGACGACAAACGCTGACAACGGAACCTGTGTAACCCCAACAACCGCGATACCGACAAGCAAGCAATCATAGCAAACCCTATTCACGATACGACAAGCAAACAATCATGGCTGAAGTAAAACAGACCTGGAGATACAAACTCCTGAAGCGATACCTGCGATGGGTTCACGAGACCCTCATGGTGCGCCACCGCTATACCATCGGTATGGAGCGAATGCCACACTACGGCGAGCGCTTCTTCATCGTCTGCAACCACCAGAACACGGCCAACGACCCGCTGAACATCGTGTTCACGCTGCCCGTCAGCTGGCACGTCTGCGCCATGGCCCGCGCCAATGTGTTCAGCGTCCGTCCGTTCATCACTCGCTTCCTGCACTGGATAGGACTGCTGCCCGCCTACCGCTTGGGATGGGAAGGCGGCGAAGGCCTTGACAACAACTTCGACTCCTTCGACCATGTGGCTGACAGCGTGAACAGCGGCTATCCGCTGATTGTATTCCCAGAGGCCGGCCATACCCAGGGCCACTACCTCGACCGCTTCACGTCGGGCAGTGTACGGATGGCGTTCCATACCGCCGCTGCCAACGGCTTCCGCGAAGAGGTGAAGATAGTGCCCACGGCGCATCACTACAGCGACTATTTCGACATCCATACCGACTTTCTCTGGACCATCGGCGAACCCATCTCGCTCAAGCCCTACTACGAGGCTTACCGCGAGCACCCCAACGGTGTGATGCGCGACATCACGCGACAGCTTCGCAGCACCATCCGGCAGATGATGCTCGACGAGGGAGCCGACGACTACGAGGCGAAGGACTTCCTGCGACAGTCGGCACTCAATACCGAGCGGACCGCCGGCATGCCCCTACCCCAGCAGATGCAGGCCGACCAGCGGTTCATAGACCGCCTGCGCCAGCATCCGCAATATGCCGACATCATACGGATGGCCCAGCAGCTGGCCCGCGAAGAACAGCTCATCGGCACCGACGACCTCACCATCGAGCATAAACCCAACGCAGCCGCCACCCTGTTGCGGCTGGCACTGCTGGCAGTGCTGTTGCCGCTATGGCTGGTCAGTCTGTGGCCCCACATCGTATGCTACAGCCTGCCGCCACGCTTCATCAAGAGCGACAAGATGTTCGTCAACTCCTACCGCTTCATCATGTCCGTGCTCTTCCTCTACCCCTTGCTGGCGGTACTCACCTTCCTGGTGGTAGCCCCGGTCACGGGATGGTGGTGGCAGACGCTGCTGTGGATAGCCCTCTGGATTCCCATCGGCCGCTTCAGCTGGTGGTACTATACCGTGGCACGGCAGACGCGCCGTGAGCTGAACCGGCTCATACACCCGCAAGCTGTCAAGCACGCAGAGCAACTAAGAGAGAAAATCAGGAATATTTTATATGAATAGAGTAGTCATTACAGGCATGGGCATCTGGTCGTGCATAGGCACCGACCTCGACAGCGTACGCGACGCACTGTATCAGGGACGGAGCGGCATCGTCTGCGACCCGCTGCGCCACGAAGCCGGACTGCGGTCGGCACTGGTGGGCAACGTGCCGCAGCCCGACCTGAAGCCGCTGCTGCCCCGCAACCAGCGTGCGCTGCTCTCGGAAGAGGCCCGCTATGCCTACATGGCTACCCGCCAGGCCCTTGAGCAGGCACGGCTCGACCAGGACTATATCGACAGCCACGAGGTGGGCATCATCTACGGCAACGACTCGTCGGTAGAGGCCACCATGCTGTCGTGCGACAAGTTCCGGCAGGCCCGCGACAGCTATGCCTGCGGAGCCGGGGCCATCTTCCAAATCATGAACTCTACCATCACCATGAACCTCGCCTACCTGTTCCACCTGCAGGGCATCAACCTCACCGCCTCGGCGGCCTGTGCCTCCGGTTCGCAATGTATCGGACTGGCATCGATGCTCATCCAGACCGGACAGCAGGAGTGTGTGGTGTGCGGCGGTGCCGAAGAGGTGAACCTCTACGGCATAGCGGCCTTCGACGGCATGCAGACCTTCTCCGTGCGCGAAGACGAGCCGCAACGGGCCAGCCGCCCCTTCGATGCCGACAGAGACGGACTGGTGCCCAGCGGCGGGGCGGCCACCATCGTCTTGGAGAGCTACGAGCATGCCGTGCGGCGCGGCGCACCCATCCTGGCCGAGATAGCGGGATGGGGCTTTTCCGGCAATGGCGACCATATCTCTACCCCCAACGTCAGCGGCCCCGTGCGCTCGCTGGAACGCTGTCTGCGCAATGCGGCCATCAGCGATGTGCGGCAGATAGGCTATGTCAACGCCCACGCCACCGGCACACCCGTCGGCGACCAGCGCGAGGCGACAGCCCTTGGGCAGGTGTTCGGCAGCCATCGCCCGCCCGTCACCTCGACGAAGAGCCAGACGGGCCACGAAATGTGGATGGCGGGAGCCAGCGAAGTGGTCTATTCCCTGCTGATGATGAAGAACGGATTCATAGCCGGAAGCCTGAACTTCGAACGGCCCGACGACGTGACCGCCTGCCTGAACATCATTCCCGAGACCCGCGAGACGGCTTTCAACGTCTTCCTCAGCAATTCGTTCGGGTTCGGCGGCACCAACTCCACACTCATCGTCAGAAACTTGGAAAATAAAAAATAAAAAAATATTATTATGTTGACAAGAGAAGAAATCATAGCAGAAATCAATCCGAAAATGGCTGAAGAGTTCGAAATCGACCCGTCCACCATCCTGCCCGAAGCCACCATCTTCGACACCCTTGAGCTGGACAGCATCAGTCTGATAGACCTCATCAGCATCGTTCACAGCAGCTACGGCATCAAGATTACCAAAGAAGAGCTGCCTAACATCAAGACCTTTGCCGACCTCTATGACTACATCGAGCAGCATCAGCAGCATTAAGCGCGTGGCGGTGCTCATCGCCTGCATGGTCCTGCCGCTCTGCGCCTTCTCACAGCAGGAGGCCGACCGCATCGTGGGTCTTTACAAAGCCAAGCTGTCGCACAACGATGCCAAAATCAAGGTGTTCAAACATCAGGACGGCTACCGCATGCAGATATGCTGGCTCAAAGAGCCCAACCATGCCGACGGCTCGCCCAAGCTTGACACGAAGAACCCCGACAAGAGCAAGCGCACCACCCCCATGACGGAAGTGGTGCTGATAGACAAGGTGACCTACGAGAAAGGCATCTGGAAGAACGGCATCATCTACGACCCCAAGGGGGGCCGCACCTACAAGGTGGAGCTGAAGCTCGACGGGCGTCAGTTAGAGGTGAAGGGCAAGTTGGGCCCTTTCCACAAGTGCATGTACTGGACAAAGATACAATAAATAGCATTCGCAGAAAACATCCCGCACATCCCGCACATCTCGCACGTAAAAAAGTTTCAACACAGCATGAAGCCATCCTATTGTTGCAACAGCCAGGTGCGGGATGGACGTGGGACGGTAGTTGCAAAGTGTCAGCTACGTGCGGGATAGAACGAGCAAATCGTCAGCTACGTGCGAGATAAATTAAGCAGACTGTCAGCTTACGTGCGAGATGTGCGGGATGTGCGGGATGTTTTCCTTTTTCACAATATATATATTTACAGCAGAAAAATCC
>CAMVAI010000111.1 GCA_947165435.1 uncultured Prevotella sp.
AGCCTACTAATTTTCACCAGTAGCCTACTAATTTTCACCGAAAGCCTACTAATTTCTGCCAAAAAGGTGAATGTTGGTGAATGTTTAAAACACAAATATCTGATGTAATCTTCTGTTAATCAATAACAAAAGATTTCAGGTGAAGGGTGAAGGTAGAAATAAAGAAAAGAAACCATAGGAAAAAACTATAGGGACATTTGGAGAAGTGTAAAATAAATAAAGAACCCCTAATTCTATTCTTTTTTTAGTAACAAGCATAGTTATTTTTAGTAACAAGCATAGTTACTCTTGGTAACAAGCGTAGTTACTTTTTTTAGTGTGTGCTTAGTGAGGCTCACAGTGTAGGCTTAGTGTAGGCTCAGCGAGGAGCATACACTGCCTATCATGCTGATAGACCACACGGTAGGGGCTTTAGTGTAGGCGTGTATGCTTTTTTGAAAAAATCAATATGGTGATTAATCCGATTTATTTCCGATTTATTTAGGAAAGAAATTAAAAATAATTAGAATAATTAGGCCAAAAAATATATTATTAATACGGTAACCATCCCAAATAAGACGTATTTTGCCATTGCAAGGTTCTTCGTACCTTTGCCCCAGCAAAATACGTCTAATTTGGGATGGTTACTTACCATGTCATGATCTATTAATTATTCAAAAATCCGCGATTTCATCGGGATTTTTCTGCCGTAAATATATATATAGTCGAAAAATTAATACCCAACACCTACGACACTTACAACACCTGAAAATCTTTCAACACTTCGTGGTTTAGGTGTCGTAGGTGTCGTAGGTGTTGGGTGTTTTTTTTATGCCCTATATATAGGGGGTTCGGGAGATTTTCGATGTTTTTTATGAAAAATGCAAGATATGCGTCAGTAGCTGAAGCTGCTGCCGCCCACGAACTCGCGCATGATGCTGGTGGGCGGTATTTCTTTGTCGCTGACGGGTATGAAGTAGCGGATGAACTTCAGCAGGCGGTGGGCCTCGGCATACTCGGGGCAGTTCTTCGGCACCGTGGTGAGTATGAGCTCGGCATGCGTGCGCAGCACGGCGAACTCTATGTTCAGTGCCGAGTTGAACATGACGTCGGCAGTCTCCTGGTAGGGGAATATCCAGCGGTCTTCTGCCTCGCAGACGTTCGGCCACTGCGCGATGGTCTCGCGGGCCGTGAAGGCCCCCTTGTTGTAGTCGCGTATGATGCGCCGCAGCAGCCGGTTGTCGCGCACGGGAATCCAGTTGTGGTCGTCTAACGACACGCTGGTGAGTGCCGAGATGTAGATTTTATACTTCAGCGCATCGTCAATCTTCTTTGTCAGCAGCGGGTTCAGGGCGTGAATGCCCTCGATGATGAGCACCGTGTCGTTGCCCAGTCGCAGCTTCTTGCCGTTCCATTCGCGGCGGCCCGTGGTGAAGTTGTATTCCGGCACCTCCACGCGCTCGCCCTTCATAAGCCGCAGCAGGTGGTCTTCCAGCAGGTCGTGCTCCACGGTCTCGATGTTGTCGAAGTCGTAGTCGCCGTTGGGCAACTTCGGCGTGTCGGTACGGTTGACGAAATAGTCGTCGGTAGAGAGCGACATGGGGCGCAGCCCGCAGGCCAGCAGCTGCACCGACAGACGCTTGCAGAAGGTGGTCTTGCCCGACGACGACGGCCCCGTGATGAGCACCAGTCGGATGGGATGCTCCGCCTGGTGGTAGCGGCGGTCTATCTCTTCGGCTATTTGCACAATCTTCTTCTCCTGCAGGGCCTCGCTTACCTGTATCAGCTCGCGCCCGTGACCCTTGAGCACCGCCTTGTTCACGTCGCCGGCGTTCGACAGCCGCATGATGATGTCCCAGCGGGTCTTCTCGGCAAACATCTCGTAGGTCTTGGGCATGTCCACCTTCTCGGCCAGAATGGTGGGGTTGTTCCAGTCGGGCACGCGCAGCAGCATGCCGTCGTGGTAGCGCTCCAGTCCCCACACCGTGAGGTAAGCGGTCGAAGGCACCAGCGGTCCGTAGTAGTAGTCAACGGTGTCGCCCAGCATGTAGTAGTCGCTATACACCTGTCCGCTGGTTTCGAGCAGCTTCACCTTGTCGGTGAACCCGCGGTCGGCGAAGATGCGGATGGCCTCTTCGGTGGTTGCCTCGTTGCGGCGGAACGGCATGTCGAGGCTGATAATCTCCTGCATGCGTGCCTTGATGCGCTCCACGTCGCTGTCGGTCAGCGGCTCGTTGCCGCGCTTCTTGAAGTTGCAGTAGTAACCTCTGGAAATGGTGTGCTCGATGAACAGCTTCGAACCGGCGAAGAGGTCCTGTGTGGCCTTGTAGAGCACGAAGCACAGCGACCGCACATAGACACGGTGGCCGCTGCCCTCGCGGGCGTCGAGGAACTCTACGTCGCGGTTCTGGTAGAGCCGGAACTTCAGTCCCTGCGGGGCATTGTTCACTTTTGCCGATACGACGGGGTAGGGCAGTTGTATCTCGTCGGCAAAGGCATGATAGACATCAAGCAGCGAGGATCCCTCGGGGAAGCTCTTGGTCAGGTTGTTGTTCTTACAGCGGATGTGTAGCATAGCAGTAGTTTTTTTATAGCAACAGGTTTTATAGCGTAAAGAATAGATGCCTTCTTTTCTGTGTACAAAAGAGTAGCCCGTAGGCTACTCCTTTGCCTTCATCTTTTCACGAGCACTCAGATTGTCGGTGAAGTTCTGCGTCATCTCCTTGCTGTGCCTCTCTAAATAGGGCGAGTAGAAGATGACGGCCATGATGGCCACCAGTGCAAAAATGCCGAGCCAGCTGCTATGGGGCATGGCATAGTCAACGAAGCAGCTGACGAAGAAGGCTGTGATGACGAGGCGCAACAGTCCGTAGGCCGTCATTCTGACGCGCCAGCGCGGACCACTGTTCCATAGCCTGTTCACTTCAGGACTGTCGCTGTCGGCACGCATCAGCATCCACAGGAAGGGTGCGCAGAGCACGAGGGCGATGAGTGCCGTCGCGGGATGTACCCATTCCGCAGCTACTATATCGGCGATGAGCGGCTGTCCGTAATAGCGCATGATGGTCATGATGGCCATGCAGAGCACACTGTTGATCAGCATGTTGAAGACGAAGCGCTTGAAACAGCCGTTCCACAGCTGCTGCAGCTCGTCGGGGGCTTTGTCGTCGTCTTCGTTGGTGTTGCGCTCCAGCCGGGCTATCCACTTGGCCGGCAGGGCGCGCGCCACCATGCCGTAGGCAGGCTCTGCCAACCGTATCATGTATGGTGTGGTGAACGTGGTGAAGACCGATACGGCCACGACGATGGGGTAGAGGAAGTCGCTGGTGACACCGAGCGACGTGCCGAGGGTGGCCAGGATGAAGGCGAACTCGCCAATCTGCGTCAGCGAGAACGAGCACTGCATGGAGGTCTTCAGTGACTGGCCGGAGAGCAGGAATCCGAAGGTGCTCAGGATGGTCTGGCCCAGCAGGACGGCCGCGATGATGGTGACGATGGGTACGATATACTCGATGATGAGGGCCACATCGACCATCATGCCGACTGACACGAAGAAGATGGCTCCGAAGAGGTTCTTCACCGGGGCCACGAGGTGTTCTATCGTCTCGGCCTCGACGGTTTCGGCCAGGATGCTGCCCATGACGAAGGCTCCGAAGGCTGCAGAGAAACCGGCTGCCGACGCCGCCACCACCATGCCGAAGCAGAGGGCAAGGGCGGTGATGAGCAGCGTCTCGTCGTTCATGAGCGGCTTCAGCTTGCGCAGGGCCATGGGTATGAAGTAGAGTCCCACGGTGAACCAGAGCACGAGGTAGAGCCCTAACTGCAGGATGGAGTTGAGCATCTGTGTGCCCTCGAACTCCTTGCTGACGGCCAGTGTCGAAAGCATCACCATCAGCACGATGGCCAGGATGTCCTCGATAATCAGCACGCTGAGCACGAGTCCGGCGAAGCGTTGCTGGCGCAGCCCCATGTCGTCGAAGGCCTTGAAGATGATGGTGGTAGAAGACATGGCCAGCATGCCGCCAAGGAAGATGCAGTCCATCTGGCTCCAGCCGAACAGCTCGCCCGTGCAGGCACCGACGTACATCATGCACAGGATGATGGCCAGGGCGGCGATGATGGGTGCGGCCCCCATCTTCAGAATCTTCTTGAACGAGAACTCCAGTCCGAGGGCGAAGAGCAGGAAGATGACGCCTATCTCGCTCCATACGTGGATGCCGTGGCCGTCGGTCACGCTGGGCATGTAGGGCATGTTCGGCGAGGCCAGGAATCCTGCCACGATATATCCCAGCACGATGGGCTGCTTAAGGCTCTTGAAAAGCAGCGTCATGACTCCGGCACAGATGAGGATGAGTGCCAGGTCGGCTATGAGCGGTTCTAATTGTGACATGATCTGTTATTCCTTCCTGCTTATTTTGAACCGCCACCGAGGGCGATATACAGCGCGATGACTGCCTCGGCAGCATCGTACATGTTCATGGCCTGGCCGAGCTGCGCCTCCAGCAGCGACTCTTGCGCCTTCAGCACTTCCAGATAGCTGGCCTTGCCGTTGTCCATCAGCTCGTGGGTGCCGGTGTATGCTTCGTGCAGCACCTGCACCTGGCGGGTATAGTATTGGTGCTTCTCGCGGGCTGCCATGCAGTCGGCCATGGCCTCGTTCACCTGGTTGCCGGCGTCGATGACCGTCTGCACGTACTTCTTCTGCAGGTCTTCCTCGGTCAACTGGGCTATCTTCTTGTTGGCTATCAGCTTGCCACGGGCGAAGATGGGCTGCGTCAGCGAGCCGACGGCCGATAGCAGCAGCTTGCCGGGGTCAACAATCAGCCCGCCGGCCGAATTGGTCCATCCTGCCAGTCCGTTGAGCGTGATGCTGGGGAAGAAAGCCGAACGGGCAGCCTGTGTGTTGTAGAAGGCCTCCTCCATGGCGTGGTTGGCCATGCGGATGTCAGGGCGGTTCTCCAGCATCATGGCCGGCACGCCAAGATGCAGGTATTTCGTGTCGAACATGCGCTCAGGGGTGTCGCCTGTAGCCTCTGCATGGTGCAGCATGGTGGTGCCCCACTTCTGGCGCTTGATGTGCTGCGGGGTGACACCCAGCAGGCGGCAGATGCCATTCTCTACGGAACGGATGTTGCGGCGGGTGTCAACCATCTGCTGCTTGACGCTCAGATACGATGCCTCCATCTGGTTGACGGCGGTGCTGTAGGCCTTGCCGTTCTCCCAGAGCGACTTCTCTGTTTCGAGCGACGTGTTCCACAGGCTGTCGGTCATGGTGAGTATCTCCAGCTGGCGGTCGAGCACCTGTAGCAGGAAATACTGCTGGGCCACGGTGGATACGAGGTTGGCGCGCACGGCATCCTGCTGCATCTGAGTCTGCAGGAGCACAGCCTTGGCGGCGCGCTTCTTGTTGGTGATGGAACCGAACACGTCGATGTCCATCGACAGCTGTAGCGGCAGCTCGTAGGTCTTCGATGCCCTGCTGTTGTCGAAACTGGCTATCGTGCCCTGCGGCGCGAAGAAGAGCGACGGCAGGTAGGCCAGCTTGGCAGCCTTCAGTGCGGCCTGGCTTTTCTCCACGGCGATGCGGGCGGAGTTGAGGTCGGTGTTGTTGGCCAGTGCCTGTTCGATGAGCTGCTGCAGCTGCGGGTCGGTGAAGAACTCGCGCCACGACATCTGGGCGATAGACGTCTCGCCAGAGACCTGCTTGATGTCCTGACTGCTGCCGAAGGCATCGGCGGGCGTCGGGGTCTTTTGCTCGTACTTGTTATAGATGCCGCAGCCCGTGAGCATGAAGCCCACGGCTGCAGCGATGATGATATTCTTGACTTTCATGTCCTTTTCGTTATTGCGTTACGTTATTGCGTTATTGCGGCATATCGTTATTGTTATTTTGCTCTGGAACCGGGGCTCCTTGGAACCGCTCGTGCAGTTTCTGGAACACGATGAAGAATGCCGGTACGACGAAGAGCAGGGCCACGGTGCCGATGCTCATACCACCGATGACGCCGAGGGCGAGGGCACGGTTACCATTGGCACCGGCACCACCCTCAATCACAAGGGGTACCATACCGATAATCATCGTGGCCACCGTCATCAGGATGGGGCGCAGACGCTCCTTGCAGGCCTCGAAGGCCGCATCGCGGATGCTCAAGCCCTGGGCGCGGCGCTCGGTGGCAAACTCGGTAATGAGGATGGCCGTCTTAGCCAACAGGCCTATCAGCATGATGACACCCGTCTGTAGGTAGATGTTGTTGTCCATGCCGGGAAACTCCTGCGTGTAGCCGATGTATGCGAACACGAAGGCACCCATCAGTCCGAAGGGCACGCTGAACAGCACAGCCCACGGGGTGAACCATGAGTTGTAGAGCGAGGCCAGGATGAGGTAGATGAGGATGGCGCAGATGACGTAGATCATGGCTGTGGCATTGGAACCGGCAGCCTCTTCCAGCTCGCGCGACATGCCGCTGTACTCGTAGGTGGCGGTGTTGGGCATCTCCTTCTCGAACACCTCGGCAATGACCTTGTGTACGTCGCCCTCGGTATATCCGCCACCGGGCTTCACATAGCAGGTGATGCTTTGGAAGAGGTTGAAGTGCTCGATGTTCGACGGGCCTACAATCTCCTTCAGCGATACGAACTGCGAGATGGGGGTCATCTTGCCACCCTGCACCTGCATGAAGATATTCTGCAGTGCCTGCGGGTCGAGGCGGTATTCGGGCGACGAGGCAGCCATGATGCGATAGACCTTACCGAACTGGTTGAAGTTGCCCACGTAGGCACCGCCGCAGTAAGCACCGAGCGTGTTGAGCACATCGGCAGGCGACACACCGGCACGGCTGCACTGCGCCGGGTCGATTTCCACCTGATATTTCGGGAAGCGCTCGGAGTAGGTGGAAATGGTAGTGCCAATCTCCGGCCGCTCGGCCAGCTTGGCCAGGAAGTGCTCCGTCTGCTTGGCAAACTCAGACAGGTCGCCGGCGGTGGGGTCTTCCACAATCAGCGGTATGTCGTTACTCGTGCCATAGCCGGGAATCTGCGGCATCTCGAACGGAATAATCACCAGGTCCTTGATGTCCTGACAGTCCAGATAGAAACGGTATGCGACGAGGGCTAACAGATGGTCCATGCCGGAACGCTCGTCCCAGTTTTTCAGGCGCACCACCATCGTGGCGTAGTTGGACGAAGCAGCGCCCGACATCATGCCGTAACCGCAGGTCGTAGAGAAGCTCTCCATCTCGGGAATCTTTCTTACCTTCTCCTCCACGCGCTTCACCATCTCGCGGGTCTGCTGCAGGGTAGCACCCTCGGGAGCCTGTATCTCAACCAGGAACACACCCTGGTCTTCCTGGGGCACAAGGCCCGACGGCAGGCTCTTCATGAAGAACACCAAGAGCACGGAGGCCAGTGCCAGGAGGCTCCAAGCCAGTACGGGACGCTTGATGAATTTCTGCACGGCCTTGCTATACTTATTATATATGGCATTGTAGCTGGCCTCGTAGGCCTTCTTGGTATAGTAGCTCAGTCCCTTGCCTTCCTTCTTGCCTTCCGTGGTGCGCATCATGATGGCACAGAGGGCCGGACAGAGCGTGAGGGCTGATATGCACGACAGACCGACACTGGAGGCGATGGTGACACCAAACTGGGTGAAGAACGTGCCCGACGTGCCCGGCATGAACATCACGGGCACGAACACCGCCATGAACACCAGCGTACACGAGACAACGGCCACCGACACCTCGTTCATGGCCTGACGGGTGGCTTCGCGGGCGTCGCTGATGCCGTTCTCCATCTTCGCCATGACGGCCTCGACCACCACGATGGCGTCATCGACCACCGTACCGATGGCCAGCACCAGGGCGAACAGCGTCAGGATGTTGAGCGAGAATCCTGCCAGCGAGACGATGGCGAAGGTGCCCAACAGCGACACAATAATCGAGATAGAGGGTATGATGGTGGCCTTGAAATTCTGCAGGAAGAAGAACACCACGAGCACCACGAGGATGATGGCGATGACAAGTGTCTCCACCACGTTGTGGATGGCAGCAAAGAGGAAGTCGTCGCTGGTCATCATGGTGACGAACTCCAGTCCGTCGGGCATCGACTTCTTGGCCTCCTCGAAGGTCTTGTTGATGGCGGCGTTCACCTGCGTGGCGTTGGCACCCGGAGCGGCGAACACCATGAAGAGGGCACCCGGGCGGTCCTGTATGTTCGACGTGAAGTTGTAGCTCATGGCGCCAATCTCCACCTCGGCCACGTCGCTCAGGCGTAGCATGCCGCCGCCGCTGGTACGCAGCACGATGTCGTTGAATTCCTCGACCGTCTTCAGCGTGCCCTTATACTGCATGGAATACTGGTAGCTGTTGCCCGACTGCTCGCCCAGCGTACCTACGGCCGCCACGAAGCTCTGTCCGCCGATGGCGGTAAACACGTCGTTGGGGGTCAGCCCGTACTGGGCCATCACGTCGGGCTTCAGCCAGATGCGCAGGGCGTAGGTGTTGCCCAGACTCTGCACGTTGCCCACGCCGGTGATACGCATCAGTTTCGGCTTGATGTTGATATCGACGTAGTTCGACACAAAATCCTCGTCGTACTTGCCGTCGGCACTCTTCACGGCGAAAATCTGCAGGATGTTGTTCTGACG
>CAMVAI010000112.1 GCA_947165435.1 uncultured Prevotella sp.
GGTGAAAATTAGTAGGCTACTGGTGAAAATTAGTAGGCTCTTGGTGAAAATTAGTAGGCTCTTGGTACAGTCTAACCGCTTTTTGAGACAGAAAACTGTTTATTAGAAATCTCTTCCCTCCTTTTTTGCGATTTTTCCTGAGGTGAATGTTGGTGAATGTTGGTGAATGATGTGAAAGTTTGCTGAATGACGGTGAACGTTTGGTGAATGACGGTGAATGATGGTGAAGGTTTGGTGAATGATGGTGAATGTTTGGTGAATGTTTAAAATGGTGTAACCGATTAACAGATAGCGAGATAATAGATGAAGGTGAATGGTGAAGGCTCTCTTCAACATTTTGCTTGTGCTGTGTAAATTGTATGAATGTTCTCATAGCGCTGAAGGTCTTTCCGAGGGTTGTGCAGAGGGTCGTAACGAAGGTTTTGCTGAAGGCCGTGCCGGAGGCGAAGCCAAAACAAGGCGCGAGAAGGCGTGAGAATGCACTCAAAATGATAATTCCGCATTCCCACAATCCCCGCCTTGCGGCCTTCTACATACCACAATCATGGTATTTGGCGTATAGAGGCTGTTTACAGTATCATTTCCATCAGAATGTCGCAGCGCTCATAGGCATGGCCTTCGAGGGGAATCTCGCGGAAACCCAGTTTGCAGTAGAGGTGGATGGAGGGGGCCATACGGGTATTGCCCTCGAGGAAGATGCGGCGCACGCCGTGCTCACGGGCGTATGCGATGAGAGCGCGGCCAAGCTGCAGGCCGACGTGCTGTCCCTGAGCCTTGGGCGAGACGGCCATCTTCGCCAGTTCGTGGCAGTCTTCTTCCGGGTGGCAGATGAGGGCACAGCAGCCTACTACACTGTCTGTCTCGTCGATGGCGAGGAATATCTGTCCACCGCCGGCCACGATGTCATCAACATGGGCAAAGGTCTTCAGGTCGGAAGCCTCGATGCGGAAATACGCCTCTATCCACTGGCGGTTCAGGCGTATGAAGTCCTCACGGTAACGAGGTTGGTAATGTTCTATGCGAATGGCTGCAGTCATATCATGTATTCTACTGTCTCGTCTGTAAGCAGGTGACCCATGAAATAGACTATCTGCTTGCGCCACCACGCCCAGTCATGGGCAACATCGTGTCCCCAGTAGTCTATCCATGCAGGGACCTTCTTCTCCTTCAGCAAAGCATCCATCTGGCGGGTGCTGTCGAGCAGTTCATCCTCCCATGCTCCCTGCCCCACACACATCACGATGCGGCGCTGACGATAGAGGGTCCAATAAGAATGGCCAGCAGGCATACGACTGAGAAAGTCGTAGGGGGAGTTGTCGTAGATGAGCGGGTCGTGATAGTTGGGAAAAAAATAACCCGCATAGTAAAGGCCACTCAAGGCGAGCAGCGTGTCGAAGAGGTCGGGGCGGCGGAAGAAGAAGTTGGCTGCATGGAAACCGCCCATACTGCAACCTGTGGCAATGAAAGTCTCGCTTTCCTGAAGCCTTACCTGCGGTATCAGCTCATCGGTGATGTAGCGGAACCACTGTTCATGAAGTGCGATGCGGCGGTGGTGGTCGCCATGAATGTCACTCCATGTCTCACGATCGATGCTGTCAACACAGATGAGACGGATGAGCCCGCGGTCGATATAGCCTGAGAGCACACCCACCATGTCGAAGTCCTGATAGTCGTAGAACCGCCCGTCCTGTGAGGGGAACACTAACACTGGGTGCCCCGTTTGGCCGTAGGTCTTATATTCCATGTCGCGCCCGAGGGCATGACTATAGTGTTTCACATAATTGATTTTCATTGTTGTTTCTCGTGTACAAAATTGATAAACTCCTTCACCTCGTCCATCGTGCTGAGACGCACGGTGTACATCTGCTGTCCCATAGCCGCAGAGAACAGTTCGGGCATGCGTTCACACATCATCATCTCTCCGCTGTAGCGCGCACGCACCTCATTGTGGCTGTGACGGTAGCGGTAGATGTCGCGGCGACTGGCAAAGGCACAGTAGTAAGGTTTCCCCTCTGGAGTACGGTTCTCGCCAAAGGCCACCATGTCGGCCCATATCTTATAGACGTCCGTCGAGTGGGCATAGTTAATCATGTCGGGAGTATAGCCTCCTGCCGGACGCATGTTTACCTCTAAGGCTACGAAGTCGCCGACGTGGCCAAGACCGGGGCGCTCGATGTCAAGACGGAAGAACTCCAGGTGTACGAAGCGTCCCGTCACACCAAATGCCTTCACCGTGCGGCGCCCTAACTGGCGCAAGGGTTCAGGCAAGGTCTTGTCAACATAATACGACAGGTCGAGGCGCAGGTTGACAATATCCATGATAGACGGAGGCCAGACGGTCATCGACTCAAACAGCGGTTCGCCCTGTAGGTCAATGACGGCATCGTAGGAGCATATCTCGCCTGTGATGAACTCCTCCACCACATAGCCCTCAGCATGCGGTTCCCGGGAAAAGAAGTCTTCCAACTCCGTATCACTGCTTATCTTGTAAGTGCCGCTGGCTCCCACGCCCACATCGGGCTTGGCGATGATGGGATAGCCCACCTCGACAGCGAATGCCCTAACGGCATCCAGCCCCCATGAGGCTAATGTCTGTCTGGCTGTGGGGATGCCTCCCGCCTGGTAGTACTTCTTCATCTCCGACTTCTCCTTGATGCTGCGTATGTGGTCGCTCTGGATGCCGGTCCTGACATTGAAGTCGGTACGAAGCCGTGCATCCTGCGCCAGCCAGTACTCGTTGTTTGACTCTATCCAGTCAATGCGTCCATATCGTGAGGCAAAATAGGCCACGCCGCGATATACCTCGTCGTAGTTCTCCAAGGAGCCTACGCGGTAGTATTCCGTCAGCGCTTCCTTCAACTCCGACTGCAACAGGTCGTAGTGCGTGTCTGCAATGCCAAGAACACGGACACCATTCTGCTTCAGCCTCTGGCAGAACTGCCAGTAGGTGTGCGGGAAATGTGGCGATATAAATACGAAGTTCATATATGTCTTTGAATTATCAAATTCCCAGTCCTCCTTCAAAATGGGTCTCCACGGCCTTCGACTGCTGGACACGGGAGTTCGGGGCCACGTCGTGGGTCACCCAGATGTTGCCGCCAATGACGGAATGATGGCCGATGGTGATGCGCCCGAGGATGCTGGCGTTGCTGTAGATGGTGACGTAGTCTTCGATGATGGGATGGCGCGGAATGTTGAGCATGTTGCCGTCGGTATCCTTCTTGAAACTCTTCGAGCCGAGCGTCACACCCTGATAGAGTGTCACGTGGTTGCCGATGATGCAAGTTTCTCCGACGACGACTCCTGTGCCGTGGTCGATGGCGAAATATTCGCCAATGCGGGCACCGGGATGGATATCGATGCCTGTCTCAGAATGGGCCAGTTCGGTGATGATGCGGGGGATGACGGGCACTTGCAGTTCGTGTAGCCGGTGGGCTATGCGGTAGTGGGTCATGGCATTGCTCACGGGGTAGGAGAAGATAATCTCGCCGTAGTTGACGGCGGCAGGGTCGTTGTCGAACATGGCCTGCACGTCGGTGTAGAGCAACCGCTTGATTTCGGGTAGCGTTTCAATGAGCTGAAGGGCCAAATCTCTGGCCTCATCATAGATTTGCTGTCGCGATGTGAGGCTACTGCCTTTCTCGCCGAACTGGAGTCCGTGGGCTATCTGCTTCGTGAGTGTCTGCAAGAGTTCTTCCATGTGGACACCGATATTGTATGAGCGGATGGTCTCATGGCACTGACGCTTGTTGAAGTAGTCGGGGAAGATGATTCTCTTTACCAGACTGACTATATTCTTTACCTGTTCCACAGAGGGTAGCGGGGCTTCCGTCTGCGGTACCATAGTCATTTCCAGTTCTGTTTGCCGCGACAGCAGACTGACGTTGCGCTTAAGTATCTCTATTGTCTTATTGTCCATAACGTTCAACTCTTATAGGTGTACTTCCTTGTCGATGACTTCGCCGTTCAGGATTTTGAAGGAATTCAGGTGGATGCCTTCGTGGAGAGAGAGGATGGCGTAGCGGATGGTGGGGTCGTTGGCTAAGCGCAGGTCTTCCTGAGAGGGCCGCGAGGGCGAGGCAGGGTGCGAGTGCCAGTTGGCGAGAATCTTCAGTCCCTTCGAGCGGGCATAGCGGAGGGCGGCGAACTGGTCCTTGGGGGCGAAGGAGAAATGCTCAGGCGAATGGTCTATGTTCTCCATCCAGTAGTTTTCCGTCACCACCGCACCTTCGGCTACGCTTACGATGCCCAGCAGGTAGCCGCACGTCTCGTTGGGTGCGTCCTGCCGGGCTTGGTTGATTAATTCATCTATGATATGTTGGGGTATCGTCATACGGCCCCCCCTTCTGCCCCCGAGGGGGGCTACTATAGTTTTGTGGGCGGAAGATACTATCGTGTCCCCCTCGGGGGACGAAAGGGGGGCCTTTAGGTCGCAGGCGGCCTGTTCGTAGTCTATCAGGTGGTCGATGGTGGGCTGTGAGCCGCAAATGGGGCAGGAGTCGCGATGGCGTACAGGCACCGTGCGGAACTGCATGGTCTTGGCATCGAAGGTGAGCAGGCGGTTGGTGAGCAGCTGGCCCACACCTGTGAAGTATTTCAGTGTCTCGGCAGCCTGGATGGTGCCCAGCATACCGGCGATGGCACCCAGCACACCAGCCTGCGAACAGGTGGGCACAGCTCCTGCGGGTGGCGGTTCCTTGAACATGCAGCGGTAGCAGGCCGTGCCGGGCAAATGAGTGAATGTCTGGCCGTTGAAGCGGAGTATGCCGCCGTGCGAGAAGGGCTTGCCAGCCATGACGCAGGCATCGTTGATGAGGAACTTCACGGGGAAGTTGTCCGTGCCATCGACGATGAAGTCGTACTCCTTAATAATATCGAGGGCGTTTGACGAGTCGAGGAACTCATAATAGGTATCGACCTTCACATCGGGGTTGATGGCCTGGATTTTCTCCTTGGCACTCTCCACCTTCGGGCGGCCCACGTCCTTCGTGAAGTGGATGACCTGTCGTTGCAGGTTGCTCAGATCGACCACATCCGCATCGACGATGCCAATGGTGCCGATGCCTGCCGCTGCGAGGTAGAGCGAGACAGGCGCACCCAGTCCACCGGCTCCCACCACAAGCACACGCGCGTTCATTATCTTCTCTTGTCCCTCCACGCCGACATCCTGTAGCAGGATATGGCGCGAATAGCGTAGTATCTGTTCTTCTGTAAAATCTATCATAGTGCGCCTCCTCCCATGAAATACAGGAAGTCAACCTTGTCGCCCTCCTTGATATCGGTTGTCTCCCAGTCCCCACGCTCGGCAAACTCCTCGTTCACCTGCACCGAGACCATCTCCGGATTTTCCACCAACAGCTGCTTGATGAGCTCTGCTACATTAATCGGCAGGCTTACCTCCTGCGCCTCTCCATTTACATAAATCTTTGCCATATTTCTTACGTTTGAGTTCGGGTGCAAAGGTACGATGATTTTGCGGGTGCAGCAATCCCACAGTCAGGGTAAATCGCATACCACATCTTGGGTATGCAAAATGCCATAAACGGGCGATTGCCGGAATGCCAGATTCGCCGTACCTTTGCACCCAGAAACTCAAACGCAGATTTTTATGGCAGAACAGAAAAAACTAAGCATCATCGCTTTTAGTGGCGATTTCGATAAGCTGACGGCTGTATTCACATTAGGTACGGGTGCGGCGGCAATGGGCTACGAGGTGAACATCTTCTTCACCTTCTGGGGTCTCGACGCCATCAAGCAGAAGCAGGGTAGGGCATTCATCGGCTCCAACTGGCTGGCAAAGATCCTCGGCTTCATGATGGGTGGACTGAAGGCTACGCCCACCAGCCGCTTCAACTTCCTCGGGGAAGGCCCCAAGATATTCCGCTACCTCATGCGCAAGAACAATGTGGCCACGCTCGAAGAACTGGTGGAGGCCGCCAAGGCGCTCGGCATCAACCTCTATGCCTGCGAGATGGCCATGCACGTGCTCGGCCTGAAGAAAGAAGACTTTATCCCCGAGGTGAAGGACGTGCTCGGCGTGGCCTCGTTCCTCCAACTCTCGGAAGGCGGACAGACGCTGTTTATCTAATTGATAATTGACAATTATGGCAACAAAAACTTTAGACATCACGAAGGAGCACTGCCCGATGACCTTCGTCAAGACCAAGATCGAACTCTCGAAGCTCCAGCCGGGCGAC
Source organism: uncultured Prevotella sp. (assembly GCA_947165435.1). Classification (GTDB taxonomy): domain Bacteria; phylum Bacteroidota; class Bacteroidia; order Bacteroidales; family Bacteroidaceae; genus Prevotella. The sequence continues at coordinate 6,198 of CAMVAI010000112.1, forward strand.
ACGCTCGAAGTGCTGCTCAGCGAGGGCGAACCCCTTGACAACGTTCCCCGCAATGCCCGCGAACAGGGCTACAACGTGCTATCAGTGGAGCACGTGGAGGGCACGACACATAAGGTGACGATTAAAAAATAATAAGGAATATACACAATAAAAACATTACGATTATGACAGATTCAAATCTTCAGCGCAGTGTGACCACTGCCACCGCCAGACGGCTGGCGACCACCACCAAGACCGCCCCGCAGATGGGGTCGATTACTCCGAGACTACTGCTGAAACTGCTGCCCTGGGTGCAGGTCTCAGGCGGCACCTTCCGCGTGAACCGCACGAAGGTGGAGCTACGCAAGAACGACCGCCTGCCCATACAGTATGTCGGCGGCAAGCCGTCGTTCACGGCCAAGGACCTGAAGGCGATTCCGTTGTTCTCGGAGTTTGACGACGAGATACTCGCCCGACTGGTGAGTGCCTTCGAGGCGCAGGAGGTGGATGTCGATAAGCTCTTCGTGGAGGAGGGCAAGGACAAGCAGCGCTTCTTCATCGTGGCCAACGGTCAGGCGGAGGTCATCAGCAAGGGGCCGCACGGCGAGGACCTGCGGATAGCGCTGCTGGGCGACGGCGAGTACTTCGGCGAGGCCGACCTGCTCGACGAGCAGGAATCGACGGTCAGCGTGCGTGCCATCACCCCAACGGTGTTCCTCGGTCTGAAGCTGAAGGAACTGATCAAGTTCATCAAGGAGGTGCCCGACTTCCGCGAGACCTTCGAGAAAGCTGTCGACAAGCAGTTGCGCCTGAAGGCCTCGGTGAACGACAACGGCGAGAAGCACATCGACCTGGTATCAGGCCACGAGGAGGACAACATCATCCCCGAAACCTACATCGACTACGAGGAGCAGCCTGCGGAGTATTCGCTGAACACGCTGCAGACGGTGGTGCGCGTGCATACCCGCGTCTCAGACCTCTACAACAATCCCTACAACCAGTTGGAGGAGCAGCTGCGCCTCTCTATCGAGAGCATCAAGGAGCGTCAGGAGTGGGAGCTCATCAACAACCGCAAGTTCGGTCTGCTGGCCGCTGCCAACCCGGCCTACCGCATCACCACGCGCTACGGTGCGCCCACGCCCGACGACCTCGACGAACTGCTGTCGTTAGTGTGGAAGGAGCCGGCCTTCTTCATCGCCCACCCACGGGCCATTGCCGCCTTCGAGCGTGAGTGTACGTGGCGCGGCGTGCCGCCTGTCACTACCGACATCTTCGGCACGAAGGTCATCCTGTGGCGCGGTGTGCCCCTCATTCCGTCGGACAAAGTAGAGGTGGAGGGCCAGTACCTGACGGGGCGCGGTGTGGGCACCACAAAGATTATCCTCGTGCGTGTGGGCGAGAAGAACCAGGGTGTGGTGGGTCTGCACCAGAGCGGTATACCAGGCGAGATAGCCCCGTCGCTGAGTGCCCGTCTGATGGGTCTCGACAAGTTCGGCGTGGCCTCCTATCTGCTGACGAAGTACTTCTCGCTCGCCGCCCTCACCGACGATGCCATCGCCGTACTTGAGAATGTCGAGGTGGGGTACTATCATGACTATCAGAAAAGGAAGTAAACAGCCCTGCTTATGATAGATATACAGAATATTAACGGGTATGGCCTTGACGACTCGGGCTTTGAACTGCTGCGGCAGGTGGCGCAGAAATACTGCCCAGAGGAGTGGCAGGAGGTGCGGCGCGAGGTGCTGCCCGACGAGGTGCTGAACCTCGCGGCGATAGAGTCACTATTGGGGCACAACGCGCAGCCGCTCCCCTCCCATGTAGGGGAAAGGCTACGGGTAGGCGAGCCCCGCTCGGGAATGGGGTCGGGAGTGGGGTCAGTAATCCCCAAGGACGACGGCTTCGGCATCGGCATCCCTGAGACGAAGAAGCTGCGCGACCTGAACTACGAGGAGACCGACACGCTGAACTCCGACCAGATCAAGCGCGACTTCCCCGTGTTGCAGCAGAAGGTGAACGGCCACGATCTCGTGTGGCTCGACAACGGCGCTACCACGCAGAAGCCCAATCAGGTCATCGACAAGATTTCGGACTATTACCGCACGTATAACTCGAATATCCATCGTGGGGCGCACACGCTGGCCGCCCGCGCCACCGATGCCTACGAGGAGGCGCGCGAGAAGGTGCAGCGCTTCATCAATGCCGCCTCGTCAGAGGAGATCATCTTCGTGCGCGGCACCACCGAGGGCATCAACCTCGTGGCGCAGACCTACG
>CAMVAI010000113.1 GCA_947165435.1 uncultured Prevotella sp.
AAAGGTTCAAATGAAAAAGGAATTTAGTTTAGAAGAAAAGTTGTCCGCAATTGGGTTAGTATTCCAAGGCGAATCTGCCCGTTCCGTGTCTCGTAAACTCCATTTAGGCCATCATCTTCTATATGAGTGGATTGAGAGTTACAAACTCCTTGGTATTGAAGGTCTGAAATTAAAGCGTAAGAAGAAAAAGAGGCTTTCATATGAAGAAAAATGCAAAATAGTTTGTGAATATCAGGAAAGTGAATTAACTTTGTTCCAGCTTTCAGCTAAATATCAATTGTCAAGCTCGATAATTGGCAATTGGGTTAAATTGGTTGAGCGAAATGGATTTGAAGCACTGGAATCTCGACGATCCAGGCATTTCCAAACTGGTGAGCATATGGTTAAACGACTACCCAAAGAAGAGTACGAGAAGGAGAATGAGCGCCTTCGCAAGGAGAACGAACGCTTAAGGCTGGAGAATCTCCTGCTAAAAAAAGTGAGAGCCTTAGTCGAGGAAAGAGAAGCCCGAAACAGAGCGATTGGGCATGGGCCATCGAAGAACTAAGGCGTAATGAGCATGCAGATTTAGAAGTCCTGCTAGAGCTCAAGAAGATGGCGCGTAGTACATTCTATTATCACCTCAAGCATCGCAAGAAGCAAGACAAGTATAAAGAAGTAAAAGATATGATATACATCATATTCCATAAGCATAAAGGGCGTTACGGATACCGGCGCATAACGCTGGAACTCCGTAAAGATGGCCGTCTTATCAATCACAAGACAGTCAAGAAGCTTATGGATGAAATGGAACTGAAGAGCGAGGTGAGGAGGGTAAAATTTCACTCCTATAAAGGAGAAGTCGGCAAGACTGCTCCTAATATCATAGACAGGGATTTTACAGCTGAAAGACCTTATCAGAAGCTGGCAACAGACGTGACCCAGATGACGATAGGCGGACGCAAGATTTACCTGTCACCTATACTTGACATGTGCGATGGTGAGATTCTTGCATATTCAATCACAGAGAAGCCAAACATGGAAATGGTACTCGGTATGCTCAACCAGATGTACAGGCGTATAAAGCTGCCTGAGGGCGTCGTATTGCACTCTGACCAAGGATGGCACTACCAGCACGTAGCCTACCAGAATAGTCTAAAGAAACATGGCATTATCCAAAGCATGTCTCGCAAGGGAAATTGTCTGGATAACGCCATGATGGAGAATTTCTTTGGTCTCATGAAGTCGGAACTGCTGTATCCAGGCAAGTACACATCAGCAGACACCTTCATCAAAGACCTGATAGATTATATAGAATACTATAATAACGAGAGAATAAAACTGAGGCTTAATGGCATGTCGCCCGTACAATACAGGAAGATGCTTACTGCTTCGATTGTTTAACTGTCCAACTTTCTGGGTTCACTTCAGTACTGATTCATAAATATGAGGTGTAAAATTCCCCAAAATTGAGTAGCTTTGCAAGCGAAATATGAAGATGGACGAGAAAACAATAAAAGAAGCATTGCTGAAAGGCGAACGGTAACCCTGGAGTGCAAACGGGCAAAGGCAGAGGTGCCAAAGATAATCGCTGCATGGAAAGAAACCAATTGGGGCGAACCGCAACTGTTGAACAAACTGGATGTTGACGAAGTTGAATTGGTGCTACCTGTGCCATCAACGCAATCAAGCGGTGCAGGGGTGTCCGAAGGGGTGTCTAATAGGGTGCCTAATGGGGTGTCTGATACTGCAAAGGCTATATATTCTCATATTAAGGACAATCCTAATATCAGTAGAAGCGAGTTGGTTAACTTGACAGGCATTTCGCTCAAGAACGTTCAGAAGCATATCAATAGGCTCAAAGAATTAGGGTTCATACGGCGCATTGGTTCAACTAGGTTAGGCTATTGGGAGATAATCAAGTGAACTATAGATTGCCAAAAGAGTTATCTGTAAGGTCATCTAAAGAGTTCGCTTCTTGCTTGTGATAACAAGTGTAAATATGCCTTTTCTTGACGTTTAGGGCGATTGTAATGCTTTACAACTGAAGCTTAGTGGTGCAAATGTGGTGCATTTGAAATATAAGAAAATCAGCAAGTAATTGAATATCAATTGTTTGCTGATTTTGTATAGTGATCCGCTTGGGGCTCGAACCCAAGACCCCAACATTAAAAGTGTTGTGCTCTACCAACTGAGCTAGCGGATCTTTGCTGCCGTGCTGTCACGAAAGCGGGTGCAAAATTACGCATAAAAAATGAAACGACCAAATTTATTGCGATGTTTTTTGTTTTTTATCCGTTTTATTCTTTTCTTTCTTTTCTTTCGGGCAATAGCATGCCGTTCTTGCGGGGGGCTGTCTATCCTTTTGCTTTGCCGACGGCCTGCTGGTAGCAGTCGCGACAGAGGGGCTCGTACTGCTGTGTCTCGCCCAGGAGCACGCGGCGGTCGTTCTGCACGGTGCGGTGGCTGAGGTAGGCCAGGTTGCCGCAGCGCACGCAGATGGCATGCACCTTGGTGACGTCGTCGGCAATGGCGCAGAGCGCCGGCATGGGTCCGAAGGGAATGCCCTTGTAGTCCATGTCGAGTCCGGCAATGATGACGCGCACGCCCCTGTTGGCCAGCTGGTTGCAGACGTCCACCAGTCCCATGTCGAAGAACTGTGCCTCGTCGATGCCCACTACGTCGATGTCTGCCGAGAGCAGCAGGATGCTTGCCGACGAGTCGAGTGGGGTGGAGGGTATGGCGTTGTGGTCGTGGCTCACCACCTCTTCGTCGCTGTATCGGGTGTCGATGGCCGGTTTGAAAATCTCTACTCGCTGGCGGGCAAACTTGGCGCGGCGCAGACGGCGTATCAGTTCCTCGGTTTTGCCGGAGAACATCGAGCCGCACACCACCTCTATTCTGCCCGGTCGGCGTGCTTCGCCTGTATGGTTATCTGTTATCATGGTGCAAAGGTAGTGAATTTTTTGAAGTTTGAAGTTTGATGTTTGAAGTTTGTGACGTGCCGAAGTGTTAAAGATGTATAACGGGCAATCATAATTTTCAAACATCAAACATCAAACTTCAAACTTTAATGTATCTTTGCAGTGTTTTATGGGCATATTATATATCGTACCCACGCCTGTGGGCAACATGGAAGACATGACGCTGCGTGCCATCCGCATTCTGAAGGAGGCCGACGTGGTGTTAGCTGAGGATACCCGCACATCGGGCATTCTGCTGAAGCATTTCGGCATCAGCCAGCATCTGCTGTCGCATCATAAGTTCAACGAGCACGGCACGTCGGCCTCTGTCATAGAGCGGCTGAAGGGCGGGCAGACCGTGGCCCTGGTGAGCGATGCCGGTACACCGGGCATCTCCGACCCGGGGTTCTTTCTGGTGCGCGAGGCCGTCAGGGCGGGTGTAGAGGTGCAGACGCTGCCGGGAGCTACAGCCTTTGTGCCGGCCTTGGTGTCGAGCGGGCTGCCTTGCGACCGTTTCTGTTTCGAGGGATTCCTGCCGCAGAAGAAAGGGCGGCAGACGAAGCTTCAGAGTCTGGCCGCCGAGGAGCGTACGATGGTGTTCTACGAGTCGCCGTACCGTGTGCTGAAGACGCTGCAGCAGTTTGCCGAGGTGTTCGGCAGCGACCGTCAGGTCAGCGTGTGCCGTGAGATATCAAAGGTACACGAAGAGAGTGTGCGGGGGACGCTGGAAGAAGTCGTCGCGCACTTCACGGAGCATGAGCCACGCGGCGAGTTTGTGATTGTCGTCGCCGGCATCAAGAGTTAGGCTTTTTTCTATCACGAATGAGAGAATTATAGAATTTTTTCTGTCAACAATATCTATCACGAATGAGAGAATAATAGAATTTTTTTTCTGTCAAGAATTTTAGGAATCATGAGAAAGTTATTTGTTTTTGCATTGTGCCTGGCGGCTTTTGCCAGCTGTAACCAGAAGAAGGATGCCGAGGCCCGCGAGGCCGTGTTCCAGCACCAGCGTGACTCGCTGAACCGGGTCATTGAGCAGAAGGACAACGAGATTAACGACATGATGGGTACGATGAACGAAATCGAGGACGGTTTCCGTGCCATCAACGAGGCCGAGCAGCGCGTCACCGTGGCCCGCCAGTCAGAGGGTGTGACGGCCACCGACCTTATCCGCGAGAAGATGCAGTTCATCCGCGAGACCATGCAGCAGAACCGCGAGCTGATCAGCAAGCTGCGCAACCAGCTGCGGCAGAGCACGGTGAAGGGCGAGCAGCTGAAGCGTACCATCGACAACCTGACGAAGCAGCTGGAAGAGAAAGACGCTCAGATTAACCAGTTGCAAGCCGAGCTGCGTGCGAAGAACGTGCAGATTGGCGAGTTGTCGGAACAGGTGAACGACCTGTCGGCCAACGTGTCGCACCTGCAGTCGGAGACCACACAGAAGTCGCAGACCATCTCTGCCCAGGACAAGCAGCTGAACACCGCCTGGTTTGTGTATGGCACCAAGTCGGAGCTGAAGGAGCAGCACATCTATGAGGGCGGCAAGGTGCTGCAGGCCAACTTCAACCGCGACTACTTTACGAAGATTGACATCCGTGTCGATAAGGAGATTCGCCTGTACAGCCGCTCGGCCAAGTTGCTCACCGCTCACCCCGAGTCAAGCTATACGCTGGCGCAGGATGCCAACAAGCAGTACATCCTGCGCATCACCAACCCCCAGCTGTTCTGGTCGGCCAGCAAGTATCTGGTAATTATGGTGAAGTAGGGAGTAAAATTAAAAATTAAAAATTAAAAATTATGATTACTGCAAGCGCAAAGCTTCAGTAATCATAATTTTATATTATTGCAAGCACAAAGCTTCAGTAATTTCAGTAATCATCTTTTTTTATATTACTGCAATCGTGTAACTTCAGTAATCATCATTTTTAATTTTTAATTTTTCATGACGATGCCCGTCGCGCCCACGATGTCGCTGACGTCTATCTTGCCGTCGCTGTTCACGTCGGCATTGTCTTCGTTGAAATTGCCGACGCTCTTGCCCATGATATAGTAGCTGATGGCGATGATGTCGTCCAGCTTCACCACGCCGTCGCCGTTGGCGTCGCCTTTCACTGCCTCCGGTGCCGGGGCGGTGACTTCAAAGGTGCGCTCCTCGCTCCATTTCGACACGCTGTTGGCCTCGCCCAGCGAGCGCAGTCGGTAGCTGTACTTGTTGGCACTGCTCAGTCCGTTCAGCGTGATGCTGTTCGTCGCTGTGGTATAGGTGTTCACCGTGGCTGCCCGTCGTGGAGCCGCTGCCGTCTCGATGCCCAGCTGCTCGGCCGTCCACTCGCCGTCATAGACGGCCATGTAGTTGAGGTACATCTGCGTCTCGGTGTTGATTTCCATCCAGAAGAGGTCTTTGCGCACATTCTTGAACGTGAACACCTGCTTGGCATTGCCGGCGACGGTGAACTCCAGCGTCTGTGTGGGGCAGTCGACTATGAGGTCGCCGCTGTTGCCGTAGGTAATCTTCAGGGTGCCCTTGGCGTCGGCTTTCACCTTGTCCATGCCCAGCACGATGGTGATGTCTGCCGATGCCGGAACGCTCCAGTTCGGCGACTTCAGGCTGCCACCCGACGACGAGGTGCCGAAATGCAGCAGGTTGGGCGATGTGAACAGTTTCGTTCCACTCCATTTTTCCAGTCCGTATGTGGACATTATGCTGCTGATGTCAGCCATACCGTTTTTTTCCGAATAGCACTTGCTGAAATCTACCGTTTTCACCAACGCCTTTTCTGCCGATGCGGACTGCTTGGCGGTGGTGGTCAGCTCCAGCTCGTAGCCGGTGGCCTTGTTGACGGCGGGCCATGTCAGCGTGTATGCGTTGCCGTTCTCGGTGCCGGTAGCCTGCTCCACGTCGGGTGTTGCCAGCTCGTTCCTGCACGCCACGAACGATACCGTCATGCCCGTCTCGTTCTCGGTGATGTTCTCTATGGGCTTGCTCATCAGTTTCGTGCCGTCGGCGTTGGCGTTGTACAGGGTGGCCGCCGGTGTGGTAAAGTTGGTCAGTGCCGTATTGCCGCTGATGCCCGGCCAGGGGTCGCCGGCCAGCTGGCGGACACTATTGTAGTCTAACTTGTTGTCGGCCGGTATGATGGTCATGCGCTGGTGTGTAGGCTGTACGTTGACGGTGTTCCCCGCCCACGATGCCTCGTTGTAATCTACGTGCAGTATCAGCAGCCCGTGGCCGTGTAGCCCCTTGTCGAAGTCCACCGGCTGGCGGTTCTCCAGCAGATAGTATTCGTTGCGGTTCTTCTCGTTATACAGCACGTAGGCCTCCGGCGTGGTGGCCAGCGGCTTCATGCCGGTGATGGTGGTCTCGCTGTTCAGCTCGACCGGCTCCAGCCATCTGGAGAACCACCGCTCGTACGACGTGTATCCTGCCGGGGTGCAGCTGTCGCCGTTGTAGCTGCCCTGGTCCATCACGTCCCACGTGGCCATGCCGAATGCCGTGCCTTCGTCCGACGTGTCGTACATGTCGGGCAGCCCCAGACAGTGAGAGAACTCATGGCACGCCGTGCCGATGCCGTCGGGCGTAGAGCCTTTGTTTCCTTTCAGCTCCGATGCACAGCCGTAGGTGTCGATGACCACGTTGTTGTATCGGCGTGCCTTGCCGTCGGCACGAAGCACATACTCGTGCGGCCAGATGGTGTTCTCGTCGGCACCCTGTGCCTCGGCATATCCGGCATAGATGACGAACACCTGGTCTACCTCACCGTCGCCGTCCCAGTCGTACTTGGAGAAATCAACGCCGGCAGCGTATGCGGCATCCACCCCTTCGGCCACCATCGCCACAGCATTCTTGTCGTTGTTCACCACTTTACCATTCTTATCTTTCACGGGCTTCCCGTAATATTCCATATTACTCTTGGTTGTGAACGGACCCACCACGTCAAAATCGATGGTCAGCTTTCCGTAGCTCTGCTTCTGGAAATAGTCGCGCACCGAGGCCGACATGCCGTACTCGTTGAACCCCGGCTCGTTGAAGAACCGCTGGAACATGGTCTGCGGGTTCGGCGTGGTGAACTTCACGTCGTTGAACTCCACCAGGATCACCAGTCCTTTCTGCGTGCCCGTAGTGGTCTTCGATGGCTTGCCGGCGCGCCGCATGCCGCCTACGGTGCCTTCCGCCATGCTCATCCGCTGCTGTTTGCGGCTGGCCCATGTGTCGCTCACCTCACGGGGGGTAATGGTCCTGATGCGTCCGTTCTCTACCTGGCACGGTGTGCCGTCCGTAGTCTTATAGTATGAGTAGTGCTCATCGCCGTGCAGTGTCAGCTCCACCTTGCTGCCGTCGGCCAGTGTCACCGTGCGCGTGGCACCCTTCTTGGCCGGTACGGCCATCGTGGCCATCGTCATGGCAACAGCCGCTAATATTGTTAAAAGTCTCTTCATATTCAGTTCTTTTTACTATGCTTGTTTGATTTAGCCTGCAAAGTTACAACATCTTGTGTAAAATACCAAACATCCTGACATTTTAGCTCCTGTTTTCTTTCTTATTTAAGGAAAAATCTCCTGAAAGCAAGATAAACAGGGCGTTTATATTCTTTTTAGACGGTGACTTGGGTGACGCATCGCCGAAGTCTTGACGCGCGTATATATATAGGCTAACAAAAAAAC
>CAMVAI010000114.1 GCA_947165435.1 uncultured Prevotella sp.
CACATCACGGGAGCCTTCGACAAGATTCTGCCCATCGAGAAGTGCTGGCTGATGGACGACCTGCACAACCAGATTCGCAACGAGATATTCAGCTATGCCACGCAGCACGGGCTGTCGTTCTTCGATCTGCGCCAGCAGGTAGGACTGTTGCGCGACGTCATCATACGCAATTCGGCCAGCGGCGAGTGGCTTGTCATCTTGCAGTTCCATTTAGGAGCCTCCCCCACCCCCTCCGAAGGAGGGGAGAACCGATGGGAAGGTGAAGACGGTCGGAAGGCGTTGGCACTGCTACAGCACATTGCCGATACATTCCCACAGATCACGTCGCTGATGTATCTTGACAACCAGAAGTGCAACGACACCATCGGCGATCAGGAGATACTGACCTTCAAGGGCAAAGACCACATCTACGAAATCATGGAAGACCTGCGCTTCAAGGTGGGTCCCAAGAGCTTCTACCAGACGAATACCGAACAGGCCTACCATCTGTACAGCGTGGTGCGCGAGCTGGCCGGACTGAGCGGCGAGCAGATGGTTTACGACCTCTATACCGGCACGGGCACGATAGCCAACTTCGTGGCAAAGAGAGCCAGGCAAGTGGTCGGCATCGAGTATGTTCCTGAAGCTATTGAGGATGCTAAGGTCAACTCGAAAATCAACGGCATCGGCAATACGGTGTTCTATGCCGGCGACATGAAAGACATACTGACCGACGACTTCATCCGCGAGCATGGACGGCCCGACGTCATCATCACCGACCCGCCGCGTGCCGGCATGCACCCCGACGTGGTGAAGACCATACTCAACGCTGCTCCGGAGCGCATTGTCTATGTGAGCTGCAATCCCGCCACACAGGCCCGCGACCTACAGATGATGGACGAACGGTATCGCATCGATGTGGTGCAGCCGGTAGATATGTTCCCGCATACGCCGCACGTGGAAAACGTGGTGTTGCTGACGAAACGATGAAGACGACACACGCATCTTGTGAATACGAATAAAAAAACAATAACACACACACTATGAGAAAACTTCTGATTATGCTGCTGGCCGTCTGCTCGATGACTGTCGGAGCACAAGAAAAAGAGAAAGAGAAAAAGCCCCTCACCATCAACCTGCCGCAATGGGTGAAGGACATCAAGCTGAGCGGCTACGGCATGCTGCAATATCAGGGCAAGGACCAGGAAGATGCCCACGAGAACACGTTCCAGCTGCGGCTGGCCCGCCTGTCGCTCGACGGAAAGGTAGGCCAGTTCCAATGGAAGGTGCAGATGCAGATTAACGGCAACACATCGACCCTCGGGGCCTCGCCTCGACTGATAGACCTGTGGGCAGAGTGGCAGCCGCGCGACTACTTCCGCGTGAAGGCAGGAGAGTTCAAACGCCCGTTCACGCTGGAAAACCCCATGCACCCCATCACGCAGGGCTTCATGTCCTATTCGCAACCCATCAGCAAGCTGGCGGGAATGTCGGACCGCACGGGCGAGCACCCCTCTAACGGACGAGACATCGGCGTGCAGATACAGGGCGACTTCCTGAAAAACGCTGCCGGGCGCAACCTGCTGCACTACCAGGTGGGCGTGTTCAACGGCGAAGGCATCAACACCAAGGATGCCGACAACCGCAAGGACATCATCGGAGGCCTGTGGGTGATGCCTATAGAAGGCATGCGCATCGGTGTGTTCGGATGGACGGGCAGCAGCGTCATCAACGGTGTCAGCACGCCGAAGAACCGCTATGCCCTGTCGGCAGACTACGTCACCGCCAGCGACTGGACGTTCCGCACGGAGTATATCCACTCGCAGGGCTACGGAGCCAACGCGGCAGCCGGCGACAAGGCCGACGGATTCTATGCACTCTGCATAGCCCCTGTCATCGCGAAGAAACTGCACGTCAAGGCCCGTTACGACCTGTATCGCGACCGCAAGGATTGGGACACGAGCAAGACGTTCTATGAGATAGGTGCCGACTACGTGTTCAACAAGTATGTGCTGCTGAACATCGAGTACGCCCGTGTCAACGACCGCTCGTTGGAGAAACACGGTTACAACATGGTGGACGTGGAGCTTGACTTCAAGTTCTGACCGCAGGCGGTGATTATTGCCTGACTCTCAGCTTTCTGAGAAGAGCCTCCCACAAGTGGGCCTTCTGGCGCAGGACAAACAGCGAATAAGCCGTGCTGGCAATGGTCAGCGCGGCTTCTGCTGTCCAATAGAGCCATCCGTCGGCGACAAGGGAAACGACAAAGGCCGCCATGCCTATAAGCATCTGCACCAGCGCATAGAGGGCTATCGGACGGGTGCTGCGATAGCCGTAATAGAGGTAGGCATATCCGTTGATCATCAGATAGTCGAAGACGTGGGCTGCGACAATGCCCACCCCCGTTCCGTAGATGCCTCCCCACAGATAGCCTGCCGCCACGGAAAGGACTAACACGACGAAATAAGCCGACTCCAGGAAGAAGAACGACAGCGAGCGTCCGCGTGCCAGCGTGATATAGGCCACCGGCAGCGTCAGCACTTTGAAATACATGGCCAGCACCGCCACTTGCGCCATGGCCACCACCGGCAGGAACTCGCGGCTGAAGAGCAAAGGTATCAGCAGTGGGAGCATCATGAGCAGAGCCACCAGCATGGGCGACAACAGCAGCAGCGACACCTCTATCTGCTTGTTCACCGTCTCGTTGGTGGCACCGATGTCCTTGCTCACTGCCGACAGCCGGGGGTAATAGTCGGTCTCCATTGCCGTGAACACCATGCCGGCATAGGTGATGGTAATCATGTATGCCGCATTGTAGAGCCCGACATGCTCCATGTCGCCCATCACGTTGAGGAACGAGCGTATGGCCATCTCGGCCCCGCTGCCGACGGCCGCAGCCAGAATAAAGGCCAGCCCCAGCTTGACCATGCCGATGCCGTCGTACAGCATCCGACGTTCGACCAGCAGCTGCAGCGGATGGAAGCGAAGGCTGAACGAAAGCGTCACCAGCATCGCTGAAAAAGCCGTAAGCACGATGGCCGGCACCACGCCACCGTGGCCAAACAGGAAGAACAAAGGAATGGACACCACCACGCCCGCCAGTGCCGAATAGACCTGTATGCGTGCCAGCGGCCCCAGACGGCGCGTAGCCTTCAGAATGGCTGTCTCGCCGCTGGCTATTGCCATCGAAGCCACCGCGACACCCAGCATGGCATAGTGCAGCGTATGGTCGCCCCAGGTAAAAGAAAAGTTGTTCACCAGCGGGCTGATGGCTACCGAGAACAGCAGCCCCAGCAGGGCGGCGATGAGGCTCCAGAGCCTGATGACGCGGATAGAATAGTCGATCTTGTCCTGACGGCCTTGTTCGTACAACTCCGACAAGCGGGGCACGGCCCCGAACGACAGACCCAGGTTGGTGCATTGCGAGGCAAAGTTCTGCACCGACACCATCAGCGCATTGAAGCCCATGCCCGACACCCCTATGAGCAGGGCCATCGCCTTGTTGCGCACAAGACCTATCAAGATGACCAGGCCTTGTATGCCGCCAAACAGCCACGTGTACTTCAGCACGTGCATATAGTTGTTGTCGTCTCGGGGTTCTTTCATGTCCTATACAGAAAAACGGGTGCAAAAATACACATTTTCTGACGAAACGCCAAATAAATTTGGTAATTCTCTCTTTTTAAGCTACCTTTGCACTATGAAACTGTCTGTCATCATACCTGTTTACCGTGTGGAAGCCACCCTCGACCGCTGTGTGGCTAGCGTATTGCGTCAGCAGGTAGAAGAAATGGAGGTGATACTGGTTGACGACGGCTCGCCCGACCGTTGCCCGCAAAAGTGCGACGATTGGGGTATGGCAGACAGCCGCGTCAAGGTGGTTCACAAAGCGAACGGCGGGCTGAGCGATGCACGCAACGCCGGACTGGACATCGCCCGGGGCGACTACATCACCTTCATCGACAGCGACGACTGGGTAGAAGCCGGCACCTACGCTGCGCTGATGGACCGGATAGGCGACAGCGACATCTTGGAATACGGCATTGCAGACCTATTGCGGCTCGACGAACACACCTATACGGACATCGGCGAATACTGGCTAAGCACTCATGCCTACACCCATACATACGCATGCAACAAAATCTATCGCCGCCGTCTGTTCCACCATGTGCGATTCCCCCGGGGGCGCATCTTCGAAGACGTTTCCACGCTGCCCCGGCTGCTGCGCGAGGCCACTACGGTGGCTACCACTTCGCTCGGCACCTATCACTACACTTGGAATCCCGACGGCATCACCGCACAGGCCGACGGCCCTGCTCTGGCACAGCTGTTGCAGGCACATCTGCAGAGCGGCATGCCCGTGGACGACCGCTACTATATGTATCTGCTGAACATCCAGATGGACGTGTGTGAACGAACCAGCCATCCCCCCGTGCTGCCCCGACGGCATGTCCGTCTGAAAGGGCTGACAAGCGCTCTTCGGGTCAAGGCCATATTGCAGAACTTATTTGGTATCAATATATTATGCAGAATCTTCAAAACAGTGCATTACATCAAGAAGCCCGCCCGCTCGTCTCGTTCGTCGTGACCTGCTACAACCTGCCCGTACCCATGCTGTGCGAGTGCATCAACAGTCTGCTGGCATTGTCGCTACAGGAGTCGGAGCGTGAAATCATCGTCATAGACGACGGCTCCGACGTCAGCCCCATGAACGGACTGATGCAGTATGGCGACGACATCATCTATGTGCGCCAGAAGAATGGCGGCGTCAGCGTGGCCCGCAATACCGGCATGCTGCTGTCGCGAGGCACGTACATCCAGTTCATCGACGGCGACGACTATCTGTTGCCGTCGCCCTACGGCCAATGCCTGGAATGGCTGCGCAACCATCAGGACGCCGATGCGCTGCTGTTCGATTTCACCCGCAGCGGCGGCGGCACCCTGTCGGCAGCAGCTCCGCGCAAATATAACGGCACGGAGTATATGCGCACCAACAATCTGCACGGAGCCGTATGGTGCTGCCTGTTTCGCCGTTCCGCCAAGGGAAACCTCGTGTTCACACCCGGCATCCGCTACGGCGAGGACGAAGAGTTCATGGCCCAGCTGCTGCTACGTGCCGAGACGCTCTACGTCACCGATGCCAAGGCCTACTTCTACCGCAAGCATGCCGCATCGGCTATCGGCCAGAAAGACGGCGACAGCCGTCAGCTCCGGTTAGACAACACCGTCAGCGTCATCAAGAGCCTGAACGACAAAGCCGACCGCATGCCCAACAACGACCGTCTGGCCTTGCAGCGACGGGTAGCCCAGCTCACGATGGACTATCTATACAACACCATCGTGCTGACCCGCTCGCGGCAGGAACTGGACACGCGTATCGACGAGCTTTACGCCGAGGGCCTCTTCCCGTTGCCTGACCGCGACTACTCGCAGAAATACAAGTGGTTCCGCCGCATGACCAACAGCAGCTTCGGGCGCACCGTCCTGCTCAACATGCTGCCTTTCTTAAGCAAAGAGCGATGAAACAAACCAACCTCACCATAGTTGATAATGATGAAGATACTACTCTTAGGCGAATATAGCAATGTTCACAACACACTGGCACAGGGTTTGCGACAGCTGGGCCACCGCGTCACCGTCATCTCCAACGGCGACTTCTGGAAAGACTATCCACGCGACATCGACGTGAGCCGACAACCCGGCAAGACGGGGGGCATACGCCTGATGCTGCGCCTCTGGGCACTGCTGCCCCGCATGCGGGGCTATGACGTAGTGCAGCTCATCAACCCCATGTTCTTCGAGCTGAAGGCCGAGCGGCTCTTCTTCTTCTACCGCTATCTGCGACGCCATAACAAGAAGGTGTTTCTCGGGGCCTTCGGAATGGACTACTATTGGGTACACGAGTGCATCACCCGCCGCCCCTTGCGCTATAGCGACTTCAACCTGGGCGACACGCTGCGCACCGACCTGCCGGCCCTTCGCGAACGGCACGACTGGATAGGCACCGCTAAGGAACAGCTGAACCGGATGATAGCTGCCGACTGCGACGGCATCGTCACAGGGCTCTACGAGTATCATGTGTGCTACCAGCCGCTGTTTCCCGCAAAGACGCGCTTCATTCCCTATCCTGTCCGGATGCCCGACGACTATTCCACCCAGCGCGCCAAACGCTCGAAGGTGGTCTTCTTCATCGGCATCAACCACGAACGCTCCGTCTATAAAGGCACCGACATCATGCTGCATGCCGCTATGGACATCCGCAGCCGCTATGCCCACCGCATGAAACTGCTCTTGGCCGAGTCGGTGCCCTTTGACGAATACCAGCAGATGATGGATCATTCCGACGCCATCCTCGACCAGCTCTACAGCTACACCCCGGCCATGAACGCCCTGCTGGCCATGTCGAAGGGCATCGTCGTGGTGGGGGGCGGCGAGCCTGAGAACTATGCCATTCTTGATGAGCAGGAATTACGCCCCATCGTCAACGTTGAGCCAACCTACGACAGCGTCTGTCACGAGATAGAGCAGCTGGTGCTTCACCCAGAGCGGCTCACCTTGCTCAAACAGCAGAGCATTGACTATATAAAAAAGCATCACGACTTTGTGAAAGTCGCGATGCAATACGTCGAATTTTGGTCTGAATCCTAAGCCTCGGCGGCGGGAGCCTCTTCGGCGGCGGGAGCCTCGGCGGCAGCCTGTGCAGCTTCGGCCTCGGCCTTGGCAGCCTCGGCAGCAGCCTTCTTCTCGGCCACCTTCTTGGCTATCTCCTCGTTCAGCTTCTTCTCCTGAGCCAGCTCCTTGGCGGCAGCGTCCTTCTTAGCCTTGGCCTCGTCGGCAGCTACCTTCTCCAGGCCCTTCTGCTTGTCGGCCTTCCAGGCGTCAAACTTCTTCTGAGCAGTAGCCTCGTCGAAAGCGCCCTTCTTCACGCCACCCTTCAGGTGCTTCATCAGGTAAACGCCCTCGCGGCTCAAGATGTTACGAACGGTGTCGGTAGGCTGTGCACCCGTCTCGACCCAATAGAGCGCACGCTCGAAATTCAAATCTACTGTGGCAGGATTGGTGTTGGGGTTGTACGTACCAATCTTTTCAGTAAACTTACCATCACGTGGTGCACGAGCGTCGGCGATGACGATACGGTAGAAAGCATAGCTCTTACGTCCGCCGCGCTGCAGTCTGATTTTTGTTGCCATTGTTTTGTAATTGTTTGTTTTTTAACTGTTTAAATTGAATTTCATGCCATTATCTCGTAATAGCGGCTGCAAAGATACTAAGAATTTCGCATTTCTTTTGCCGGCATTCACCATTATTTTCATTTCCTTAATATTATTTAACAGTCTGTGGTGCTGTCGTACAACAGTAAGAGAACTACTCATGCCACGAGTGCTGATATTCACACACTCCTTTCTCCTTTCACCTGACGGCTATTTGCTTGTGTCACAGAGCAATACGGTGAAGAGAGCAAAAGGGTAAGGGATGCTCGCCCCCCTTCAGCAGTTTTGTCTTGCGCGATAACGCGTTTTCAGCCGTTGGACAGTGGCCTCTTGGTTCTCGTGGAGAGGCCACTGGCTGAAATTAGTAGGCCACTGGTTCTCGTGGAGAGGCTACTGGTTGAAATTAGTAGG
>CAMVAI010000115.1 GCA_947165435.1 uncultured Prevotella sp.
ACGTAACTGACGATTTGCCCATTTTATCCCGCACGTAGCTGACACTTTGCAACTGTCGCCCCACACCTATCCCGCACCTGACTGTTACAGCAATAGGATGGCTTTATGCCGTGTTGAAACTTTTTCACGTGCGAGATGTGCGGGATGTGCGGGTTGTTTTTTTGTTAGCCTATATATATACGCGCGTCAAGACTTCGGCGATGCGTCACCGAAATCACCGTCTAAAAAGAATATAAACGCCCTGTATATAGGGTTTCGGGAGATTGGTATAGCACGAAATGTTAAAACCGCCGAAGTCAGGAAAATTAATATGGTGATATGAGTGCCAATTTATTATAATTTCCCCACCACTTTCTGACATCTACGGCAGAAAAAATGGCAATTTGCAACTTCTTGTCACAGATTTCTGCCAAATCCTGCGCTAAAGTCAGCGGAAATTTGTAATTTTGCAGGCAAGTATTGCTGAGGGTGTCGTAAACGACACGAGCCTCGACGCGAGGCACAAGAGTCCCTGAGCGCAGGGTGGCAGTATGATTTTAGTTGGAAATTAACATAGCGATTGTGCTATTCGGTGATGTCCCTGAACCTTGCAACTTCACAACGACATCTATCTTTCGAATAAGTACCATCTCTACGCTGATAGGCGTGGGCTGGACTTATAAGATAGATGGGTTTTGCAAGGACCTTGGGACATCGATAAGAGCGGTTCACGCTTTTATCATGTCCCAAGGTCTCGATGCATGACCCATTATCATCCGAGATTGTCCTTTCGCTCCTAAGACTATAGCGTAGATATGGCTAACATTTACGACAACATTGAGTCGAAATTTGTAAAGGGCCTGCAAGACCTTATTACGGACGACGGCATCAAGCGCGTGGATTTCTGCGTGGGCTATTTCAATTTGCGAGGCTGGAACCTGGTGGTAAACCAGATAGACCAGTTGCCTGGCGAGTATGTGTATGAAAATGATCAACAGGCGTTTCGCCGTTGTCGCCTGCTGATAGGTATGCACCAACCTGACGAGGAGTTGGTGCGGCGGCTCTATTCCAATCCGCAGATACCTGATGCAGCATACGTGCAGCAGTGCAAGCAGGAGATAGCCCGCGACTTTAGGAAGCAGCTGCTGTTGGGCATGCCCACCCAGCGCGACGAGTGGACGCTGCGCCGGCTTTCTGCCCAGTTGAAAGAGGATAAGATATGCGTGAAACTCTATGTGACAGAACCGCTGCATGCCAAACTCTATCTGGCCTACAATCCTGACTCCAATCGCAACAAGATTGCTGCCATTCTTGGCAGTAGTAACCTGACATACTCAGGACTGACCAAACAGGGTGAACTGGACGCAGACATTGAAAACAATCGCGACTTGGAGGCACTGGCCGAGTGGTTTGACGACCGCTGGAACGACCGCTTCTGCATCGACATCACCAAAGAATTGATCGACTCCATCGACAACAGTTGGGCCAGCGAGGAAATCATCCCTCCTTATTACATCTATCTGAAGACCGCCTACCACCTGAGTGCCGATGCGCGTAGCGGCGTGAAGGAGTTCACACTGCCCCCAGAGTTTCAGCGCGAACTGTTCGACTTCCAGCAGACTGCCGTCAAGATAGCAGCACGCCACCTGAACAGCGAGAAACGTGGCGGTGCCATGATAGGCGACGTGGTAGGACTGGGTAAGACCATCACAGCTTGCGCCATCGCCAAGATCTATGAGATGACCTACGCCAGTAGCACGCTCATCATCTGTCCTGCCAACCTGCAGGATATGTGGGACAAGTATCGCAAGCGTTACGACCTGAAGGCTGACATCATGTCGATAGCCAAACCCATCGATATTGACAATGCCCGCTATTATCGCTTGATCATCGTGGATGAAAGCCACAACCTGCGCAACGAACAGGGTAAGCGCTACCAGAACATCAAGGCGCTCATCGAAAGGCAGGACTGCAAGGTGCTGCTGCTGACGGCCACCCCTTACAACAAAGACTTCTCCGACCTCAGTAGCCAGCTCAAGCTCTTCATCAGCGAGGACGATGACCTCGGCATCCGTCCTGAGGAATACATCCGTTCTCTTGGCGGCGACCGCGCCTTCCTGCAAAAGCACAGCGAGGTATTTATTCGCAGCATCAAGGCTTTTGAGAAGAGCACCAGCCTTGATGATTGGCAGGAGCTGATGAAACTCTTCCTCGTGCGCCGCACACGAACCTTTATCAAGGACAACTATGCCAAGACCGACGAGGCTACAGGACGCAAATACTTGGAGTTTCGTGACGGCAGAAAGAACTTCTTCCCTGAGCGTCGGCCCAAGGCCATCAAGTTTGATACCACGCCTGGCGACCAGTACAGCCGTCTCTATTCAGAAGAGATGATCGCGATGATGGAGGAATTGCGACTGCCCCGCTACGGACTCTCCCAATATGAGGATACCAGTAAGACGGCCAATGCCTCCACCACAGACAAGCATCTGCTGGAGAACCTGAGCCGAGCAGGTCAACGCATGATGGGCTTTTGCAAGAGCACCTTCTTCAAACGTATCGACAGCAGCGGTTTTTCATTTCTACTGACGCTCTATCGCCACATTCTGCGCAATGCCGTCTTTATCTATGCCATCGACAACAAACTGCCGCTGCCTATAGGCGATGAGAACAACCTGCCTGAAGAGTGGATTGAAGACGAAGACATCAACGACATCTTCGCAGATGACAATGAGGATGAAGACCGTCAGGCAGGCGACAATCTGATAGAGATTCCTACAGACATGAAGGTCTATATGGAGAAGGCTCGAAAATACTATGAACTGCTGTCACAGAAGAACAATGTGGCGTGGATAGAGTCCACCTACTTCAAGCGTACTCTGAAACAGCACCTGAAGAAGGACTGTGAGCAGATTATCCAGATGATATTGCTCTGCGGCAAGTGGGACCCACAGACAGATCAGAAACTGAACGAATTGGAGACACTGCTCAACCAGACGCATCAGGGTGACAAGGTGCTCGTCTTTACCCAGTATTCTGATACAGCCAACTACATCTATCGCCAACTGAAGAAGCGTGGCTTTACCCATATCGACAGGGCTACAGGTGGTAGCAAAAATCCCACAGCCATCGTGGAGCGGTTCTCGCCGCTGAGCAATCATGCTGATGTCGCTGCCAGCGACGAACTGCGCGTACTGGTGGCAACTGATGTGCTATCAGAAGGTCAGAACCTGCAGGATGCCCACGTCATCGTGAACTATGACCTGCCGTGGGCCATCATCCGACTGATACAAAGGGCAGGTCGTGTAGATCGTATCGGACAGGAGGCCGAGGAAATCTTCTGCTATTCGTTCTTTCCTGCCGAGGGCGTTGAAAGGATTATCCGTCTGCGCGCCCGGCTGAATGCACGCATCAACGAGAATGCCAATATCGTGGGCAGCGACGAGGTGTTCTTCGAGGGCAATGAACAGAACCTGCGCGATATGTACAACGAGAAGAGTGGCTCATTAGACGATGAGGATGACAACGATGTGGACTTGGCATCGCAAGCCTACCAGATATGGAAGAACGCTACGGATGCCAACCCCAAGCTGAAACAGATTATCCCAGCACTCAGCAATATCATCTACTCCACCAAGCAAGCTACAAGCGCTATAGAGGATGGCGTCATCACCTACGCCAAGACACACAACGACTACGACGTGCTGACGTGGTACAACTCCAGAGGCGAAATCATCAGCCAGTCGCAGAAGAAGATACTCACTGCGATGGCCTGCGCTGCCGACGAGCCTGCACTGCCACCCATAGAGAACCATTTCGACCTGGTGAAGAAAGCCATCGACGGCATGAAGCAGGAGACCACCAGCGTGAGCGGCATCCTGGGCAACCGCTTCAGTACGCGTTTTCGCATCATCGACCTCTTGGAGCACTACTATCAGCAGCCGCCAACGCTATTTTTCGATGCCGACAAACGGCAACAGTTGAAGTATGCGATTGATGACATCTACAACTATCAGCTCTTGGAAGGCACGAAGTTCATACTCGGACGAATGCTGCGCTCAAGTACCAACGACGATATTGTGGAGTCTGTGCTTGAAATGCACAAGAACGGCACGCTATGCCGCATTGACGAGGATCGTAATAAACAGAAAGACCCCACCATCATCTGCTCGATGGGACTTAGATGGGAAGCGAAAAGTGAAGAGTGAAAAGTGAATAATTTGCTACCGCCTTATGAATAAGAGAATATTTATAGAATACGTCAGCGAGAGTAATTTCCGTGAGTTGTTTATCCGCGAGATGGGATGGAACAATCCGAAAGGACAGACCGCGTTTGACATCACGATAGAGGAAACAACCTATGAATTTCAGCAGATAGCCGACCGCAGCGGTTTCCAGGTGCTGACCTGCGAGGTGAAGGAGATACCAACCTCGTCGATGTGCAAGAAGATAGACACTCGTTTGCGCCGCACAGCCAATGACTATATCTGCATCTTCCACATGCCTCAGTCGGAGCATCACCTTTGGGTGGTACCTGTGAAGAAGGTAGATAAGCGCGACCTCGTGTTGGTGGAATACGAATCGGCTGCAAAGGCCGACTTTCTCTTTGAGAAGATGAGCGACCTCTGCTTCGACTTCGATGAGCGCACCACCATCATGGACGTGAAAGAGCGCGTGCAGGCAGGCTTTATCGTCAACTCCGAGAAGATCACCAAGGACTTCTATACAGGCTTCCGCAAGGAGCATACCAACTTTGCCAAGTATATTACTGGCATCGACGACGAGATAACCGACCTGAAGAAGAACCGCAACAAGCAGTGGTACACCTCTGTGATGCTCAACCGCCTTATGTTCTGCTACTTCATCCAGAAGAAAGGTTTCCTCAATCTGAATGTCAATTATCTGCGCGAGAAGTTGGCTTGGGTGAAGCGCGAAAAGGGTGAGGGCCATTTCTACGATTCGTTCTATCGCGGATTCCTGCTCAGTCTATTCCACGACGGGTTGAACTCCCCTCGCCATCAGCAAGACTTCGTGCGGAAATATGGGCGCATACCTTATCTGAACGGAGGCATGTTTGGCATTCATGAGTTGGAAGAGAAATACCCAAAGCACGATATAGCCGACGAGGCTTTCGAGAGTCTGTTTGCCTTCTTCGACCAGTGGCACTGGCACCTGGACGACCGCTTGACAGCCAGCGGCAAGGACATCAACCCTGACGTGCTGGGCTATATCTTCGAGCAGTACATCAACGACCGTGCACAGATGGGAGCCTACTACACCAAGGAGGACATCACGGAGTATATAGGCCGCAACACCATTCTGCCCTTCCTGATGGATGCCACGAAGAAGGCCGACGAGCGTCCGTTCAAGACTAACGGTGAGGTATGGCAGTTCCTTCGTGAGAGTGGCGACAACTATATCTTCGATGCTGTGAAGAAAGGGGCAGGCTTGGAGATTCCTGAGAATATCGCTGTTGGCCTCGACACTACCAAGCCCAACCTCTTAGAGCGTCGCAGCCATTGGAACGAAAAGGCACCAGAGGCTTTTGCCCTGCCCACAGAGATATGGCGAGAGACGATAGAACGCCTGCAACGCTACGCCAGCATCAGGCAGAAGATAGAGCATGGCGAGGTCAAGGAGATCAACGACTTCATCACCTTTAACCTCGACATCCGCCAGTTTGTGCAAGACCTGCTATCGCGAACGGAAGACCATCTGCTGGTGAAGCACTTCTATGCCCAACTGCGTCGTGTCACCATCCTTGACCCTACATGCGGATCAGGTGCCTTCCTCTTTGCTGCCCTCAACATCCTGGAGCCACTATATGAAATATGTATAGACAGGATGCAGGCATGGAACGACGAGAACTCCAATCTGTTCAAGGCGGAACTGGAGGAACTGAATGGGAAGTATCGTTCGAACATCCGCTACTTCATCTACAAAAACATCATCCTGCGCAACCTCTACGGCGTGGATATCATGGTGGAGGCAACGGAAATAGCCAAACTGCGACTCTTCTTGAAGATGGTGGCTGTGGTAGATGTTGTGCCTCGCGACCCCAATCTGGGCCTCGACCCCTTGCCGGATATTGACTTCAACATCCGCTGTGGCAACACGCTCGTTGGCTATGCCACCAACGAGGAACTGGAGAAGGACTTGGTAGAAGGCGACATGTTTGCCAATGCTGAGTTCAAGGACAAGGTACATTTGGAGATGGATAAGGTGGCCTTAGCCTACGAGCGCTTCAAAGACATCCAACTGCTCCAAAGTGACAACCTTGACACCTATAAACAGTCGAAGGCCGATCTGAAAGCCCGTCTAACAGCACTCAACAAGCTGCTGAACGACAAACTGTATAAGTCCACCGTCTCAGGAAACTCCCTAAAATACAAAGACTGGCTGAAGTCTCACCAGCCCTTCCACTGGCTCGCCGAATACTACGACATCATCAATGGCAATGGTGGCTTCGATGTGGTGATTGGCAATCCGCCGTATGTGGAGTATAACAAAAAGGTACAGGGTGTCGCAGTTTCTGACATCTATAAACTTCATGGCTATGAGACTATTGATTGCGGAAATCTATATGCTTATGTCATGGAGAGAAGCCACAAGATATTGGATAAAAGGGGATACATAAGCATGATAGTACCTCTTAGTGGGCATAGCACAGAGCGCATGTCGCCACTTGTAACTCATTTTTACAATGCATTCGGTTTGCATCTGCACTTAAATTTAAGTGCAGATGCACACCCTCAAAGACTCTTTGAGGGTGTGAAATTCCGCTTGGCTATATTCTTTGCAACTGACAATGGGAAAGGCCAATACTCTACTAAATACACCCGATGGTTGGCGGAAGAAAGAAAATTTTTATTTACTAACATCGTTAAGTATAACGATATAGAAAACTACAGCTATCAAAAAATTATTCCTAAAATCTCAAGTCCTTTAACAATAAGCATTGCAAAGAAGGTCAATGCAGACAAGAAGCAGTTTTATTTGAATTTGGGGAAGGAATTGTGTCTTTATAATGATGCACCTGTAAATTGGATGAGGGCTCATACGTTTGTACCGTATTTTCATAGCGAACGTGACGGCGAAATTGTTTCTCGTCACTTGAAGCGAATGCAATTTTACACTAAGGAAGAGAAAGAATGTGGTTGCGCAGTGTTCAACAGTACATTGTTTTTTATATGGTGGATTACACATTCTTCTTGCTATAATGTGAATTCTTCCGAGGTCTATAGCTTCAAACTGGCACTTGACGATATACTTGCCAAGCAATTGTCTTGTCTTAACATCAGCTTAACAAAAGATGTCCTTGCAAAATCAAAGCGTCGTGTTTACGTCTATAAAGCGACAGGTCGTGTTGAGTATGATGAATTCTACATGAAACTCTCCAAGCCCATCATCGACGAGATCGACAAAGTCCTTGCCAAGCACTACGGCTTCACGGAAGAGGAACTCGACTTCATCATCAACTACGACATCAAGTACCGCATGGGCGATGAAC
>CAMVAI010000116.1 GCA_947165435.1 uncultured Prevotella sp.
TTCGCGAAAACGAATTCCGCGACAGCACTGACAACTACGCGAGCAAAAGGTACGGTAAGCCCCGCCAAGCATTGGTTAAATATCACGGTGAGCGCCAGAAGGTGGAAGATGCCATCAAGCGGCAAATCACCGCGATAACGGGCCAAGAGGCAGGCGAAGTCCACGAGCTCATCCAGATTCACGAGGAATGGTACAAGAACTATCAGCGGTTCCTCGGCGTGCTGATGGTCTTCACCGTTGTTGCCCTACTGATAGCCGTCCTCGGCCTGATGGCGATGAACAGCTATTTCATCAGTCAGCGTCGCCGTGAGATTGCCATCCGCCGCGTCTTTGGGGCCGAAGTCAGCAGCATCACCCTGCGCCTGCTCCTCACGGTTGTCATCCAGTCGGTCGTCGCTATGGTCATCGCCGTACCACTCTCCTATTGGCTGGCCCCGATGGTGAGCAGCATCTCGGGCCTGACCATCCGGATGGAGTTCATGCCATTGCTGTTGTCCCTTGTCATCGTGCTCGCCGTCAATCTGCTGACAGCCGCCTTCCAGAGCTGGCGCGCCGCTACCGAGAATCCCGTCAACAATATCAAGACGGAGTGATGAACTTAACAAAAAACGGGGCTATTCATCTAATAATTTATAAAAGGTAAGGTCGAAACGAACATTTTTTACCAAAAAGTCGTATATTTGCACTCGATAATAGGAAACAATATGCCAAAGACACTTCTTTAGGCTAAAGTCATCTGGAAAACAAGTATGAAGCAGCAATATGCAGTCGTGGTGCTCTTTGCACTGATAGTAGCGTCAAGCCTGACGAGCCTTGACTGTTATCGCTCAACGAGCCAACGGGTGAGCGAGGATATGGACAGGGCACTGGCCATCACGATGCTGGAGCAGCAGAGCGACGTCATCAGCCAGGACACCATCCGCTCGTTTAACAGTCACTTGCAAATAGCAGCATTGCGCGGCAAGGCCACGCTGGCGGTCGATACCCGCGGCAGGCAGTTCAAGGCGTATGCCCATTGTTCGGAGGCTACCATCTTCAGTCTTTCCGACCAGCGGCCGGCAGCATTGCTGTGGGTGCTGACAGGGTTCTGGGCGATGTTCATGTGGTATCGTAAAGCCGAGAATCACGGGGACAGGTTGCTTGACTCTGGCCAGAATCATGAACCTGTCCCTGTGATTCTTGGCAATGGCTTTGGCGGCCTGACCTATTCTGAAACTGAAGGCCGTTTCTATGCGGCTGATGGAAGCCATGTGCAGTTGACTCCCATGCAGCACCAGCTGATGGAGATGTTTTTCCATTCGCCCTCACACTCATTGTCGAAGGCGGAGATATGTGAGGCCCTCTGGCCCAAGAAGCCCGATGCTAACGATACGCTCTACACACTGATTCGCCGACTGAAACCCGTGATAGAGCAGCATTCCAGCCTCAAAATCGAGTCTGACCGCAGTAAGGCCTACCGGCTGACTATCAAATAAAAGCATGGAGACAGATACTTGTATAAGCCAAGCTGCCTGTCTCCATGATTTGAGTTATTCCGCAATTTCCATGAGTGTCTCCGATAGTTCCTCTATGGTCTGTGGAGAGGCAATGATGATACCGCGACTGTCGATGACAACTGTTTCCGGCCAGGAATTGATACCATAGACTCCGGCAGCTTTGGTGGTCAGCTGGGGCCAGGGCAGATGCTCTTCCCTCACGCGCTCTTTCCATCGCTGGCCGTTATCCATACCGTCCGTAGCTAGGCTGACAATCTGCAGTCCTTTCGTCGCATGATATTGGTCATAAAGCGTGCGCAGCTGTGGCAGGATGTCATACTCCTTAGGATGCCAGCTCTCCCAAAAGTGCAGCACCACATAGCCCTGCCCGATGTATTCCTTCAGCTGGTGATACTCGCCTAAGGTGTCAGCCAGCAGGATGTCTGTATAACGGGTGTCAGGACGACGTTTCGCAAGTCCGGCGGCATACTCACGCACAGGCGACAAGAGCGGGTGGTTGGCATAGCGGTAGTCTGGTCGCAGGAACGGCTTCAGCTCGTCGTAAGTCAGTTCTGTATAGTTGCGGAAGAGTGCATAAGTGGCCAGCAGACTGTCCTTGCCGGAGAAAATGGCCTGGCGGAAACGTTGGATTCTCTTTTGCGTGGCTTCGTCTAATTCTTTCTTGTTGTCGAGACTTAACATCCACAGCCGTTCTGTCTCCGCCCTGTTTACGAAGTCGTTGCGACGAGCTGATGCTTTAGAGCCTTTCGCGGAGCGATGAGGCAGGTATATGTTTACAGGCTGTCCGTCGACCCAGAAATAGGTGGTGTTCAGTTGGTCGGTAGT
This sequence comes from uncultured Prevotella sp., assembly GCA_947165435.1. Lineage (GTDB taxonomy): Bacteria > Bacteroidota > Bacteroidia > Bacteroidales > Bacteroidaceae > Prevotella. The sequence goes on from CAMVAI010000116.1 coordinate 2,322, forward strand.
CAGATAGCAAACCTCATCCTTTGGCAACTGGCAGGTAAATGAGAAGTGTCCATCCCTGACGGGATATTTCCCCATGTCCTCATGAACCACGAGACGCCTGAGCGTCACGCTGTCTGCGTCTTTTGGCGCTATTCCGCTAATCTGACATTCCACCAGTTGCAGGTCGGGCGATTGGTTGACGATGAGGGTGTTATAGCTGACAACCTTGCGTGCCTGGGCTACCGTAGCCGTTGATGACTGAATCAATGCAGGACGTTTCTGCTGCTTGCTCTCTTCCTGGTAATACGCGCTCTTCTTGTAGAGCGTATAGCAGGTATAGGCAAACATATCTTTGTGCCGTTGCCCTTTGGCCTCGTCGACAAAGGGATTGATGATGCCTATCAACGTATTATACTGCTCGTTGGTCAGCCTCTCTGGGTAGCCTTCGCACATCTTGTGCAGAATGACCACTGCAGCCGTCTTGCCTCCTTCCGTCTCGCGCTGGTAGATGTCGCAGGTACTCCGCACCTTGGCTAACAGTTCTTCGTAGGTTTTCGGCGCCGTAGGCTCAGCGGCATATTCTGCCGTTCCGCTATAAGAGATGGGCGCAATGGGCTGTATAAACGGTGTGCCATCCTTTTTCTTGCACCACACTTCATACATCTTGCCGTTCATCATCCAGTGGTTACCAGTCTGTTGGTCGGGGATGATGCGCTGTTCCCAAACCAGGATGACGGCGTATGCATAGCCATTGGACTCATCGAAACTTATCATGCGGACGCGTTGCCGCAGGTCGAACTTGACGTTGAAGCTGATGCCGCCATACTTGCTGCCATAGCTGATTTTCACACCACGCATCAGCGGCAAGCCCTCCGAACCGTTATGGATATAGGTCTCCTTGGCATGAACCGTCTCCTGGCGCAGGGCCTGCTCCAAGGCTCGCAGGTGGTTGAACAAGAGCGTAGAGTCGGTGGTGTTCTCCACAGCGAACATCATGCTAAAGCTGTATGCGGTGGTTTTACTACCCGTCACTTCGTCGCTGTTGATGACAACACCCTTGCTGACGTTGTACTCACCAGCGGCCACAAAAGCCTCTATCTTCTCATGAATGCGCCGGGCGGATTCACTCACCTGTGCCTGTCCTGTCAGCAGAATCAGCAGGCAGACGGCTGTTGTCAATAGTCTATTCTTCATTTTCTGTCGTGTTTACATTGTTAGTATTAATGGCCTCCATGGGACGGCCGTCCTTGTCGAGCTGGTGCAGCAGATAGTTGTTGACAATGCGCTGCAGTCGCTCGTCAGCGTGTATCAGTTTCTGCATCCGTTCTATATAGAGACTTTCGTCCACTTGGGTCAGTTCGCGTTCTATCTTGGCGATGTAGTAGTCGAGGCTGTCAGTGGCAGAGGCAGTACGGCGTTTGCTGTAGTCTTGAGCAAGACTCGCAGCATGCTTTGCTACTAATTTACGGTCTTTTTGTTTCTTCTTGCATACCTCTGCTACCACTGACGGCTCCTGACTAATATTCACAGGCGTTGCAGATATTTTTCCGTCGGGAACAGTATTCTTTTCCACAGTGAGCGGACTCTTCTTCTGTAAGGAATTGCCTATTTCGCTACTGGTGATGGCCTTGTCTTCCCATATGTGAGGATTCGGATTGAGTATCAAGAACAGCAGAATACTGGCGGCAACGGCCATTGCCGAGAAGATGTAGAGTCTGGCTCGACGGGCAGGCTGTCTTCCCGGCTCGTCATTGGTGGGCTGTGCATCCATGTCGGGCAGACTGTCCATGATGCGGTCAGTCAGCTCGTCAGGATGGCTGACGGTAGGCTGTTGTTGCAGTTGGGTCAATATGTCGTCAATCTTCTTCATATCCTAAATCCTTTAGTCGTTTACGTATGGTTTGGCGGGCCACATACAGGTTGCTTTTCAACTGTCGAACATCCATATCCGTGATTTCTTCAGCCTCTTGCAGGGAGAGCTCCTCGAGTTGGCAGAGAGTGAAGGCTATGCGCTGCTTCTCGCTCAGTCCTTCAGCTAGCAGTCGCACGATGGCAGCCCACTCTGCGTTTTCCAACTGCCTCTGGCTGTCGTCAGAGGCAAAACGGTGCAACGTGCGCTCATCATCAGGCAGAGAAATCAGCGGCTTTTCACGCTTCAGCCGATCCAAGCACAGTCGCGTGGCTATTGTGTAGAGCCAGGTTCTGAATGGCTTCTGCGGGTCGTAGCTTCTGATGCTTTGCCAGACACGGATAAAAGTGTCCTGCACCACATCTTTCGCTTCTTCCTCGTCAGCCAGCATCTTCAGCGATAGCGAGAATACCATGCGCTGGTAGTTCTCCACTACCGTGCGGAAAGCGGACTTGTCGCCGCGCTGGCATCGTGCGATGATTTCGTTGTCTGGCTGTATCATTTCTATTGCTGGTCTGTCTTTTATATAAATATACGACGCAGGAATACAAAAGTCAAAAATGTGGGGCTTTTTTGTCAGCAAGCGACATACTCTTTACACGTCCCCGTGTAAAGATAGCATTTATTAAATCCTTGGTACACAAACTTGTGGACCACAAAGTTGTGTACCATATTGTTTTTTAACATTTCAAAAGCATACAGGTAGATAGGTGTCTGACAAAGAACCTGACAATGAAATGTCAGGCAAATGTCAGACTTCTTTTTCGGCCTGTTAGACGATTGTTGCTACCTTTGCACGAAAAACGAGCAAAGCATGATGCAACAAACAACCTTTTCAAGAGTCAATACCTTGATGGCGTGGCTGATGTTTGTCATCGCCGCCGTGGTGTATGGACTGACCGTTGAGCCTACAGCCAGCCTGTGGGACTGTCCTGAATTCATTGCCTGTGGCTACAAGCTGGAGATTGGCCATCCGCCTGGAGCACCCTTCTTCATGCTGGCCGCCAACCTCTTCTCTCAGTTTGCCAGCAGTCCGTCGCAAGTGGCACTGATGGTCAACCTGCTGTCGGCCCTGCTGAGTGCCGGCTGCATCTTCTTCCTCTTCCTCACCATCACGCATCTGGCCCAAAGGCTGATGGCACCTGAACAGACAGCTATCCCCATGTCACAGGTTATCACCATCGAGGCTTGCGGCGTGGTGGGCGCACTGGCCTATGCCTTCAGCGACACGTTCTGGTATTCAGCCGTCGAGGCCGAGGTCTATGCCTTCTCCAGTTTCCTAACGGCACTGATGTTCTGGCTGATACTGAAGTGGGAGAGCCAGGCCGACGAACCCGGCAGCGACCGCTGGATCATCCTGATAGCCTATATCACAGGCCTTTCCATTGGTGTCCACCTGCTCTGCCTGCTCTGTCTGCCGGCGATGTCGCTGGTGGTTTATTTCCGCAAGGCCAGGCAAATCACCATGTTTGGCATGCTGAAAACCCTCGCGGCAGGATGCCTGCTGCTGGGTGTCATCCTTTATGGCATCATCCCCGGTGTCGTGAAGTTGGGGGCCTATGTCGTCCTGCTCGTGGCGGTGCTCGTGTACCTATATTATAAACTACGAAGCAGACGGTACAAACTCTCGCTGGCATGCCTGCTGATGATCTTGGCGGGCTACAGCAGTTATGGTGTCATCTTCATCCGGGCGAATGCCAATCCACCGATGTGCGAGAATGCACCGGGCAACGTCGCCGCCCTCGCCAGTTATCTGAACCGCGAGCAATACGGCAAGACACCATTGCTCTATGGGCAGGCTTACACCAGCGAACTGGACTATGAGGCCTATCAGCGCGAAGGCGAGTACCGCTATAAAGAAAACATGATGTTTCCCCGTATGCACTCCCAACACCACGCCCAGGCCTACGAGGACTGGATGGGCGGTGTGGAGAAGAAGGAGAATCTGCCTACCATGAAAGAGAACCTGCGCTTCTTCCTCACGTATCAGGTGAACTTCATGTACTGGCGCTACTTCCTGTGGAACTTCGTGGGTAGGCAGAACAATATCCAGGGGCATGGCGAGGTGGAGCATGGCAACTGGATAACGGGCTTCCGCAGGATAGACGATTGGCTGCTGGGGTGTGACACGTCACAATTGCCTTCAGACCTTGCCGAGAACAAAGGGCGCAACGTGTTCTACGGTCTGCCGCTGCTATTGGGCCTCGCTGGAATCCTTTGGCAGTGGCGACGCAGACGAGAGGGGCGCCAGCAGCTACTGATCGTCACCCTGCTATTCGTGATGACAGGACTTGCCATCGTGGTCTATCTCAACCAGACACCCCTCCAGCCTCGCGAGCGCGATTATGCCTACGCGGGCTCCTTCTATGCCTTTGCCGTCTGGATAGGCTTGGGCGTCGGATATGTAAGTGAAAAATTAAAAATGAAAAGTGAAAAGTATGCTACCGCTCTGACCTGTACCTCTGCTTTGCTCTGTCTCTTAGTCCCGCTGCAGATGGTTTCGCAGACGTGGGACGACCATGACCGCTCTGGCCGCTATACCTGTCGCGACTTCGGTGCCAACTATCTGGAGAGCATGCAGCGCGAGGGCCATCCTATCATCCTGACCAACGGCGACAACGATACGTTCCCGCTTTGGTATAACCACGAGGTGGAAGGCCTGCGGACTGATACACGTGACTGTAATCTGGAATACCTGCAGACCGACTGGTATATCGACCAGATGAAGCGGCCTGCCTACGACTCCCCTGCCCTGCCCATCAGTTGGCAGCACAAGGACTATCAGGAAGGTCAGAGGGAGTATATCCCCATTCGCCCAGAGCTGAAGGCGGAGATAGAGGCATACATGGCTCAGCATCCAGAAGAGGCCCGGCAACTGTTAGGCGACAACCCATACGAACTGAAGAACATCATCCAGAAATGGGTGCTCAACGACTCTGCCGACATGCAGTGCATTCCCACGGACAGCGTCACCATTACATCCAGCGAGGGCACAATGCAGATTTCTCTCAAGGGCAAACGGGGTCTCTATAAGAACGAGCTGATGGTGCTCGAGATGTTGTCGCACGGCAACTGGAACCGTCCAGTCTATGCCTCCATCAGCATGGGGACTGACCTGTTGTCGTTCCTTCGCGACCACATGGTGCTCGAAGGACTGGCCTATCGCATCTCACCCACGGCAACAAGTCGAAGTGTGGATACCGAGCGGCTTTACGACAATGTGATGCACCGCTTCCGCTATGGCAATCTCAGCCGGAAGGGAATCTATGCTGATG
>CAMVAI010000117.1 GCA_947165435.1 uncultured Prevotella sp.
GTGCGGGATGTGCGGGTTGTTTTTTTGTTAGCCTATATATATACGCGCGTCAAGAGTTCGGCAATGCGTCACCGAAATCACCGTCCTTTCATTCTCTTAGTTGTTCATTGCTTGAAATGTTTTAATTGTTATACCTTATATTATTATGTTTATATTTTGTTCCTTTCGGATAATTTTCGTAATTTTGCATGCGAAAACCCATAAAAAGTTAGGATTATGACAGCAATACAACTGCGTGCGGAGCTGTTCCGCGAGATGAGTCCGCTGCTTGATAGCGAGGCGGCGATGACAAAGGTGATAGCCTTTGTTAAGGGTTTAGTTATCGCCCAGAAAAAAGAGGCGGGCATCGCTCCCCGTAACGGATGGGCAGCCGCTGCTATGCAGGCCCACGCTGACGGTGAGGACAAGTTGTTGGCCACTGATGTGTTCGAGGACGAGAAAATGGAGGACTGGAAATGGTGAGCCAGTTTGATGTCTATTGGGTTGACCTGAACCCCACCATCGGTGCTGAGATGCAGAAGATCCGCCCGTGTGTCGTTGTCAGTCCCAAAGAACTGAACGACCACCTCGACACGGTGATTATCATTCCCGTCACGTCGGCCATTCATGGCTATCCCTACCGTGTGCGTTGTCACATCATGGGGCGTGACGGCGAGATGGCCACCGACCAGATACGCACCATCGACAAACGTCGGCTGAAGAACCGCATCGCTACGCTTACTGACGACGAGATTGAATCGCTGCAAGACGTGCTCCGGCAGATGTTTTGTGAGTAGCCCGCCCTGACAGTTCATCATCAGCACGCACATCGTCCCCCGCCCGGCTCCGTGCCGTGCGGGGGATGGTTGTGGTCTGTGGGGTTATCTCACGGGGCCTACGTAGTTCTCGTCGCTGCCGCCGTAGTAGAAGGGGCTGCTGCTGCCGAGGGAACGTACTTCGCTGCCGGCGAGCAGGTGATGCTGATGTTGCAGCACGACGATGCGCTGCTCGGGTTTCATATATTTCTTTTTCATATTGCTCACAATTATTATTAATGGATAATTAATGGGCAATTAATGGTCATTCGTGTTGAACATAAAAACATGCTCTTTCTTTGAACATATAATTATCACGAATGGGCCATTAATTTACCGTTAGTTTTATTTCACTACGACCTTCTTGCCTTGGTGGATATACACGCCGCTGGCCGTCGGCTGCCCGTCGAGCTTGCGACCGTCGAGCGAATACCAAGCCTCACCCCCGGCCCCTCTCCGATTGGAGAGGGGAGTAGTTACTCCCAGCGTTGAATCGTCGTCGCCGAAGTTGAGGACGAAGGCGCGGACGAGGCTGGCGGGCTCGCCGGCGGTGATGCCGGAGGCCAGCTGGAAGTAGGCACGGTGGGTGCCGATGGTCATGGCCTTCGTGGGATAGTAGAGGGTGTTGGCGCTGCCGAGGTAGAGCTTGGTGTTGTCGCCGGCGGCGGGGGTGGTGACGGGGGCGTAGGTGCCGGTGAAGGTGAGCACACCCTCGATGGTAGCGTTATTCGTGGTGTTGCTGACGGTGACGTCCTCGAAGACGGGGTTCTCGATGTTCGCTGTGCCGCTCTCGTCCCACTTGATGATGAAGGGCGTACCGGCGGGGATGGTCGTGGCGGCGTCGAAGTTCAGCGTCAGCGTGCCGTCGGAGAGGTTGCTCGTCGTGGTGTTGAGCGTCATGGCCTGTACGTTGTCGCCGCTGAGGGTGCCGCTGGCCGTGCTGACGTCGAAGGGCAGGCAGAGGGTGTTCCACGAGCCGTCCTTGTAGAGGGTGCGGCCGCTGAGGGTCACTTCATAGACCTTCCCACTGGCGGCAGCCGCAGCGATAGCCTCGTCGTTGCTGCTGTTGTCGGCCAGTGCCAGCTCGTTCTTGGTCAGCGTGGCCGTAACGGTAACATTGTTGGCGGGCATGGTGAAGCTGTTGCCGTCGATAGCCGTGCCGTTCACGCTGAAGCCTTCGAGGGTATAGCCAGCAGGCACCGCGCCGGTGTAGCTGAGCGTGAGCGTCTGGCCCGCGCCGCTGTATATCTTGCCGCCGTAGCCGATGGCCGTGCTGCCGTAGGCGGTGATGCCGCTCACGTCGTAGGTGGTCTTGGTGCCAGCGAGGGAGATGCCTTCGCCCAGGGTGATGGTGCGGGCGCGTCGGGCACCGTCTTGGTCGCTGCTTGAGCTGTTGCCACCGATACCGCCGAGGCTGATGGCCGTGTAGTAGTTGTTACTGATGGTGGCACTGATTGTGCTACCCGCAATGCTGCCGACATACCCTGTGCCGGTGACGCTGGTGCCAATATAGAGGCAGTCCTTGAGGGTATTATATTGCACGTCACCACTGATACCGCCGCAATCGTTACAAGTTAAACCGTTATTTTCGATGGTTGCGGCACTGACGCAACCAGTCATCAGGGCTCCCGAGCCATGAAAATAACCCACGACGCCGCCAAAGTTTTCTGCGGGACTGTTTCCGACCTTGATGGTAACGCTGCTTTCTACGCGGCAGTTGCGCACGGTGCCCCAGCTGATTTCACCAGCGATGCCACCGACATAATTATATCCTGTGAAGGTACTGCTGGCAAGGACGACGTTCTGCACGGTGCCCTCATAGATGTAGCCGAAGAGACCGATATATTTGTCGGCACTGGTATTGCCAGTGCGGGTGACAGTGATGCCGCTCACGGTGTGGCCCTGCCCATCGTAGGTGCCGCGGAAGTAAGCGTGGTCGTTGTCGCCCTGGTAGCCGATGGGCGTATAGCCGGCGTCGCAGACGATATCCTGCGTCTGAAGGAAGGTGATGCCTTTGCACTCGTTACGGCTCACGTTGACGATGTTGGCCAGGCGGTAGAGGTCGGTCTTGGTGGCTATCTCGTAGGTGTTGGTTGCCAATTGGTTGAAGTCGCTGAGCGACCATTCGTAGGTCGCATCAAGTGAAATGCCGAAGTCCTTGCTGACGGTGCCGCTGAAGTTGTTGCCCGCCAGGTCTTTGACGGAGCCGCTCAGGGTGCTGACGCTGAAGGTGCCAGTAGCATCGCTGCCTATCGCTCCGCTGAAGGTGAGCACGTTCGAGCCGCTGCCCGAGCAGTAGCTGAGCGTGCCCCACGTGGTGGTGAGTGTCGGCGTGCCCTCCACGGTGACAAGCTCGCTGAAGGGCACGCTCACGTAGATGATGTTGCCCTTCTGGTGACGCCCGCCGCTAACCTTGTAATTGTTGAGCACAGTAGGGGCGGTGGCATCGACCAAGCCCATACGGACGTAGAAGTCCTTGAAGCCCCAGGTGTCGTTGTCGGAACCGGCACAGTCGAAGCGGGTGGTGATGGACGCTACGTCGGGGTCCAGCACCACCGAACCGGTGTTGTTGTCGCGGTAGCCACTCTTGAACTTCTGCTGCCAGAGCTTGCTCTCGGCCAGAGGGAACTCAGTCCAACTGCTGGTCTGTGATGTCCCAAACAATCCACCTGCCGCCCGGTTGGCATAGTCGAAGCGGTGGGGGAAGAACATCTTGCCCTCGCCGCTATAGACGCCGCTGCCCTCCTTGAGTTCAAAGCAGGCCTTATAGACGGAGTAGGCCGGGTCTTTCACGCTGCCGTTGGGGTCAGCACCGTCGTAGGATGCGTTGGCGGTGCCCGGAACAATCTGCACGTAGTAGTAGCCGTCGTTCTTCTCCTTCATGGTGAAGCAGACTGTGGCATAGATCTTATAACCCATAGTCTTCAGACAGGCGGCTGTGGCACCTGTACTGTTGATAAGGGTGTTGGTGCTCACGGTGGCGGCCCTCTGGCTATAGTCGTAGCTGTCGTCGATGAGGACGTAGCCCTGATAAGTGCCGCTGGATTCCACCTGGCTGGTGGGCGGCGTATAGGCCACATCGATGCAGTTGCCTATGCCTATCAGGTTAGCCGGGTCACCATTGAGGAACACAAAGCTGTTTTTGGGAATGGCGTTGTTTACGTTGGTGCCGCTGTAGGTGAAGGGGGAGGTGGTGACTACGGTTTGGTCGCGGTGGGTGATGACGGTGCCGTCGATGTCGAGCAGCTCGAAGCGGTACTTGCGCCGTGAGCCGGTCTGGTACTTGTAGATTTCGGCGTCGGGATTGCCCTCCGTCACGCTGACGGTCTTGCTTGTCTGTCCGGCGGCGAAGTTCAGCGTGCCGCTGACTGCGGTGAAGTGCTGCCCCTCGATGGCCGAAAGGCTTACGGTGCGGTAGTGGACCGTCTCGGCGGCAGTGCTCTCGCTGCGGGTAATGGTGAAGGTGGTGATGCCTGAGCTGGTACTGCTCGTCACGCTCCACGTACTTGCGGCCCAGACGCTCTGCCCCACCGCCAGTGCTGCTATCGTCAGCACCAGGGCGAGGACTTTTGTCTTGAAAGAGATGAATTGTCTCATTGTGTTGATACCTTTATTTATTATAGATGTGTTGTTTCTCTTGCCTACGCTCCTGTCGCCAGATGGTCCACTGCGAGCGGACGATGACGAAGAGGACTGCGAGTGCCAGGACGCTCGATATGGCAATGCCTGCTGTCTTGATGATTTCTTCCATGCGCTGTCGTTTTGTTGATTATGTCCGCAAAGATAGCGGAAGTCCATAAAAAAGATTTTCCTCTCGACGTAAATACGCTGAGAGGAAAGAAAAATACGCTTAGAGGAAAATCTGTACGCCGAGAGGAAAATTTCGGCAAGTTTTTTACGCTTTCTTCCGATAGGCGGATGGCGACTCCTTACCTTGCGAGGCGAAGGCCTTAGTCATGGACGATTGGGACGTGAAGCCACAATCGTATGCGATGTCGGCCATACGAAGGTCGGGATGCTGGCGGATAAGACTGATGGCATGACGCACACGGTGCTGCGAGATCATGTCGTAGAACGATGAGTATCCGCTACGCTGGATGACCTCAGTCAGGTAGTTGGCGTTGATGCCGAGGCGTTGCATCAGTGTGTCGGCGGTGATGTGCTGCTCGGTGAAGATGTGCTCGTCGCTGAGGAGTGACTCCAGACGATGGCTCAGTTCGGTATAGCGGTCATCGGTAAGTCGGAACTGCGTCTCGTCGGCAGAAGCAGTGGTCTCGTCTTTCTCGTCAGAGGGCTGACCGTCGGGTTCTGCGGACATCGTTTCAGTAGCCTTTGCCGTGATATCAAATGGCTTGCGCCAGGGGTTGAGTGTAAAGATACAGAACCAAATGTTGACCACCGTGAAGAGGACATCGCGGAAGGCTTTCGCCGTCGGGTCGTCGATGAAGAAGTTGACAGCCATCAGCACGCAGATGCCTGTGGGCAACCACTGTACTTTCTCACCGAAACGGGTGGGGAAGTCGTCGCTGTCGGCATAGGTGTCTTCGTTGGCACGCCGCACGGCCCGGCCGATGCGCAGGGCCATGCAGATAGTGCGCCAGAAGTACCAGAGGAACAGTATGCTTACTATGATGAAAGTCGCTGTGCGGTGCCACTCAGGTAGCTGTATTAATCCGAAAGCCTGAAGAAACAATGGAAAGAGTGAAACTATGGGCGGAAGGAATACCCAGTAGTCGCTCAGCCGGTGGTGTACCTCGGGAAAGAAATAGCCCTCGCACATCACCAGCATCTGCAGTGAGAACACAAGCACGGAGAAGGCATTGACGTAAAGCAGCGCGTCTGCCTGACCGATATTGAGCAGGTAAGGCAGTTCCAGCACCTGTAGCAGATAGAGCCATCCCACTGCCCGCTGTGCTGGAAACAAGCGCAGAAAATCTTTGTCGTATGCTCGCGGCCTGTAGAACCATTTCAGCAGCCATCCGTACAGATTTGTAAGGATGAATGCCAGGTTGGCTGAGAAGAGGATGAGGTAAGATGTCATAGAGCCTATCTTTTATGATTTTTTAGGGTTATACCCAATGATACCTCGTTGCCCTGGCGTTGGGCAACTTTCCCTGTATGCAGCCTGCTGTTTCACCGCGCAAAGATACTTCATTCCGCCAGTCGTATTTTCATCCGATGACTGTGAGATTATTCTATCTTGCGCCGTCGGTGTAGTTCTCGTCGCTGCCGCCGTAGTAGAAGGGGCCGCCGCTGCCGAGGAAAAGTACTTCGCCGCTGGCTTGCAGCAGATGGCTCTGATGTTGCAGCACGACGATGCGCTGCTCGGGTTTGATGTATGCTTTCTTGTTCATTGCTTTGTTTCTTTTTTTGGGGTCGCTGCGCTCAAAATTATACAAAAATTTATTCAAAAAATTATAAGAACTGCCGGGATGGCGTAGCCTTTGATAATTTTCTTATTTAATTTTCCTTTAATTTTGAGCGAAGCGACCATGAGTTATTACTTTACTATGACCTTTCTGCCTCCGTGGATATAGAGGCCCTTAGCTGTCGGCTGCCCTTCGAGGCGGCGACCGTCGAGGGTGTACCAAGCCTCACCCCCGGCCCCTCTCCGATTGGAGAGGGGAGTAGTTACTCCCAGCGTTGAATCGTCGTCGCCGAAGTTCAGGACGAAGGCGCGGACGAGGCTGGCGGGCTCGCCGGCGGTGATGCCGTCGGCCAGCTGGAAGTAGGCGCGATGGGTGCCGATGGTCATGGCCTTCGTGGGATAGTAGAGCTTGTTGGCGCTGCCGAGGTAGAGCTTGGTGTTGTCGCCGCCGTCGGCGATGGTGACGGGGGCGTAGGTGCCGATGAAGGTGAGCACACCCTCGATGGTAGCGTTATTCGTGGCGTTGCTGATGGTGACGCCCTCAAAGACGGGGTTCTCGATGTTCGCTGTGCCGTCGCCGTCCCACTTGATGATGAAGGGCGTACCGGCGGGGATGGTCGTGGCGGCGGTGAAGTTGAGGGTCAGGGTGCTGCCGGCGAGGCTGCTCGTCGTGGTGTTGAGCGTCATGGCCTGCACGTTGTTGCCGCTGAGGGTGCCGCTGGCCGTGCTGATGCTGAAGGGCAGGCAGAGGGTGTTCCAGGAGCCGTCCTTGTAGAGGGTGCGGCCCTGGAGCTGGACGGTGAGGCCAGTCGTTCCGTTGTTGGCGGCTATGATGTCGGCGTTCTTGCTTCCCTCGGGCTGAGCACTGTCATCATCGAGCAGAATCAGCGCATCCCTCCAGTAGGCGGTGACGGTGATGGTCTGTACGTTGGACTCGTTCCAGATGTAGGGTGCGGTGAAGTAGTCGCCGGGCTGCTTCTCTGCGTCAGGCTCGCAACTGGCCACCCAGTGGTCGAACACCTTGCCGAGGGGAGCGGTGAA
>CAMVAI010000118.1 GCA_947165435.1 uncultured Prevotella sp.
ATGCGGAGCTCAGTGCGCAGAAAGACCAACTCGACCAGAAGGATGCGGAGCTCAGTGCGCAGAAAGACCAGCTCGACCAGAAGAATGCGGAGCTAAATGCGCAGAAGAGTCGGCTTGCTGAGAAGAACAGCCAGCTGAAGAAGATGATAGTCTTGCTTCAAGAATCGGGACTCTCGCTTGATGCAATAGCAAAAAGTCTCGGCGAGGACATTGAAACGGTCAGGAGTCTGACTGTTTGAAAACAAAGATTATAGTCGGCGAGGATTACCATATATTGCATAAACAGACGTTGCCCCCCGCTATCATTGCTAAAATATAGATGTTGCTCCCCCGCTATCCTATCACGGACAGCAGGGGAGCTTCTGATGTTTCTGGGGGCTATACCTCCCATCCGATAGCGGAGGCACCTAACACGGCAGCCGAGGCACCGTCGAGACCGCTGACAAGGAACCGGGCCTTGCCGCGATAGATAGGCAGCACGTGCTCGTCGTATGATTGCTTGATGGGATTCATGATCAGGTCGCCGGCCTTCACCATGCCACCGAAGAAGATGAATGCTTCGGGCGACGAGAAGGCTGCGAAGTCGGCACACGCCTCGCCCAGCATGCGGCCGGTGAACTGGTAGATGTCCTGTGCCAGCTGGTCGCCCTTGCCGGCAGCTATCGACACGTCGAGCGATGTGATGTCCTCCGGCTTCATGTCGCGCAGCAGGCTGGGGCGGTCGGTCTTGGCCAGCAGTTCGCGGGCTGTGCGGGCCACTCCCGTTGCCGAGCAGTAGGCCTCCAGGCAGCCGGTACGCCCGCATCCGCAGGGGCGTCCTTCGGCTCCGCGCACCATGGTGACATGGCCCAGCTCGCCGGCAAAGCCGTCGTGGCCGTAGAGCAGTTGTCCGTTCACAACGATGCCCGAGCCGACACCGGTGCCGAGGGTGATGACGATGAAGTTCTTCATGCCACGGGCCACGCCATAGACCATCTCGCCGATGGCAGCGGCATTGGCGTCGTTGGTGAGTGCCACGGGAATGCCCAGACGGTCGCTGAACAGCTGTGCCAGGGGCACGATGCCGTTGTGTGCCCACGGCAGGTTGGGGGCATACTCGATGGTGCCGTTATAATAGTTGCCGTTAGGGGCCCCGATGCCCATAGCCTTGATGGTGTCGATGCCGCCCACCTGCTCGATGATGGGCTGCAGGGCGTTGACGGCAGCCGCCACATAGTCGTCTACCTTTTCAAAGCCGCCGGTCTTGATGGCGGTGGTGGCCTTGATGTCGCCGCGCTGATCGACGATGCCGAAAACAGAGTTTGTCCCTCCTAAGTCTAAGCCGATGACATACGGCTTGATGCCTTGTTGTGTATTCATAATAATGATGTGTTTTTGTATGTAATAGCGCACAAAGATAAGCATTTCCTTAGAAAACCACACATGTTTAACTCCCTTTAACGTCATAACAGCCCCTTTCTCCCCAAAAAATGCGTAACTTTGCAGCGAAATATGGTTTTTCCGATACATATCAACGTCGTCGACCTGATGTTCAAGGGCATGCTCATCGGTATGATAGCGTCGGCTCCGATGGGGCCGGTGGGCATATTGTGTGTGCAGCGCACGCTGAACAAGGGGCGCTGGTACGGCTTCCTCACGGGGGTCGGCGCTGCGGTGAGCGACATGTTCTATGCCGGTGTCACCGGCTTCGGCATGGCGTTCGTGATGGACTTCATTGACAACGAGCAGAACAAGTTCTACCTGCAGATTTTCGGTAGTCTGCTGCTGTTGGGCTTCGGCATCTATACCTGGCGCAGCGACCCCACGCGAAACATGCACCAGAGCGGGCAGCATCGCGGCTCGAAATGGTACAACACGTGGACGGCCTTCCTGGTCACTTTCTCCAACCCTCTGATCGTCTTCCTCTTCATGGCCCTATTTGCGCAGTTCGCCTTCGTCATACCCGACCGTCCGTTCGAGATGTTCGTCGGCTTCATGAGCATAGCCGGCGGAGCCCTGCTGTGGTGGTACGGGCTGACGTGGCTCATCGACAAGCTGCGCATCATCTTCGACAACAGCGGCATACGCATCATCAACCAGGTGATAGGCGCCGCCGTCATCATCTTCTCCGTGGTGTCGTTCTTCGGCACCGTCACCAACCTGTTCCGATTCTGAACGTCAATCGCAAATCCGTAAATCGCAAATTCGTAAATCATCATCCCGTGTTTATAGCCCAACAATTACGCAAGACCAACATCGCCGAATATCTGCTGTACATGTGGCAGGTAGAAGACACCATACGGGCGTTCGGCTGCTCGCTGAGCCGCATTCGCCACGAGTACATAGACCGTTTCGACTATACCGACGAGCAGAAGGAAGAGGAAGCCGACTGGTTTGGCAACCTGATACGCATGATGAACCAGGAGGGATGCCGCGAGCATGGCCACCTGCAGATTAACAAGGTGGTGATGATGCAGCTGCAGGAATTGCACGAGCAGCTGTCGGCATCGTCGAAGTTCCCGTTCTACCATGCACAATATTATAAGGTGTTGCCGTTCATCGTAGAGCTGCGCAACCATGGGGCCGACAAGCAGGAGCACGAGATAGAGACCTGCTTCAACTCGCTGTACGGCGTGATGATGCTTCGCCTGCAGCAGAAGGAGGTGACCACCAATACGCAGCATGCGGTGAAGGAGATTTCCACCTTCATAGGTATGCTGAACGACTATTATCTGAAGGACAAGCAGAAGCCGCTGGAATTCGAGTGAACAACGGCCATCCGCAAATCGTAAATCGTAAATCCGTAAAAAGTAAACAACAGATATGAAGATATTGATTACCGGCTGTAACGGCCAATTAGGAAACGAGATGCAGCTGCTGGAGAAAGAATACCCGCAGCACGAGTGGTGGAACACCGACGTCCAGGAGCTGGACATCAGCAACCAGCTGGCCGTGGAGCAGTTTGTGGCCGAAAAGCAGATTGACGGCATTGTGAACTGTGCGGCCTACACGGCGGTCGATAAGGCCGAGGAGAACAAGGAGCTATGCACCACGCTGAACACCGTGGCCCCGGCCTATCTGGCTGCCGCCGTCGAGAAGCGTGGCGGATGGATGGTGCAAATCAGCACCGACTATGTGTTCGACGGCACGAAGCACACGCCATACGTCGAGACCGACACGCCGTGCCCCAACAGCGTCTATGGCTCTACGAAGCTGGCCGGCGAGCTGGGCGTGTCGAAGTTCTGCAAGCGGGCGATGATTATCCGCACGGCATGGCTCTACAGCACCTTCGGCAACAACTTCGTGAAGACGATGATACGCCTGGGCCGTGAGAAGCAGGAGCTGGGCGTCATCTTCGACCAGATAGGCACGCCGACCTACGCCCGCGACCTGGCCCGCGCCATCATGACCGCCATCGAGCAGGGCATACAGCCCGGCGTCTATCACTTCAGCAACGAGGGTGTCATCTCGTGGTACGACTTCACCAAGGCCATCCACCGCCTTGCCGGCATCACCACGTGCCACGTGCGCCCCCTGCACACCTCGGAATATCCCACCCCGGCCCACCGCCCGCACTACTCCGTGCTCGACAAGACGAAGCTCAAGCAGACGTATGGCATCGAGGTGCCTTACTGGGAGGAGAGCCTCAGCGAGTGCATCGACGAGCTGACGCGCTGACGGCACAGACAGCATCTTCTGTCTTATTCTTCCACTTTTTTATTTCTTTTTGCGCAAAAAAATAAGTACCTTTGCAGCCTGAAAGAAGAAAAATAGACGTATTAGAAAGTAAAAAGCAATACGAAGTAGTGAATCAGGAAATAGAACGCAGGCGGACATTCGCCATTATCTCGCACCCCGATGCCGGTAAGACCACGCTGACAGAGAAGTTTCTGCTCTTTGGCGGACAGATTCAGGTGGCCGGCGCAGTGAAGAACAACAAGATTAAGAAGACAGCCACCTCGGACTGGATGGATATCGAGAAGCAGCGCGGCATCTCGGTGAGCACGTCGGTGATGGAGTTCGACTACAGCCCCGACGGCTCGGACGTGGAATATAAGGTGAACATTCTCGACACACCGGGCCACCAGGACTTTGCCGAAGACACGTACCGCACGCTGACAGCCGTCGATTCGGCCATCATCGTGGTCGATTCGGCCAAAGGCGTCGAGACGCAGACGCGCAAGCTGATGTCGGTATGCCGCATGCGCCAGACCCCCGTCATCATCTTCGTGAACAAGATGGACCGTGAGGGCCGCGACCCCTTCGACCTGCTGGACGAGCTGGAGAAGGAGCTGGAAATCAAGGTGCGCCCCCTGTCGTGGCCCATCAACCAGGGAGCCAAGTTCAAGGGCGTGTATAACATCTACGAGCAGAAGCTCGACCTCTTCACGCCCGACAAGCAGCGCGTCACGGAGAAAATCACCGTGGAGGTCGGTTCTGCCGACCTCGACCGCCACATCGGCGAAGCCGACGCCCAGAAGCTGCGCGACGACCTGGAGCTGGTCGATGGCGTCTATCCTGAGTTCGATGTCGATACCTACCGCTCGGCCGAGGTAGCCCCTGTCTTCTTCGGCTCGGCACTGAACAACTTCGGCGTGCAGGAGCTGCTGAACTGCTTCGTGGAGATTGCCCCGTCGCCGCGCCCCACCAAGGCCGAGGAGCGCATGGTGCAGCCCGAGGAACCGAAGTTCACCGGCTTCATCTTCAAGATTACCGCCAACATCGACCCCAACCACCGCTCGTGCATCGCCTTCTGCAAGGTGTGCTCCGGCCGTTTCCAGCGCAACCAGCCCTACCTGCATGTGCGCCAGGGCAAATCGCTGCGCTTCACCTCGCCCACGCAGTTCATGGCGCAGCGCAAGAGCACCATTGACGAGGCATGGCCCGGCGACATCGTGGGCTTGCCCGACAACGGCATCTTCAAGATTGGCGACACGCTGACCGAGGGCGAGCAGCTGCACTTCCGCGGTCTGCCGTCGTTCTCGCCCGAGCTGTTCAAATACATCGAGAACGACGACCCCATGAAGTCGAAACAGTTGCAGAAGGGCATCGACCAGCTGATGGACGAAGGCGTGGCGCAGCTGTTTGTCAACCAGTTCAACGGCCGCAAGATTATCGGCACCGTAGGTCAGCTGCAGTTCGAGGTCATCCAGTATCGCCTGGAGAACGAATACAACGCCAAGTGCCGCTGGGAGCCCGTCCATCTGTATAAAGCCTGCTGGATAGAGAGCGACGACGACCAGGAGCTGGACAACTTCAAGAAGCGCAAATACCAGTATATGGCCAAGGACAAGGAGGGCCGCGACGTGTTCCTGGCCGACTCCGGCTATGTGCTGCAGATGGCGCAGGAAGACTTCAAGCATATCAAGTTCCATTTCACCAGCGAGTTCTGACACCCAACATGAAGTAACCGTAAAGCATATTACTAAAAGAATCGCTAATTATCGCATTTTATGCTCGACCTGCTGAACACCGTCAACGACCTGATGTGGGGCTACTGCCTCATTGCCGTCCTCGTGGGCTGCGGCCTGTGGTTTACGTGGCGCACACGCTTTGTCCAGTTCCGAATGGTGCCCGAGATGCTGCGCCTGCTCACCGACTCGTCGGCACGCCCGCAGGGGCACGAACGGCACATCTCGTCGTTCCAGGCCTTCGCCGTGTCGCTGGCCTCGCGGGTAGGCACCGGCAATCTGGCCGGCGTGGCCACCGCCATTGCCGTTGGTGGTCCGGGAGCCGTGTTCTGGATGTGGGTCATGGCGCTGGTGGGTGCCGCCACCGCCTTCGTGGAATCTACGCTGGGCCAGTTGTTCAAGCAGCACCATAGCGACTCGTTCATAGGCGGTCCGGCCTATTATATCCTGCGCGGACTGCACTGCCGGTGGATGGCTGTGCTCTTCGCCGTACTGATAACCATCACCTTCGGTCTGGCCAACAACTCTGTACAGACCAACACCATCTGCGGAGCCATGGAGGGAGCCTTCGGGTGGAGCCCCGTGGTGCTGGGCGCGGTGTTGGTGGCTATGACGCTGGTCATCGTCTTCGGCGGCATCCAGCGCATAGCGCGTGTCAGTTCCGTGCTGGTGCCCGTCATGGCGGTGGGCTATCTGTTGCTCGCCATCGTCGTGGTCGTTATGAACATACAGCACCTGCCCCATGTGCTGCGCGTTATCGTCGAGAGTGCTTTCGGCATCCATCAGGCCGTGGGCGGTGCCGTCGGTGCTGCCATCATGAACGGTGTGAAGCGCGGCCTGTTCAGCAACGAGGCCGGCGAGGGCAGTGCCCCCAATGCTGCCGCCACCGCCGCCGTCAGCCATCCCGTGAAGCAGGGCCTCATCCAGGCCCTCGGCGTGTTCACCGACACCCTGGTGGTATGCTCCTGCACGGCCTTCATCATCCTCATCAGCGGACTCTACGAGGTGCCCGAGCTCAACGGTATCGCGCTCACCCAGCAGGCCCTGCAGAGCGAGGTGGGTGCGTGGGGGCCTTCGTTCGTGGCTGTGGCCATCTTCCTCTTCGCCTATTCTAGCATCATCGGCAACTACTATTACGGCGAGGCCAACGTGCGGTTCATGACCGACAGCCCCGCCGCCATGACGGCCTACAGGATTCTCTCCGGCGGCGTCATGGTCATGCTCGGCGCGATGCTGTCGCTCGAAGCCGTGTGGAGCATGATAGACTTCTGCATGGCCCTGCTGACGGCCTGCAACCTGACGGCCATCGTGCTCTTGGGCAAGTATGTGTTCCGGCTGCTCGACGACTACCGCAGCCAGAAACGGGCAGGCGTGAAAGACCCTGTGTTCCACCGCAGCCAGCTGCCCGAGATAGCCGACGACGTGCCCTGCTGGGAGTGAACCGGCACTGCCTTATACGGGCTTAGAGGCAGCAACGGCTGTCGGAAACGGAGCGTTTCCCCCTTTTGTGGCAATTTTTCACCCTTTGTATGTGGATAATAATGTTATTCAAGTTTCGCAAGTTCCTAACTTGCCTGTTTTAATTGATAAATTTCAACG
>CAMVAI010000119.1 GCA_947165435.1 uncultured Prevotella sp.
CAGTCAACGGTCAAGATGAACGGCGCATATGCGCAGCCGTTGACAGCCCCGCCCGCCTTTGCTGGTAGGCAATCAAGGGGCGACAGCAAGAAGTGCCACCGCCCCGCACTATTATTCAGAAAGGGGAATTTCCATGACCGACCAGATAGCCTATCAAGAATATATCCAGCGCAGGTACAACGCCTTTTGCAAGACTGTTATCCGCTGTGCCGCCTTGGACAAGATTTTGAAGCTTAAACGGCAATGGGAACGGCAAGTTTCCCTTGACTATCTGATGAACGAGAAGTTTGTCCAGTTTGCCGCGTCGGAGCCGGACGAGGAATACCCATTTACCGTCTGCGGTCAGACCGTCCTGCTCTGCAACGCCGCCCTTGCCGACGCGATCTCTGTTTTGCCGGAGCAGACGCGGGAAGAAATCCTGCGCTATTACTTTCTGCGCCAGCCGCAGCGCGTGATCGGCGCGTGTATTGGCCGGTCACGCAGCACAGCGGGGCGGCATATCCAGCTTGCCTTGCAGCGGCTACGCGAAGAAATGGGGGTGAGCCGGTATGAGTAGACTTCTCCCCTATGAAACAATCCTCAAAGCCCGTGAGGGCGACCCAGAAGCCGTGAACGCTGTCCTGCTCCACTACGCCGGATATATCCGCTATTTCTCAAAAGTGAACGGGCAGGTCAACGCCGAGGTGGAGGACTATGTAAAGCAGCGGTTAATTGACTGTCAATTCAAGTTCCGGCTTGACGAACCACCGGACAAGTCATAAAAACTGAATACCAGCCGCCACCGACGCGGCCAGCGAAAGCAGTAAGTCTTGAAAAAGATTTACTGCTTTTTTTGTTGTCCGGCTCCGCTCCCGGCCATTTTGCCCCCTGCCGGTTGTAGTAGTAAGCGAGGAGGGAATTTTTCTGCCCTGGTGTTTGGCATTTGGAGCATTTACCCGTAGTAGAGGGCAAAGAGAAAGGATTTCTCCAACACCGGGTAGAAACCACTGCGTCCGGTGTCATTTTAGCGAAAGCGGGCAGGAATGCCCTTTACAGGATTAGTAGTAGCAGAAAAAGAGAAACAAACTTTTGTGGTTGCAGTTTTCCAAAAAAGTGGCGGACGGAAGTGAGAGAAAGTTTGCAGTCACGGAGAGCAAGTTTCTACCACGGTGCCAAAATCCGCAATTCTGCAGTTTTGCCCCTCGCGGGAAACTTGTTGGGGAGTGCCTTCCCCAAACCCTGCTCATGCGCCCTTACGGGCGAGAAAGGAGGTCACACCATGCGAAAGAAATACAACACGCCCCACCGCAGCCGCGTTGTGAAAACCCGGCTGTCCGAAGATGAGTATGCCGACTTCACAGCGCGGCTTGCGCCCTATGGTATCAGCCAGTCCGAATTTCTCCGGCAGGCGATACGGCGGGCGACCATACGCCCGGTTGTCCATGTGTCGTCGGTCAATGACGAGTTGCTTTCCGCTGTCGGGAAGCTGACAGCCGAGTACGGCAGGATCGGCGGCAACCTCAATCAGATTGCCCGGTATCTGAACGAATACGGCGTACCCTACAACACCCTTTCCGGCGAGGTACGCGCCGCCATATCCGACCTTGCCGTCCTCAAGTATGAAGTCCTCAAGAAAGTAGGTGACGCGGTTGGCAACACTCAAGCATATCAACTCTAAAAACGCCGACTACGGAGCCGCCGAGCAATATCTTCTCTTTGAGCATGACGAGTTTACCATGAAGCCCGTCCTTGATGAAACCGGCAGGCTTATCCCCCGCGAGGACTACCGGCTGTCCACGCTGAACTGCGACGGGGAGGATTTTGCCGTTGCGTGTATGCGGGCCAATCTCCGCTATCAGAAAAACCAGCGGCGGGAAGATGTGAAAAGCCACCACTACATCATCAGCTTTGACCCGCGGGACGGGCCGGACAACGGCCTGACCGTAGACCGGGCGCAGGCGTTGGGGGAGCAATTCTGTAAAGAGCATTTCCCCGGCCACCAGGCCCTTGTCTGCACCCACCCGGACGGGCATAACCACAGCGGCAACATTCATGTGCATATCGTCATAAACAGCCTGCGGATTGAGGAAGTGCCGTTCCTGCCCTACATGGACAGGCCGGCCGATACGAAAGTCGGCTGCAAGCACCGATGTACCGACGCTGCCCTGCGCTACTTCAAATCCGAAGTCATGGAGATGTGCCACCGGGAGGGGCTTTACCAAATCGACCTCTTGAACGGCAGCAAGAACCGCGTCACCGACCGGGAGTATTGGGCGCAGAAAAAGGGACAGGCCGCGCTGGACAAGCAGAACGCCCCCATGATTGCCGATAGTATCACGCCCCGGCAGACCAAGTTTGAAACGAACAAGGAGAAGCTGCGGCAGACCCTACGGAAAGCCCTTGCCACCGCCGCCAGCTTTGACGAGTTTTCCTCTCTGTTGCTGCAGGAGGGTGTGACCGTCAAGGAGAGCCGGGGGCGGCTTTCCTACCTCACGCCGGACAGGACAAAGCCAATTACCGCCCGGAAGCTGGGCGACGATTTTGACCGCGCCGCTGTCTTTGCCGTTTTAGAGCAAAACGCCGCCAGAGCAGCCGAAGCGCCAGCCAGATCCCCCGATCCCCCACGCACCATAAAAGACCGCTTGCAGGTTGCCAGAGCCGAGATAGCCGCCCCGAAACAGGACG
Source organism: uncultured Prevotella sp. (assembly GCA_947165435.1). GTDB lineage: Bacteria > Bacteroidota > Bacteroidia > Bacteroidales > Bacteroidaceae > Prevotella. The sequence continues at coordinate 2,665 of CAMVAI010000119.1, forward strand.
GAGTGCAGCGGCTTGTGGACATTGAGCAGAAAATGGCCGAGGGCAAAGGCCGGGGCTATGAACGCTGGGCGAAGATACACAATCTGAAGCAGGCCGCCAAAACGCTGTCCGTCTACCAGCAATACGGCTTTACTTCCCCGGAGCAGTTAGAAGCCGCCGTTGACACCGCCTATCAGAAAATGCGCCAGACCAGCGGCGAACTGAAAGCACTGGAAACGAAGCTGCAAGGGAAAAAGAAGTTGCAGCGGCAGGTGTTGGCCTACGCCCAGACCAAGGCCGCCCGCGACGGGCTGCGGGCACAGAAATCCGAGAAAGCCCGCGCCGCATACCGGCAGGCCCATGAGAGCGATTTTATCATAGCCGACGCAGCAGCCCGGTATTTCAAGGCGCATGGCATTACCAAGCTGCCCGCCCGGAAAGCGTTGCAGGCCGAGATCGAGCAGCTTATCTCCGAGAAAGACGGCCTGTATAACACCTATCACGAACAGAAACAGCGGTTCAAGGAGTTGCAGACCGTCAAGCGGAACATCGACCAGATTTTGCGCCGGGACGAGCCGCACCGCAGAAAGGAGCAGAGCCATGAGCGATAACCTGCCCCACATGGACTACCGCCAGCACCGGCGGGCGCGGCGGCTGGTACATGAGTGCTGTAACTACGATGAGGGGAACTGCCTGCTGTTAGACGACGGGGAGCCTTGCGTGTGCGTCCAGAGCATTTCCTTTTCCCTCATGTGCCGCTGGTTCCGTGTGGCTGTCCTGCCCCTTGACGGGGAGCTGGCCGCAGCCCTCTTGTGCCGGGGAAGCCGGAAACGGTGTGCCGTCTGCGGGGCGGCCTTTGTCCCCAAATCCAACCGGGGAAAATACTGCCCCGACTGCGCCGGGCGCATGAAGAAAATCAAAGCCGCCGAGAGAAAGCGGAAACAAAGGCAGAGATGTCACGCTTTAGAGCCTTTCAAACCCGCATAAATCAAGGCTTTTTTCGTGGGTGTCAAAGGGTACGCGATACATTTATCCTTTTCCCCCGGAAACGGCGTTTTAATGCGTGACAATACGCCAAAATCAACCCGAACACAGGGAGGTGATCCTATCGCTGATTATATCAGGGCAGACACGCGGCTGCCCGCCTATCTGCCGTATCCCCGTTTCCTGCTGAAAATGGAGATTTCACAGACCGCCAAGCTGCTGTATTCGCTGCTGTTAGACCGTTCCACCCTCTCCCAGAAAAACAAGTGGCTGGACGACGAGGGCAGGATTTATATTATCTATCCCATCGCGGAGATAGCAGAAATACTGGATAAAGGCAGCACCACCATCAAGGGGGCGCTTAATGAACTGGACACGGCGGGGCTGTTGGAACGGGAACGGGGCGGCTTCTCCGCACCGAACCGGCTTTATGTCAAAGTACCGCCAGTGCCACAGGTACAGTTTTCAGACCAACTGATGGCCGGAAGTCCGCCCCTCATAGAGCCGGAAAACCGTCCTACTGATGGTCAGAAAACCGACCTTATGATGGTCGGAAAACCGTCCCCTAACCAAACTACTATAAACAACCTTACAGAGAGCCAAACAAAGGGAGTGAGTGGGGGGCCGTCCGCGCCCTATGGCCGATATGGAAATATTTTTCTGTCACAGACCGAATACGACGAGTTGCAGGCAGAGTACCCTGACAGGCTGGAACGGTTCATCGAGGAAATGAGCCGCTACCTTGCCGCCAACGGGAAAAGCTACCAGAACTATGCCGCCGCCCTGCGGATATGGGCGGGGAACGACAAAAAGGAAGCCCCTAAAAAGGGCATACCAGACTACTCATGCAAGGAGGGCGAGAGTTTATGAAGAATGAAATCAACGCGGTTTTGGAGAATATGACGACCACCATCCCGGAGCCGGAGGACTACACCGGCGAGGACGGTTTACTGTACTGCGGCAAGTGCCGCAAGCCGAAAGAAGCCTATTTTGCGCCGGATAAGGCCGCTATCTTCGGGCGCGACCGCCACCCGGCAGAGTGCGACTGCCAGAGAACCGCCCGCGAGGAACGGGAAGCCGCCGAAAAGCGGCGCAGACACCTTGACACCGTGGAAGAACTGAAACGCCGGGGCTTTACCGACCCCACCATGCGGGACTGGACTTTCGAGAACGACAACGGCAGGAACCCGCAGACCGGGCTTGCCCGCCGGTATGTGGAGCATTGGGAAGATATGCGGACAGACAATATCGGCTGCCTGTTCTGGGGCGGCGTAGGCACCGGCAAAAGCTACCTTGCAGGCTGTATCGCAAACGCCCTCATGGAGAAAGAAATCCCCGTCCGCATGACGAACTTTGCTCTTATCCTCAATGACCTTGCCGCCAGCTTTGAGGGGCGCAACGAGTACATTTCCCGCCTTTGCCGCTATCCGCTGCTTATCATTGACGACTTCGGCATGGAGCGCGGCACCGACTACGGGCTGGAACAGGTGTTCAATGTGATTGACAGCCGTTACCGCAGCGGCAAGCCGCTGATCGTCACGACCAACCTTACGCTGGACGACCTGCACAACCCGGAGGACACCGCCCATTCCCGGATTTATGACCGCCTGCTTTCCATGTGCGTCCCGGTACGCTTTACCGGCGACAACTTCCGGCAGGAAACCGCCAAGCGGAAAATGGAGAGCATGAAGAAACTGATTACCGACTGAAAGGAGTATTGCCTATGGCAGATAACAAGCAGCACGACACCCGCACCACCCGCCGCCCTGACTGTGTGACGGAAATCCGCATGGGCAATTCCGTCCTTGTCGTGTCCGGCTATTTCAAGAAAGACACCACAACCACAGCCGCCGACAAAATGGCGCGGGTACTGGAAGCGGAAGCCGCTGCTACACAGGAGCCGACTTATCCGGCGTGAACCGGGGCATGGAAAAGCGGCCATGCCAGGGAGCATGACCGCTGGAACGAAAATCGGAAGTGCTTTAGCAATTCTTAATCTCATTCTCTATAAAATAATTTGCAATTTCAAAGGCTTTTATTCTTCTCTTTGCCAATGTGATTTGTGATTTATAACGCTCGGAATTATCCTTTGATTCAAATGTTTTTACTGTTTCTCTTAGCTTGTGCAGAGTTGAATCAATTTGCCTTTTGGCCGCGGTTAATTCATCTATTGTATACTTCATGTTTTCTCCTTTAACTTCTGATTTTTTTGTTAAATCAGAGTATACCACGGAGTTATGAACTTTTCTACTGCAAATATGGGACGACAACCCATACCATAAAAATCGGAAAATTGAAAAGCTGTAAAGAAGCAAATTTAACGCTTTTGCCGCTGTACAGCCCCCGCCGTTCCGTGGTACAATGAAACCACGGAATAGTGGGGCTGGCTGTCGGAAACGGAGG
>CAMVAI010000120.1 GCA_947165435.1 uncultured Prevotella sp.
AAGTTCTTCATCCCATCTGACTTTGATGCCGCAAAGTTAGAGCTTTCTTTATGCCTTTGAGTTAGTGCTCTCCCCACAGAGTTTGGATGAGAGAATTAACAATAAATACAAAATACAATAAAGATTTAACCATTATGAGAAAACAGTTTTATTTTCTGCTGCTCTCGGTATTGCTCAGCATACCTTTGGGCATGAAAGCGACCATCGTTGATGATCCTGGTGTTTTTAACTTTTCTCCATTTTACGATCCATCATCAGGTGTCATCGGTCTATCACTTACGTTTTTCCCTTCTGAAGAGGGAGACACGGTTTACATTCCTGATTATATCTATGAGAATAATCAGTACAAATATGTAGTCAACATCAACACTGGCGCATTTTACGACTGCCATGCCAAATACATCCGTCTGCCAAATCATCTGAGATTTATTCAGGACTATGCTTTCCACTATTGTTGTTTCCTAACTACATTGGAGTTTACAAACGATATTAGTGAAATAGACTTCGGGGAAATCGACGATATTGTTGGTGGCTGTAACTATGTGGACGAAATCATAGTGCCGCTTGAATACTTAAGTAATTATATAGAAGACCCGGAAGATAGGTTTTTCCCTTTTTATTTGTATGAACAGTTGAAAGGAAAAAGAGTCCTCTCGCAATATAACAAAATGATGTGGTCTGATTACAAATTTAAAGTAGGTGGTAACGTTAATGCTTTTTATTTCACAGGGATAAATGGAAATTATGCAACTACAAATAATGTAAATGTTGTTCCCGCTAATACGGCTATTGGTATAAAAGGTAGCAATGGAGATGTCGTTTATGCAATAGCGACAACGGACAATGCCGATAATGTAACTGTGTATAACAATATTCATAATGTAAATAGTACTACATGCGTTACTAACTCATCAGGAAATTATTATCACTATTTTAATGGTGAGGACGGATTTCCTATAATCCTCTCTACCATATGTTTTGAACCATATTCTGCTTACATAAAAAACTCATCCTCTGATGAAATTATTATACCAAATTAAATTATTAACAATGAAAAAGATATTCCATCTCATCCTCACCCTCGCCGTGATGCTCACGATGGCGCAGACGACATGGGCTGTGAAGGTAACGAAGACCGAGACGTTCTATTTGGACGGCGGCTACTCGAACAAGACGCAGTTGCAAAACAACTGGACGCTGCTCAACGAAAACGGTTTGACGCTCTATTATTCAAATACGAATCAGAGCGACTATATTTCTCAATCCTATTCCTCTCAAAAGACCAGATTCCTAGGTAATATTGACAAGAATGGCGCAGAGCTGATCTTCAACAACCTTGAGGGTACCGTGACCAAGGTGGAACTATATAATTTTCTGTTCTATGCAGAGGGCATACAGATGTATGTAGGCAAAAACAAAAACAATAACGCAACGCTTATGCACCTGCATGGGAACAATAGCGACTACGACTACCCGTCGGACAACAACCAGGAGTATAACAACAAGACGGCCACCTTCGAGAGCAACGGCCTAGATGTATCGCCGAGCAGCCCGCTGAAAATCATGTTCTCTGGCAGTGCTGTGGTCGGCACGCTCGAATTCAAAGGCACCATCACCGTGACCTACGAAGCCGATGTTCCCGCCGACCCTCAACACACATTTACGTTTAATGCCAGTGACAACACGTTGACCGCTACGTGCAACAACAACGGCGCAGGACATGAGTGCACACTCACCAACCGGCAGGCTACGCTGACACTCACTGCCGACGATGTTCCCTACACAGGTTCGTACCATAACGCTTCGTATAATCTCGGAGAATTCATGACTTCGACGGGACTATCCGTCACCAGCGGCGGCATCAAATACGTGAATAAAGATACTGGCGTGGAGCGCAATACGGGACCTTACGAAATAGGTTCCTACACTGCCCGCGTCACCGTTACCATTAGCAGCACGGACTACACGCTGACCAAGGACTTCAACATCTTGGCTGGATACAAAGTCAACAACATCTACTCGCAGTTCAGCCTGAGCAAGAGTTCGGCTTTGGAGGGCGAGGAGATAACCATCACCTATACGCAGCAGATGGACGAGAGCCTTGATGGTCTGACCCTGACGGGTGCGACATCGGGCAACACTGTCGCCTACACGCAAAGCGGCAACACCTACACGTTCAACATGCCCGCGGAGGACGTGAACCTTAGTGCTACGTTCACGTATCCGCTGAATGAAAACAACATCACGCAGAGCGGCGACACCTACACCATCAAGACTGCCGAGGGCTGGAACTACTTCTGTCAGCGCATGGAGGTGGATGACGATTTGGACGGCTTCAGCGGCAAGAGCGTGGTGCTTGCCGCCAACATCAGCGTGACAACGATGGCGGGCACCGTGCATCCGTTCAAGGGAACCTTCGACGGCAAGGGCAAGACGCTGACGTTCAACCGCATTGCCGATGCAATATACACCGCCCCCTTCCAAAACACCGACGGCGCCACCATCTGCGACCTCCACGTTGAGGGCACCATCACGGGCGGCAACAATTCCTACTTAGGCGGACTGGTGGGCAGTGCCGAGGGCAACCTCACCATCCGCGACTGCCACGTGAGCACCCAAATCAGCACCACCTTCGACAGCAATACCCTCAGCGCGAACGTTGGAATCGGCGGATTCGTGGGCCTCCTGAGTTCGCAATACAACCAATGCCACATCACGGGCTGTGTGTTCGACGGACTCATCTACAACCCCAACTATTCTGGCACGACTTACGGCTGCGGCGGTTTCGTCGGCTGCTTTTCGGAGTACGGATATGCCATACTGGAAGACTGCCTCTTCATCGAAGGCCAGTACGACAACAACGGCGGCAAGCACGAACTGCTGTGGGGAAATGACAACAACAAGAACAGCACGTTCTTCCACCGCACCAACAACCAAGGCGGGGGCACGCTGACCAACTGCTACTACGTTGACACACACGGCATAAAGCAGGGCGCACCTGCCGTGGAATCGGCTACCGCCCCCACTAACTTCGCCCACCTCGGCACCCCGACCGACCACTGCTTCATGAAGACCTACGGACGCCTCATGCTCTTCAATGAAAAATACTACACGCCGACATACGGCGACCTGGTGGAGCAGTACAGCTACAGCGGGGTGAAGAGTTATAACATTGAGTACGACGACAAGCCCCTCGGCATCCCCGACATCACGTCGCAACTGTCGACGTCCTTACTGCGCTACAAACGCACGTTCACCGTTGGAAAGCCCGTGACGGTGATGCTGCCGTTCAACTTCACGAAGAGCGACTTCAAGCAAGGCGGCTCCAGCGACGGTCTGACGGGTCATTTCTATGAGTTCAAGGGAATCCGTCTGGACGTGAATGAGTCGAACAAATGGGTGGCCGTGATGGGAGAGTCGGACAATCCCGAAACGACCACGATGAAGGCCAACACGCCATACCTCTACGTCCCCGGCGAGAATACGAGCTATTGGTACATCGAGAATTACGGCGGCATTCCCATCTTCACCGAGGGCTACGATGGCGGCACGAAGGTAAAGCCGTATGACGGCACTGCGGATTTTGCCTGGAACAAATGGAACTTCATTGGCACCTACCAGCCGCGTTACTGGAGCGAAACCGAGCACTTCGAGGAAGTCGGCAAGGTGTACGGCTTCGCAGGGAATACCAAGGATGTGGACGAAAAACCCGTCGTGGCCGGCGACTTCGTGAGGGCGAAGAGCGGCGCGAAGATTCGCCCGACATCGTGTTACCTGATGTGGGCTGGCAGCGAGCCCAGCAATGCCCGTGCCCTGACCCGCAGCGCAGCGGCTACGGAAGAGGAACTGCCACAAAGCATCACCGTCAAACTGGTAGGAGCCAACGGCGAGACTACCGCCATCGGCACGCTCGACACCAAGACGGGCGAAATGACCTTCGACAGCGAAGCATGGTATACGCTGGACGGTGTGCGCCTGAGCGGCAAGCCTAGCAGCAAGGGTATCTATATCAATAATGGTAAAAAGATTGTAATCAAATAACGAAAGGAGGACGCTGCAATGAAAAAGAGAGCATACGAGAAACCTTCAATGAGAGTAGTCGAGCTGCAACATAGGACATGCCTGCTTCAGGCAAGTGGCACGCCGCCCAACGAAATACCCGACTACGACGACTGGATGGAATAATTTGAATGCTAACATGATGAAATGACAACTATGCCCAAAGGCATCAATTGGAATGAACAATTCTACAAACTCCTGCGCCTGTCATTAGGGCTGACGCAGGAGTTTCCTGTTGACGTGGATGCCGACGGATGGCGACGATTGTATCAGACAGCCATACGCCAGTCGCTCGTCGGTGTCTGCTATCAAGGCGTGTGCCTGTTGCCAGAGGGCAGCAAGCCGCCTGTAGAGATTGCCATGCAGTGGGCCAGCGAAGCAGAAAGCATCAAAGGGATGAATGAACTGCTATATCAAGAGGCAGCACGGCTGACACGGAAGTTTGAAGAAAAGGGCCACCGGACAGCAATACTGAAAGGACAGGCCAATGCGCGGCTCTATCCCGATAAGTATGCACGACAGCCCGGGGATGTTGACATCTGGGTGGAGGGTGGACGGGAGAGCGTATTGGCACTGCTGCCCAACCATCCGAAGGCTGCGTATCACCATGTGCATCTGCCAAAGAACGAGCAGGGCGTGACGGTGGAGGTACATTTCCGTCCATCGTCGGGCAACTTCAATCCGATTACGAACAGAAGGCTGCAACGGTGGTTGGAGCGAGAGATACTTCTTGTATCACATGTGGAGGAAGGCTTCTGTGTGCCGTCTGTCAGGTTTGCGCTCGTGATGCAGTTGGCACATATTCAGCGTCATTTCCTCAGTGGCGGTATCGGGCTGCGGCATGTGTGCGACTACTATTGGCTATTGCAACATTCAACAGTTGAAGATCGACGTATCGTATCGAGTGTATTAAGGAATTTTGGCTTGTGGCATACTGCAATGGCACTGATGTGGGTACTCGGTGAGGTGTTGCGGTTAGATAAAACGCTTATGCTGAGCGTTCCTGACAGTTATCGGGGCAAGTGGATGCTGCGCGAGATGATGACGGGCGGCAATTTCGGATGGTATGGCCAGCGACAGCAGTACGGACTTTTGCGGCGGGTGTATGAGAGCAAACAGCGGCATCTGCGGCTGATGAAGTTTGACTTATGGGAGGTTTTCTGGCTGGAGGTGAACTACTGGAAGGCCATTGTACGGACGCTGCCTACACGCATCAGGTATAGAACCCTATCATTAAGAGACATTCCAAGATGAAAGAGACCAGATATTACGAGGTGGCGGGACATCGGTTCTGCGTCAGCGGCGAGGGAGAAGGCTTTGCCAACTATGAGCCGTTTGCCTGTGCTGACGGTGAGACCGTGTTTGCCTTAGCTGTAGAAAGCGGTGATGCTCCTGAATATATCGAGGAAATGCGGCAGGAGGATGAGGGACAGGAAATCATTTGCGGACATACGACTACGGATGAATCGGTGTTTGAGTTTGGCTGGTGGGACGTAACGGCTGGATGGCTCGTCTGCTCGGACGACTATAGCGAGGGGCGGCTTATCACGACGGGCAAGCACGAGAAGATGGCTATTGACAATGCACTGATGATCATGTTTGCCCTGGCTACGGCAGACAAGGGCACGGTGCTGTTCCATGCGGCTGTGGTGAGTT
>CAMVAI010000121.1 GCA_947165435.1 uncultured Prevotella sp.
CCACGCTCCTGTGCGCCCAGCGTCTGAATGAGCAACACCTGCGGCTCCTCGCCTTCGTTATACAGCAGGCACTCACGCCCGCCGATTTCTACAATTTGTTTCATATTCGTTGCAAAATTACGATTTTATTCTGAAAAGGACAAATGCATCATGTCCTTCATGTCGCTGAAGCCAAGAACCGAGTAGAGCAGACGGCCAGCTTCGGAGGTTTCGAGGTAGATTTTCTTGATGCCACGAGAGAGTGCTGCGCCCACCAGCCAGCGGACGATACGTTTGCCCGTGCCGTGACCCTGATGCTCAGGTCGCACGTAGATGTTCATCAGATAGGCGCAGCGGCCGGTAGGATTGTCGGGCGACGGCATTTCATCGTAGAGGCACAATCCGCCACAGCCCACGACCACCTCATCTTCTACTGCGAAGCAGGCGATATGACTATCGTTCGCCAATGCCTTGCGGTAGTAGTCGATGTTCTGCTGGCGGAGTTCGGAAGTGTCAGCATCAGCTGGGATGGAGAATACGCAATGCAGCACCTCCATGCGCCATTGAATCAAGAGGTCAAGGTCATCGAGCAATGCCTGGCGGATGGTAATGTCGTTACGCATACAGCCGTCCCTCCTTTCTCACGATGGGCAATGCACGTCGATCAACCTTGCCGTTGGGAGTCATCGGCAGCGAGGGCATGGTGACGAAGAACTCAGGAATCATAAACGACGTGAGATGGTCGGCCAGAGAGCGCTTCAAGGTATTCAGGCTGAACCGCTTGCTGCGAGGTACGACGTAGGCGACGAGGTACGACAGCCCATCGGTGTCGGTCTGCGGACACACCACGGCAGTCTCCACCTCCCGCTGGTCGCACAGCACGTTCTCTACCTCATCGCTCTCCACGCGCTTGCCCATAATCATCACCTGCTTGTCCTTACGGTGGAGGAAGGCCAGATTTCCGTCGGGCAGCACATAGCCGAGGTCACCACTGCGATAGACGCGACGGCCATCGGGCATCGTGGTGAAATTGGCATTTTCAGGCACATCGCCCTGATATCCGAGGGAGATGCCGTTGCCGAAGATGCAGATTTCGCCTGTCTCGCCGTCCTTTACGGGTTGCAGACGGTCATCGAGAATCTCGATGCTCGTGCCGAGGACGGCCTTGCCAATGGGGAATGTTCCGTCAGCCAGCGGCTGGGCATTATCCACACGGAAGTAGGAGGCGCAGACGGTGGTCTCGCTGGGGCCGTAGGTGTTGTAGATCATCACGCCCTGCGTGCGCAGACGGTCGATGTATTTGGCACGGATCACGTCGCCGCCGCTGATCAGCAGGCGCAATGTATGGGGAATCCTTGGCAGTTTGTTCATCTCTAACAGCAGATAAGGGAAACTGCTGAGCATCGTCACTCGGTTGCGCTCAATGTAGTCCATCAGCCGGTGGATGTCGGCCTTGGTCTCTTCCGAGGGGATGCAGAGCGTGGCACCGCTGAGCAAAGTCGTAAAGACTTCCTCTACGAAAATGTCGAACGAGCAGACGGAGTGCTGCAGCATACGGTCGCCCGGCTGGGGATTGAACTCATGCTGGAAGGCACGGACGTAGTGCAGCACATTCTCGTTTGTCACCATCACGCCCTTGGGCTTGCCTGTCGTACCGCTGGTGTAGAGGATGTAGGCGAGGTCGCTCACCTTATTTATATTGTTATGTATATGCTGAATGCCCTTGTCCGTCACCACAAAGTCACAGTCCTCCATCATATACTTGATGCGCTCCTTGGGGAACGAGGGTTCGGCTGGCACATACGCTGCCCCCGACTTCAATACTGCCAGAATTGTGGCAATCATCTCCACCGAGTGGCTCATCACGATGCCCACCTTGGCAGGCTGCTTCACGGGGAAACCATCAGCGATTTCGGTTGCTATTGCGTCCAGTTCGCTATACGTCAGGCACTTCTTTTCGTCCATCACAGCCACAGCGTCTGTCTGTGCCGTCACTTGCTGTTTGAATACATCATAAATCGTTTCCATATTTGTCTTGCTTTTTAATTGTTTCTTGTTTTCGGGTGCAATTCTGTGCGAACCGAGAGCAGAGCCAAGCTTGCTTGAGCTATGCCGAGGTGATGCCAGAATCGCAGTGTCATTTTTGACGCTGCAAAGGTACAGCCTTTTCCCCAATGCATTGCAAGACAAATAAAGACGGAAATGTCACTTTTCGGGACTATCCTTTTTCCCGGTACTCCATTGGTGTCATAGCCATGTATTTCTTGAACAGACGGACGAAGTAGGTGGCGGTATCGAAGTGTAGCTGTGCGGCGATGTCGGCAACCGAGAGCGTAGTGTATTTCAGCTGTCGGCAGGCTTCGGCCAGTATCTGGTCGAGGATGTAGGTCTTGGCCGACTTGCCGAGCGACTGGCGCACGATTTTGTTCAGGTAGTTGGGCGTGATGCAGAGGCGGTCGGCATAGAACTCCGTGCCGTGCTCCTCGCGGAAGTGGTCACTTACGAGTTGTACGAAGTCATCCACATAGCGGCTCACGGGAATGTCCGTCAGACTGCGCTGAACGGCCTCTACTTGCTCAGCATCCACCATCGGCACCCGCTGCAGGAGCATCATCGTCTCGTAGAGCATGGCGCGCAGGATGTGCTGGTCTTTCTGGGCATAGTCCGTTATCTCGCGGCGCATCTCCTGATAGAGCGTGTGGATGCGTTCAAAGGCAGCATCGTCCGCCATCAGGAACGGACTGCTGCGGTCTGCCTGCAGATACGTGAAACGGTCGAGAAAGTGTGGGTCGCTGAAGAACGACAACAGGAATTCCTTCTCGAATATCAGGTTCAGCGCCTCTATCTGCGGTTCTGCCTCGAACGCCCACACCTCGCCCGGTATGGAGCAAATGATTAGTCCCTTCTTCAAGCGTCGCGACTTCCCGTTGACAGCCACCGTTGCATCTGCCTCCAATACCAGCGTAATGCTGTAGAATGTCTCACTGAACACAAGCGTCCGCCTGATGTCGGGCATCATCTTCTCGTAACTGATGACATCCACCAGCAGCTCATCGCCATACTTGTGCTTATAGAACTTATATATCGGAATCCGTTTCATGATTACTCATCGCTGTATTCTGTACCAGTCTGCCTTGTTACACTCCTTTGACATGGCTATTCTCCTAAATAATGTTGCAAAATTAGTCATTTCTGATTAATATCGGAGATAAATCCGTAACTTTAACTTTTGTTGGAGTTAGGCTGCACCTCAGTTTCGAGCTCAAGAATGCAAATATATTTGTATTTTCTTCGCTTAACCGTAATTTTGGTAAAATCCCCAGTAAATTGTGTAACCGCAGTTTCGGGGGATTGTCGTACCTTTGCACCTGTTAAGTGAAGAGTGGAAAATTTACTACCGCTCGTAATAATCGTCAAATAGCAACATTAGCAAAATAAACAATAAGGTATAGCGATGAAAATATTTAAGTACATGATGGCCATTGCCGCCCTGTTGACGGCTACGGCTTGTAACGGGAAGAGAACGGCTCCTGACACGCAGGAGACAAGTAGCGAACAGGCTGCACAGCAGATTGACACGAAGAAAAAAGCCCTCGTGGTATTCTTCTCACATGCTGGTGACAATTATGCCGTAGGCAATATCAAGGTGGGCAATACCAAGATCGTGGCTGACTATATCTCTGCCTTCACAGGTGCCGACCAGTTTGAAATCAAGACCTCGAAGTACGACGGCATGGCCTACAAGCCTCTGTGTGACCTTGCCAAGAAGGAGCAACAGAACGGTGAATTGCCTCCGTTTGAAGGTTCGGTGGATGTTAAGAAGTACGGTGTCGTGTTCATTGGCGGTCCCGTCTGGTGGGGCACCTATCCGCAGGTGATGTTCACGTTCTTCAAAAAGTACGACTTGAACGGCAAGACCATCATCCCCTTTACCACTCACGAAGGTTCCGGCCTCGGCAGTTGTGTGAAGGACGTGAAGAAAGTCTATCCGAAGGCCAACGTCCAGCAGGGTTTCTCGATGTACGGCCACGATGTGCGCACGGGTAAGGAGCGCGTGGAGAAGTGGCTGAAGAAGTTAGGTTATCAGGGGAAGTAATACGGCAAAACAGGTAGCAGTATTAGTAGGTGCCGGCAGCATCGGCATCTACATATTGAAAGATTACGAATAAGCAAAAAGGAGCACACCCGACTGGATGTTGCTCCTTTTAAGAATATCAGAAGGTGGAACTGTTTGCAGATTATTTCAATGTCTCACCGTATGCCTTGCCCATCTTCACGCAGTCGCCGATGATGTCACCTGTGCGCAGATACTTATAGGTGGGCGTTCCCAAGTTTTACGTATTCCATATTTGTCTGTTGTATCATTACATTGTCGTATTTTGACGCTGCAAAGGTACGGAATTTCCGTCAAATGATGATTGCACGATTTACGGATATATCAACCCTTTTTACGGAATCTCGATATAGGCAAAACCAAATGACGATAAATTAACGTCTGATCTGCTCAATGGCCATACGCCGCAGTTGCCGGTCGGTCAGTTGCTGCCAAGCGGCATTTTCATGGCAGCCGTAAAGAGACTTCTTTCTGCTCCATGGAAGCTCCTGGCAATTGTCAGGAACTTCCGTAGACTTGCCAGGAACTTCCGTAGACTTGCCAGGAACCTCCATGCTGTGGCGGGAGCGGTACTCCTCCGACTGTTTCATCACGTTGTAGCGCAGTTATTAGAATGGTTTTCAGCTTCATGTTCTTATATTATAGTTGTTATATGTCCTTTTTTACCCTCACCTCTCGCACCCGCCACACCCAGGCTGGGTGTGGGAGGTGTAAGAGGTGCGGGATGTTTCAGCGTTTCCCTACTATTGCGCGCGCATAGTGTCGCGTCAACCACTTGCGCCGTCTTGGCTTCGGGTGGTGTTCGTTGACACATGGGGTCAGATTCTTTGTGAGCATAATATATGTGAGACCTATTTCACCTCACGCTCCTGGATGGCCTTGCCAGAACCCCAGGCGGTGCCAACTTTTTCACCAACTACACGATATTCGTTCTTGGCGGAGTCGAAGATGACAGGCTGAAGTTTCGAGAGGTCGATGTTGCCCTGTTCATCGAGGATGCTCTCGTCGGCACTCATGTTGACAATCTCGCCAACCACACGGGCACCACCGTTCTCGTCCTCATCGAAGGTCACGACCTTGCACTCTAAGGTCAACTTATACTCGTTGATGATAGGTGCATCCACATTAGGACTTGGGGTGATGGTGAATCCAGCCTTCTTCACCTTGTCGGGCACGTCATTGCCAGAGACGATGCCGAAGTAGTCACTCTGTGCGATGTCGTCCTTGGTGGCAAAGCTAATGGTAAAGGCCTTTTTCAGACGAATGTTGTCCGTTGTCTTGTGCTTGGAGAGTTCGAAGGTGATGTGCTTTGGGCCGCACTGGCCACCCCATGCTGCCATCATCACGTCGGGATTCTTGTTTTCATCCCATGTGGCAATCATGATGGCGGGCAGTGGTGTGATAACGGCCTTGTCGCTGAAGTTCTTGCGTCCCTCAACGGCCTTCACCTCCACTTTCTCCTCCACAGGATTCTCGTTCACGTTTGCTTCACTCTTCTGCTCCTTGTTTCCACAGGCGGCGATGAGCAGTGCGCCTGTCAGC
>CAMVAI010000122.1 GCA_947165435.1 uncultured Prevotella sp.
AATTATTTTCATCACATCTTCTCCTTATAGCAAACAGAGACATTCAACCTAATCAGCCAATAACCACATTTTATATCTGTATAATACTTTTGTCAAGGTCTCGGCAGAAGCAATCGTCAGCTCGTAGTCTTTGCTAAGTCGCCGAGAGTGATTAAGCCAAGAAAAAGTCCGCTCCACTATCCAGCGTTTTGGTAACACTTGCCAGCCGTGCGGCTTTAACTTCTTACTTATCTCTACCCGCAAGCCGAAATATTTATAAGCCTCGTAAACAAAAGTCCCGCGATAGCCGCCATCGGCGCATATCTTCTCCAACGTCGGATAGGCGAAAGTCGCGAAAGTGGCGTTTCACGTAGTGAAATGCGGAAGTGAACATTCCACGGCAGAATCGACACAGCACGAAGCGAGTTACAAATTTCCTAACCACTCCTAACCACTTTGCCTAACATTTTTGGGGGTTTCCTAACCATTGCCTAACCACTAAAGTTGGCGTCCTGCCTAGTCCTAACCACTCTAACCACTAAAATTTTTACACTGTAGTGTGTGAAAAAAAATGACACACACACAGAGAGAAAAAAAAACGCTATGTGACTATTATTATTATTGGTTAGAGTGGTTAGAATATATATATAGGCTAAAACCCGCGCCAGCAAGCGGTTATTGCCTAACCACATGCCTAACCACTAACGGTTAGACTTAAAACTTTAGTGGTTAGTGATTAGGATAAAAGTGGCGTCCTACCTAGCTTTTTTATCCCTAACCGCCTAACCACTAAAATTATGTTTCGCCCATAAGTCGCCTAAACATGAAAGAACACGCCTAACCATTGAAAGAAACTTCCTCCTCCGCTGCTGTGTCGTCTTCAGTTGCGCGAAGAAGGTTTTCCTCGAAGTTATAAGTCCATACGGGTTTGCCGTTAATCCAGATCTGGACTTTGTATCTGCCGTTTCTTGTGCGCAGATAGCCTTTGTCGTAGAATTCCGCAACGAGCTTATCGGCACTCTTGAAGCCGCCTTTTTCTTCCAGAATCATCTTGAGCGCGTGCGGAAGAAAAGCGACTGCGCCTTTTCCCAGAAATTTTCCGTAACCGTCGGCAGTATAATGGCAAATATCCTCCTTTCTGCCGGTAGTGGAATTTTTAATGGTGCGCCAAAAGTATTTCTCACTGCCTGCAACAAAGGATTTCAGAAATTCAATTGCCCTTGCTGTATCGTCCATTTCGGCAACAGTGGGCAAAAGCGCGATTATGCTAGAGATGATGTCAGCAATTTCAGCGTTGATGGTGTCGGCATTGGTCGCCAAATTTTGCATTCCGATACAGATTTTGAAGTGTTGGTACATGACGACGGAACTTACGAGGGTAGCAAGTTGAGTACGGTCGTTTTCGTCAAGCTTTCCTTTTTGGGCGGTTCTTACAGCGTTGAACGTTTGGTGATAGTGTTTGCTGATGAGTTCTTGGTTAGCGATAGAGTAGCGAATCCATTGCTCGCCAAAAAGCCCGCGATTTCGATTGCAGAAGCCGTATAGGTCGGAAGCAAAATCTTCATTGAAAAGTTTTGCCGCACGAATATCGAGTACGCGTTTGAAAACACCGCCGTTGTCACTTTGCTGAACGATTGAATGCTCTCCAGTGGTTAGGCGTACTCCGCTGAACAGTTTCACTTCTCTTTTTGTGCCGTCTTTTTTCAAAGCTTGCCCGCCGATGCCGAGTGAATAGTTGTAAATGTCGTCGGGTAATCTTTCAGCCTCACGTTTGTTGAGCGATTCGAGTTCGTCAAAGATTAAAGGCAAATCACTAAAAGCACTGGCTGTTTCAAGACGGCTTTTGGGCGTGGCAGCGAAGGTGTGGGTCAATGCGCCAAAATTTGGGTCACCAAAGATGCTAACTTTCGGAGCAAGTTCCGACTTAAAGCTCGAAAACCTGCCCCGAAAATTTTAGCATTAACGACAGAATTTATTTGCAGTTAGTTTCGCGGGCGTCGTTCATTTCGCGTTGAAAGTTGACGATGTCCTCGATGTCTTGGGTGAAAACCTTGCTGGCGTGGGTGGCGGTCAAAATCGCGTCCACGAAAGCCCGCTTCTTCGCCATTTTGAGTATCGTGTTGAGATTGGTGGCGAAATCCGTTTTCAGATACCGCCGTTCGCGGTTGTTGCATGAACCAAGTCCCTCGGCGACAACATTACCGTCTTTGTCAAACACGGTAACGCAAATTTCGTAAAGGACGAACTGCTTGTCGTAGTTTTCGACGCGGTTGATGAATTTGGTGGTCGTTCTGAAGTTGAAAACGCCGGCAAGAATCTCCGCACCGCTTTTGAACAATGTCGGCTTGGCGGTGTTCGGCAAACGGTCGTAATCGCGTCCCGCTTTGAGATTTTTTGCAATGACGGTCTCGATATCAACCTGCGACACGGCAACAGGCTCAACCGTAGCTTTTCGCGAATTCGCTTTCCGCGCAGGTTTTTCCGCAGGAATTTTGGCCTCCTCCGTAGGAGCGGGCACTTTGTCGACAGGTTTGACAATCTGCGCGGGCGTCGGCTTAAGCGGCAACGGCGGCATGGAAATTTTTGCTTCGGACTTCTCCGGCTCCGTCTTTTGGTCGGACACGGACTTGACGGGTTTCGGGGCGGCAGGCTTGTCAGCGACGATAATCGGCGCAACAGCCTCCTGCGGATTGAGATTGAGCGAGACGGCACGCGCTTGGAGCGCGGCTTTAATTGTTTCGAGTTTCACGGTAAATTCTCCCTTCAAAAATAAAAAATAGGAGTCGCCTCACAAAGAGACGACTCCCGATTGTCAATGATGCGCAAGCCGCGATTATCTGTCGAAAAACGGCGAGCCGAATTCATCGCGGTACATTTGCCACAAAATCTGATCGCCGTACAGAGCCCGAATCTCGTCAAGTTGGTCGGCAGCGTAAACGGCAAGCAGTTCCTCGTAAATTTCGCGGTATTCTTCGGGCAAGTCGGCAGGAATGGCAACTTCGTCAGGCCACAAGAAACGGTCGTACCCGCACAGGTCGCCCGAAAGATAACTTCTTGTGTCGAATTCGTATCGCGGAACGTCTTCCCGCGTCGACTCGGCGACAATCTCACAGACTTTTTGAATCGTGTGCTCAAGCTCCGAGCGAACGATGTACTCGTGCAACCTGTGCGCGTTGTAGTAGCCGCTTGAAAGATTGACGGCGGCAACGTCGAGCGTGGGCGCGATAACCGAAATGTCGCTGAATGAGCCGTGTGCCGTGACAAATCCTTTGCCGGTGATGTACTCCTCGAAGTCAGGATTATCGCAGTCGTAAAACACGGCGTCATTGGCTCCCCTGCGATCAATCTCGACAAGAAATTTCAACGCAGAAAGTTCGGCGGGCTACTGCCCTTGTTCGTACACGAGACCAAAATTCTCAGCACCAACGCCGCCAACTTCCTCGTTGCACGTGAACAAAAGCCACGGTTTCACGGGCGACAGCGCATATGTTTTGACGAGCGCGAAAACACCGCAACGATCATCGCCGCCAATGCCCTGCGGACTCATCAAGATGTTTCCGTTTTCCGACGCGCAGATTTGCCGTACCGGCTCTTCGTGAACCGTGTCAAGGTGAGCGACCAACATGACGGGGGCGACGCCGTGAACAAGAATGAAATTGCCCTTGCTGACGGTCGTTTTGCCCTTGAATTTTTTGCAGAAACGCTTGAAAAGTTGCTCCTGCGTGGGGCGCAGAAAATCTTCCAGTTTAGTCATTCGTGTCGTCCTCCTCGTCTTGGCGGCAGTTCGGGCAAAGTCCGTCGCTCACATAATCGTTGTGGAAAAATTCGCCGCAGGTCTCGCACTCTTGGTAGTAATTTTCGCGGCAGTCGTCACAGACGCGAATTTGATTGTCGGTGTCACGCACGTGAACGCCGGTCATGATGTCTTCGTGGCAGATGTTTTGACAGCAATCGCAGTGTTCGTAGTAGTTGTAGCGGCAATCTTCGCAGACCGTAACTTCTTCGCCGCTTTGGTTGATGACGCTGTGAAGCTCGTCGCGATGCTGGTAGTCGCCGCATTCGTAGCACTGCGCGTAATGTTCCGCCAAGCAGTTTTCGCAGACGTAGTTGTTGCCGACCACTGTCATGGTGTCGCGGGGATAGTATTCGTCGCAGTGCGGGCAAAAGCGGTAGCCGTCTTCGAGACATGAATCGCAAACTTCGATGTGTTCGCCGTATTCGTTGATGACTGTGGTCGTGCTGTCGCAACGTTCTTCGCACTCGTCGCAAATTTCGCTTTCGTCATTGTCGCAGTGCTCGCAGTAAAGTCCTTCGGAAATTTCTTCGCCGCAACAGATGCACAGCCCGTACGTCCCGACAGTAAACGTCTCGAAATCTTCAAGGTGATTTTCGTGGACGCTGATTTTCGGGTTGAATTCGGCAAAATTCCAGTCGCAATAGCCGCCGAAGCCGTAATCTGCCTCGATGTAGATGCCGCGCTTGTTTCCGCTGTAGTTCTCCGTTTTCCAGAGATTCGGAATTCCTTCAAGCTCGGAAAGTTCGCGCTGAACGAGATCGCGGTAAAGCTTTGATTCTTCCTGCTCGCCTCTCGTGCCGCCGTGCGTGTTGTACAAACGACTTTGGAGCAGAAGCCCGTTGTAAGGCTTGTACATGAACAGTTGCCGCGACGTTTTGCGGTTGTTGAGCGTTTCGGCAACTTCAGGGTCAGCGACGGTGAAAACGATGAACGTGACCCCATCACGCGCATAGCCGGAACAGCCGTTATTGTACTCGTATTCCGTCGAGTTGAACGAATGGCAGCTCGTCAACATTGTGCCGCGACGGTCTCTCTTCGGATTGCTCATCGTGACGAAATGCGCCGGATTGATCGACATGAACAGCTTGAAGTCGATTTTGCGGGTGGAAAGTTCGTCAGCGAATTGCGCGAAGAGCCGTTGGAATTGACTGCCCGCAGAATTGTCGGCGACGACCTACGCACGTTCAAGAGCTACCTGACAATTTGTCAGGTAGCGGGGAACGTCAATGTCCTGTACCTGTGAACGAAACGCAGTGCCGCCCACAACAAAAAAGCCCGCCACATGAGCGAGCTTTTTTCATTGCAAAACAAAAAGCCTTGTGCTACAATGTCGCTGTCAAGAAACATATGCGCAGGGCTTTTCGTGTATTTGTCGTTTTATACGGCGACATTGTATCAGCCTTGCGCGTAAAAAGCAAGGAGGATTTTCTCTTATGGACAACACAATCATCAAGGTCGACGAAATCCCGCGTGTCGAGTGGCGCAATGAACGCGTCGTGACGACTGCACAACTCGCCGAATTCTACGAAACGTCGGTGGACAACATCTGGCAGAACTTCAAACGCAATCGCGACCGTTTCGTCGAAGGTAAGCACTTCTTTAAGCTCGAAGACGACGCCCTTCAGAGGTTCAGGAAAATTTTTCCGGAAGCTCTCGACAAGTTTTCCCCGTCGCTTTATCTGTGGACGAAACGCGGTGCCGCACGTCATGCCAAAATGCTCAACACCGACCGTGCGTGGGAAGTCTTCGAGGCTTTGGAGGACAATTACTTCAATCGCCCCGCCGTCG
>CAMVAI010000123.1 GCA_947165435.1 uncultured Prevotella sp.
TCGGCAATACTGCTGACGAACGTCGGCAATACTGCTGACGAACGTCGGCAATACTATGGACCCAGACGGGCAACGTTATAGGTGCCTTCACCGTAACCCACTTAGCATCAACCTGTTAAACTGTCGGTGAAAGGAAAAATGAACCCGTAGGAATTATTTTCTCTTTTGTATGTTTGGCAAATTGAACGAAAAACACTACCTTTGCAAAAAATAATAACGGAAAACGCAATGATGACAACCGAACAGAAAAGAAGATACCCGGTAGGGATTCAGACCTTCGACAAAATCATTGAAGGGAAATACATTTATATCGACAAGACTGACTTGATGTGGAAACTGACGAAGGTCAGTAACTATATCTTCCTGAGCCGTCCGCGCCGCTTCGGCAAGTCGCTGCTGTCGAGCACGCTCTGCGCCTACTTCGAGGGGCGCAAGGAACTGTTTGAGGGGTTGAAAATCATGCAGCTGGAACAGGAATGGCTGTCGTATCCCACCCTGCACCTCGACCTGAGCGTATGCAAGAGCCAGGCTTCGCCCGAAGCCCTGCAGCATGCGCTGGGCTTACAACTTGAGGGCTTTGAGCAGCGCTATGGCAAGAACCCCTCTGAGCTGACCCCCGGCCAGAGGCTGAAAGGTGTCGTGCAGCGTGCTGCCGAGAAGACCGGGCGGCAGGTGGCCGTCATTATCGACGAGTACGACGCACCGCTGCTGGAACTGCTGCACGAAGAGGAGATGCTGCCCCACTACCGCCGCGTGATGCAGGAATTCTTCGTGCCGCTGAAAGCCCTCGACCCCTACATCCGGTTCTGCTTCATCACGGGCATCACGAAGTTCTCGCAGCTTAGCATTTTTTCTACCATCAACAACCTGAAGAACGTCACCATGCGCCCCGACTTCGCAGCCATCTGCGGCATCACCGAGGAAGAGGTGAAGACGGCATTCAAGGAAGACATCGCCCGCATGGCTCCCAACTACCACTGCACGCCGGAGGAGATGTTCCTGAAAATCAAGGAGAGGTACGACGGCTACCACTTCTCCGAGGACTCGCCCGACATCTACAACCCCTTCAGCCTGCTCAACGCCTTCGACGACGGCAAGCTCACCAGCGGATGGTTCGCATCGGCCACACCGTCATACCTCATCCGGCAGATGCAGCGTTTCCGTACCGACATCACCCAGCTGGAACACATGGAAGAACCTGCCGAGTCGTTCGACGTGCCTACCGAGGCGATGACCACCGCCCTGCCACTGCTCTACCAGAGCGGCTACCTTACCATCAAGGACTATGACCGCGAAACGGAATCATATACGCTGTCAATTCCTAACCAGGAGGTGCGCATAGGCTATGCCAAGGGACTGCTGCCCACCTACATCGGACTGGATACCGGCAATGTACAGATGGGTTTTGCAGCCAAGTTCTGGCGTGCCCTGAAGCAACACGACCTCGACCTGGCCCTGCAGGAGATGCAGGCCTACCTGGCGGGCATTCCCTACGTGGAGGGGTTCAAGAAGAAACTGGACGAGGCGGCCACGAAAGAAGGCTTCTACGAATACACGTTCTACCTCATCTTCTCCATGCTCAACGTCTATGTGCGCACGCAGGTAAAGTGTGCCGGAGGGCGCACCGACATGGTGGTCTATATGCCCGACAACACCTACGTCTTGGAGCTGAAGGTCAGCGGCACCGCCCAGGAGGCTCTGGACCAGCTCAACCGACAGCACTACGCACTGCCCTACCATACCGACGGCAACCGCATCGTCAAGGCCGGCATACACTTCAATACCGATACACGCACCATCGACGAATGGGTGACGGAGTAAGACACATTGGATACTTCGAAAAATATCGAGAATAATTGTATGATTTCTTGCCGTATTTACGAATTTTTTGTACCTTTGCACACAGGAATGCTTTCTGCATTGAGCAAAATTGAGCAAAAAATGCTTTCTGCATTGAGCAAAATTGAATGAAAAATGCTTTCTGCATTGAGCAGAATATGACGAATAATGCTTTTTCGGGAAAGCAAAATGTTGGTTTTATATGGACGCACTTTTTGATAAACAAGAGGCCATGCTTCGTGCCACAAGCATGAAAATAGTAAGGAGCTATGTGGATGTGGTGAATTGGAAAGCCCCGATGCTTTGCATCAGAGGGTCAAGGGGTGTTGGTAAGTCCACACTTCTTCGCCAATACATTAAGCAGCATTATGAAATAGGAAGTGAAGAGGTGCTTTATTGCTCGCTCGACTGGGTCTATTTCAGTCAACATTCCATTTTAGAAGTCGCAGGCAATTTCTACAAGAGAGGGGGAAAACTGCTTGTGATTGACGAGGTACACAAGTATGAGAGGTGGAGCCGTGAGATAAAGGAAATAGCCGAGACTTATCCCAGCATTCAACTGATGCTTAGCGGTTCTTCGATGTTAAAACTCTTAGACGGAGATGCCGATTTGTCAAGAAGATGCAGAGGATATGATATGCCGGGGCTGTCGTTCAGAGAGTATCTGCAGTTCTACAAAGGGGTTAATCTTCCTGTTTATTCTTTGGAGAATGTGTTGTCATCCCCCAAGGAGGTAGCAGCAGTGGTTAACGAATCCTGCCGCCCTTTACAACATTTCCACGAATATCTAAAATTCGGCTATTATCCGTATTATCTTACTAATCCGATAGATTACTATGCACTTATCGAACAAACGGTAAACTATGTGGTAGATGTGGAACTGCCACAGCAGCGAAATGTAAATCCTGCTAATTGCAGGAAGATAAAGGCGCTGCTTAATGTGCTGGCACAGCAAGTGCCGTATGATGTGGATATTTCCAAACTGGCATCAGTTACTGGTTTACAGCGTAATACTGTGATCGAATATCTCAATCACCTAAACGATGCAAAACTTATTAATCTCTTGTTCTCAGACAATTCATCTGTAAAAAAGATGCAGAAGCCAGATAAGATTTATCTGGAAAACCCTAATTTACTATATGCTTTAGCTACAACTCCTGTCAAGATAGGCACAGCTCGTGAGTGCTTTGCCGTCAATCAGTTGGGGCGTGGACACACTGTAGAGTATGGTAAGGCCCAAGGTGATTTCCGGGTGGACGGAAAATGGACGTTCGAGGTCGGGGGCGAGGGAAAATCATTCAGTCAGATTGCCGACGTGCCAAACTCTTTTATCTTGTCCGATGATATAGAAATGCCAAGAGGTAATAAACTGCCTTTGTGGATATTAGGGTTCCTATCCTAAACGAAGTAGAAGAAACTGCGATGGCTGCGCAGGAAGCGGTTCAGTTCTTCCTCCGACTGCTGGTCTCCCTGTATAGGAAGCATAAATGTACGAAACTGCATATTATTAGGCTAAAATATTATAAAAAAGCTCGCTTCGCTCGCTTTACCGGCAACGACTGCCGCTTGCCTTCTTGCGGCATTTTGGGCCGCTTTTCGGCAAGCGGCGGTCATTGCCTTTTCCGTTTCCTTTTCCTTTTTTTAGGAAGAGCTAAAGGGCAAGGCGCAAGCCGAGGTAGATGTTCGAGTTCGAGGGCGCGTAGTAGTCCCGATTCGACACGCGACAGACCCTGGCTGGGTTGAGCCAACAGCCACCACGGTGCACGCGGTAAGAGCCCGAAGAAGGCCCCGTCGGGTCATTCGCAGCTGAAGACGAATAGGAAGCGTACCAGTCTTGGCACCATTCCCACACGTTGCCGCTCATGTCATAAATCCCCAGCTCGTTGGGCTGCTTGGTGGCCACATCGTGCGCCGTTGAACTGCTGTTCGAAGTGTACCATGCCACATCGTCGATATTGTCGCTGCCGGCATATTTGCTGCCCTTGCTGCTGTTGCCGCCACGAGCCGCAAACTCCCACTCGGCCTCGGTGGGCAAACGGAACTGCTTACCCGTCAGTGTATTCAGCTTAGTGATGAATGTCTGGCAATCGTTCCACGAAACCTGCTCCACGGGCAGTCTTGCGCCCTTGAAGTTTGACGGGTTGCTGCCCATTACAGCCTCCCACAGTTCCTGCGTCACCTCCGTCTGACCGATGCTGAACGAGGACAGCGTGACCTGATGGACTGTTTTTTCGTAAGAGTAGGCATCTGAATCGGTGCTGCCCATTTGGAACGTGCCACCCTCCACGAGCACCATCGTAAAGCTGACGCCGTTGACAGTGAAGGTGTTGCCACTTGTAGTTCCTGGTTCCGGCTCAGGCTCTTCGCCATAGCCATACACGCCGACGCTCTGCACCTCGCTGGCCTTGTAGTACACTTTCGTACCGTCGGTCTTGTTAATGACAATGCCCTGTGCCTGTGCCTTAATAGCCAGCATACAAATGCCGAGGCACAGCAATACGGTTGTAAATACATTCTTTCTCATTGTTCTATACTTTTTATTGATTGTTTCCGGTTTGTTACTTGCTGCTTTGCGCTTTCGTAAGGGTCGATACTATTTTCACCACGTCGGCGATGTTGATTTTCCCGTCTTTGTTCACATCGGCGGCAACAGGGTCAAGGTCAATGGGCGCATTGCCCAAAATATAATAGGTGATGGCTATTGCGTCGGCCAAGGTATATGTCGTTTTCTCAGCTGCCGAGTCGTTCAGCGTGAATCGCAACACGTCCTTGGCAACATAACCTACACTGGTTGAGGAAGTGGTGAGCGTAAAGACCTCATCGCCCAGCGTCACCAACGGTTTCTCGTCGATGGCATAGCTTTCGATGGTGCCGTTGCGCAGCCACACATAGAAGCGGTAGAGCGGCTGGGATGCCGGCTGGGGTGCCGCCAGCTCCAGGGTGAATTTGTCGAACTCGCTGAGGCTGATGCTGAACGAGACCTTGTCGGTGGTGAAAAGGATATCGTTGGCACGCAGCTGGAACCGGGGGTGGTCGGCAAACAAGTAGCCGGTCTTCTGACCGTTCTTTTTCCACACAACCAGTTGGTATGCCGGTTCCGACGCAGTAGAGCGGGTTGCAGACTCGCGATTGTCTGAGAGGGTAGTAAGCCCGTCAGCCTTTACAGCCATCGCACCCGCCAAAAGGACAAGCCACAGACACAGGACACGCAGTAACGGAGATTTTCTTTTCATATCATCATCTTTTTTCAATCATATAACACGCAACGTATATAACTTTGCAAAAATAATCATTTTCCGCGTAACACGGAAACATTCGCCACTTTTTTTCGATTTCTCGCGAAGTTTTTGCCGATTTTCTTGCACGGTTCAGAAAAAGTTATTACCTTTGCACCCGCAAAACGAAAAAGATAGGGGCGTAGCCCAGTTGGTTTAGAGCGCTGCAGTCACATTGCAGAGGTCATC
>CAMVAI010000124.1 GCA_947165435.1 uncultured Prevotella sp.
TCACGTGCGAGATGTGCGGGATGTGCGGGTTGTTTTTTTTGTTAGCCTATATATATACGCGCGTCCCGACTTCGGCGATGCGTCACCATAATATCACCGACTTTTGTAGTTTTGTTTGTCAAACGCTGCACCCTGTTACCGGCGGAAGGGCGTTTGCTTGTCAAACGCCGCACGGCGAGAAGCAAGCATAGAAAGAGACATCCCCCGGACAGCAAAGCCAGGGGGATGTACATGTTAAGTAACCGTTAAAATTATCCGCACAGGTCAAACATTTCTAATGCGAGGACATGTCACTCTTCCCAGAAATATTTAGGCCGACCGTTCTCTTGATATTCCTTATACCCCTTATGTGCATAATACAAACCGATGCCAGCCCCTACGGCAATACCAGCGCCGATAGCAAAAGCTCCTCCTGTGACGGCCGCAGCGGAAAGAACGGTGGCAACGCCCATACCGACAAAGAATCCACCCACGGCACCGCCTAGGCCCCCAAAGGTATAAGCCGTTTTCTTAAAGCCAAACCTGCCAAGATTATAGCCTGCCCACGAAGAAGCAGCAACCGTTGCTCCACCAATAGCAACATTCACTCCTCCTGCAAGCCATGCATCTGCGCTAATTGAAGATGTTGTTGCTGCCTTAGCAGTTGATGTGACTTCACGCGCTAAAGGTTTTACGTTTTCAACCTGACTCAACAAAGCTGATGTTTCTGCTTCTGTGCCATAGCCCAACTTACTTATGACATTGGCCATGCGAAGATGCTGTTCACACCATGTAACAGCATCGGCACCTATTTCTATGACTTTCGGCACTAACTGTTCTATAATTTCAAGTGCCTCCCCCCTCGGGTCGATTCCCATGATCGGGTTGTTGTTGCAATAAGGATAGAGGTTGGTGCTCCATATCGGGTCTTCGGAGAGGAATCGGCCTATGGTGGGGTCGTAGTGGCGGGCACGCATGTAGTATCGGGTGTCGGTCTGGTACATCACACCGTACTTGCCCACGTAGCGGAAGGGGTTGAAGTCCTTCTCTTCCGACTGCACCACGCGGCCGAAGTCGTCGTACTGGTAGCGGTGGGTGACGTTGCCGTCCATATCGACGATGGCTATGACGGAGCCTCGCATGTCGGTGACGTAGTAGCTCACGCTGCCGTCGAGGCTGATGCGGGCTTCGAGGCCTTGTCCATAGAGATAGCGGTTGCCGGTCTTCGAGTCGCTGAGCACGTCGCCGTTGCCCAGCACGCTGACGGTGTACTGCGTGTCGCCGTAGCTGCGGATGAGTCCCAGCGGGTCATAGACGATGGGCTGTCCCTCGGCATATACCAGTTGGTCGTTCTGGTTCCATGTCATTTCGTCGCTGCCCCGCTTGGTGGTGTTGCCGTTGAGGTCGAAGGTGAAGTTGACGTCACCGGCACGGGCTATGCGGTTGGCGTTGTTATAGACGTAGCTGACGTTCTGGTCGGGTTCATAGACGGCCTTGAAAGGCTCGACAGCTTCCTGTGCCACGATGTTGCCCACGTTGTCGAGCGTGAAGGCGTAGCTGGCCAGGTCTTTATAGCCGGCCTCGCGGAGCGCGCGGTGCAGCCCCGAGGCCTGTGCCTGGTCGCCCTGGGTGATGAGTGCCGTCTCCAGCACCATGTCCGACACGTCTATCTTCTCGTCCTGGTTCAGGTCGGCGGCCTCATAGACCAAGTAGTCGAGCTGCTTGCCCATGATGCAGTCGGCCAGCAGCAGGGCGTCCTTCACGTCCACGCGGTCGTCTTGGTTCAGGTCGCCGGGGGCTGCCGCCGAGCCGGGAATCTTGGTCTCCTTGCCCACGAGACGACCTGCATTGTCGTAGAGATAGGCGGTGTGCATGCCGTTGGGATAGTCCACGCGGCTCAGCTTGCTGTCCTTGCGATAGGTGTAGCTGACGGTGTTACCCTTCCAGTCGGTCATCGACGTCATGCGGTTCAGGGCATCGTAGGTGTACTTCACCTCGTTGCCGTCGGCATAGGTGACGGAGGTCACGTTGCTGTTGTCGTCGTATTCGTAGCGTATGGTGTTCTGCGTGCTGCCCTGCTCGAAATCGACCATCGTGGTGCGGTTAAAGCCGTCGTAGTAGAAGGTGAGCTTGTTCTTGTCAGACTGGATGGACTCAAGGTTCATCTTACTGTCGTACTTGTAGGTGTTCACGCCATCGAAGGTGAGTCGTCCCAGCTTGTCGTAGTTGCATGTGAGCCGCGTGCCGTCGGCCTTGACCAGGGTATTGAGCGTGCCGTCCTTGTTATACTCGTATTGCTTCTTGCTGCCGCCGAAGGCTATGCTGGTGAGCCAGTCGGTCACGTTGTCGTAGGTCATGTCGGTATAGCGGCCAGCGGCATTGGTGATGCGCGTCATGTTGCCGTTGGCATCGTAGGCATACTTCGTGGTCTTGCCCGTCGGGTCGGTCTCTGCCGTCAGCCGGTCGTTGTTGTCATAGACGTAGGCTGTCTTGCGGTTCATGGCGTCGAGCACCGACGTGGCGCGGCTGACGGCATCGTACTCTACGCTGGTGGACAGCGAGAGGGCGGGCAGCGACGTGGCTGTCAGATTGCCGAAGCCGTTGTAGGCATATTCGGCGACGATGCCCATCGGGCTGACGGCCCGTGTGGTCAGTCCGCGGCTATCGACGGTGAACGTGGTGGTGACATCCTCGGGGGCCGACACCTTGGTCAGGTTGCCGCGCTCGTCGTAGGTATAGACGGTCTTGTTGCCCTTGGCGTCGGTGACGCTGGTCAGGTTGTTCATCGCGTCGTAGGTCATCGTGCGCGTCAACTGGCCCATGCCGTCGTTGCCCTTCACGGTGACGCTGAGCACGTTGCCCCGTTTGTCGTACTTGATGTCATCGACCACCGACTTGTTGGTCTCGATGCGGGTGGGCAGGTATTGCTGGCTGTCGTCCGCGTCGCCCTCGTGGTCGTAGTAGAGGCGGCTCTCCAGGTCTTCGTCGCCGCGGATGCGGGTGGCCACATTGTACTGGTTCATCTCATAGCTGACGGTAGATGTCTGGCTCTCGCGCTCGACGGACACGGTAGAGTTGGTGGCCACGCTGCCCGAGCGATAGTCGGCCAGTACCGACACGCTGGTCTTCGTCTTGGGCACGTTGTTCAGCCCGGCCACGCTCTGCGTCAGTCGGCGGTTCTTGTCGTACTCGTTCTCGATGTAGTTGCCCTTGGGCAGCTGGATGCGCCGCAGCAGGCGGGCTGTCGAGAGCTTGCTGTTGTCGCCGTAGGCATATTTGGTCACGTTGCCCGTGGCGTCGGTAAACGAGGTGAGCTGATATTCGTCGGTATTCTTGTTATAGGTGTAACCGAACTTGATGGTGCGCTTCAGGGGGTCGCTCACGGTGGCAAGCAGGTTGGTGCCCTCCTTGTAGGTGAAGCTGAGCTGGCGCGTGCCGTCGCTGACCGATGTCACCACCTTCATGCCCCGCTGGCCATCGACATAGTTCACCGTCAGCCGGTTGTCGTTGCGGTCGGTCACGGAGGTCATATAATATAAGGTAGAGCCCTCGCCCTCCAGAAGCTCGAAGCGGTAGGTGGACTGGCCCTTGGTCTTCACGGTGGCCACGCCGTCGGCTATGGTCAGCTGGTCATAGACACCCAGCGACTCGGGCTTCCAGGCGGTGCCGCTCTTCTTATAGACGTGGATGCTGCCCGAGCCCCAGTGGACGATGGCCCGCTGGCCGCTGCCGGTGCCGACGAGGGTTACATAGCAGTCGTAGGAGTGGCTCCACCCGGCGGTCAGCGGGCGGTAGGTCACGTCGACATTCTCCAGGCGGCGCTGACCGAAGAACACGTCGTCGATGGCGGTATGATACGAGTTGTAGGTGTGGGCGAAGGTGAGGGGCACCACGCCGTTGATGGCAAAGCTCGACTTGGTGTAATGGTTGAAGTTGCCCATCTGCACGTCCATTCCCAGGGCCAGCGTCTTCAGCGTCATGTTCAGCGGTTCGAAATAGGCTTCCTCGGTGGGTACAGGCTTGGTGTAGCCCTTGGTTCCGGCCTCGATATTCTTCATGATGCGGTAGAGCCAGAGGAAGGCGTCGCCGCGTGTACACATCTCGTAGGGATTGAAGGCGGGAGCATCGGTTGTGGCCTTGTCGACGATGCCTAACGACACGGCCTTGCGCAGATAGCCGAACTTACGCGGCTGGTTCTGCAGCATGTGAACGGCCTGCTCGTCGTTGGGGAACGGGTTGTTGCTGCTGGCCACGTCGGGCTGGATATTGAAGGTCTCCATCAGCACCTTCAGCACGTGTATGCGCTCTATCTTGCCGTCGGGATTGAAACTGAGGCGGTTGCGGTCGAACGGGGTCACACCGTCGCCATAGTCCAGGTAGAGCAAGGCACGGGCGGCCTGATAGTAGTATTCGTTGTCGGCAGTCAGCGTGTTGATGTCCTGGTAGCAGGTGGGGTAATAGTCGGAGGCCAGCGCCGTGGGGTACTCGATGCCGTCAAGCAGGTAGAGGCCGCGGAAGGCCACCTTGGCCAGCTGCCCGCGAAGCAGGTCGTCGCCCAAGGCCACCAGGCCGTTCACCCGAGAGCCGCTCAGCACCGTGCGGTCGCACAGGAAGGCGGCAGCATCGAAGTAGGGGCTGTTCGACGGAACGTCCACCAGGTCGCACTCGCCGTACATGTCTTCCCCACCCGTCCGTCCGATGGGCCAGATGTTCTTGAATCCGTTCCATTGCGTCGAGGCCTGATAGTCGGCCACGGCCGACTCGGGCACGTAGAGCGTGGCCTTGGCCTGAGCGGAGTTGGACCATGTGCCCGTCCCCAGCGAAGGAAGCGTGGCAGCCCGGCAGGTGACGCGACGGAGGTTGGTGCAGCCGCCAAAGGTGTTGCTGTAGAAATTCAGAACTGTACTAGGAATGTCGATATGTGAGAGTTGCATACAACCAACGAACACACCAAAGCCTGATGCAGTATAACTACTGGTACCTATATTCAGAATGCCCTCCCCCAATGTTACTGACTCCAAAGCCG
>CAMVAI010000125.1 GCA_947165435.1 uncultured Prevotella sp.
CTTGCGATATTCCTGTGGTGTTGTCCCCGTTACCTTACGATACATACGTATGAAAAAACATGCGAATTTTTATATTTTGAACTGCAAACAGAGATACGGAGTGGATATATTAGGAAATAAAAAAGGACGATTTCTTTGCCGTATGAAAAGTATTTCGTAACTTTGCAACTGTCAACATTCATCTTGGCACCAACATCAGGCATCAACAGAACAAATCATAAAAACGAAAGAACTATGAATTTAGACGGAAGACGCGAAAGCTCGAACGTAGAAGACCGCCGGGGTATGAGCGGCGGCAAGAAGGCCGGACTGGGCGCCGGCGTGGTGGGAATCATCATTGCCATGGCCATGGCCTATTTTTCGGGGGGCGACCCTTTGCAGGCCGGCATGCAGGCCTTTCAGGAGAACGGTGGTCTGGGTTCGCTGACCGGTACGAATACCGAGGTGAGCGAAGAGCAGCGCGAGTTTACGGAAGAAGAGCAGGAGCTGGCCCGCTTCTCCACGCAGATACTGGCCGGCACGGAGGATGTGTGGTCGGACATCTTCAGCGACCAGGGCTGGGAATACGAGGTGCCCACGATGGTGCTCTACACCGACGGCACACCGACGGCCTGCGGACAAGGCTCTGCCGCCATGGGTTCATTCTACTGCTCGGGCGACCAGAAGCTGTACATCGACCTGTCGTTCTTCACCACGATGAAGCAGCAGCTCGGGGCCGACGGCGACTTTGCCTACGCCTACGTGATAGCCCATGAGGTGGGCCACCATGTAGAATACCTGACCGGCACGCTGCAGAAGGTACACCAGCAGATGGCCAAGATGAGCCAGAAGGAGGCCAACAAGCTGAGTGTGCGCTTAGAGCTGCTGGCCGACTTCTATGCCGGCGTGTGGGCCCACCACGACGACGAGCGCTTCGGCTCGCTGGAGGACGGCGACATCGAGGAAGCCATCAACTGTGCGCAGAAGATTGGCGACGACTATCTGCAGACCAAGGCCCGCGGCTATGCCGTTCCCGAGTCGTTCAACCACGGCACGTCGAAGCAGCGCATGAAGTGGTTCAAGCTCGGCCTGGAGACCGGCGACATCTCGCGCGGCAACACCTTCGAGTGCTCCGATGCCGAACTTTAGGCATGAAATCACGGCGAAGGGCGCGTAACGCATCGTAAGATTGCTTGTGTAATTTTGCACAGCAAAAAGAAATAACAAATAAGGAATAACAAACTAAAAAATCAAACAAGACAAATGAAAAAGAATCTGACATGGGTGCTTGCCGCCACCCTCTTCATCTGCGGCACTACATCTGGCTTGACCAGCTGCAAGGAGGCCAAGGCACAGGAGGATAATGCCGTGCAGCAAGTGGTATCGACCGAACTGATACGCACGTCGCAGAGCTGGGACGGCGTCGAGTTGCCCGACTACCTGCAGGGCCGCCCCGAGCTGGTGGCCGTGAAATATGTGTTCCCCGCCGGACAGAAGCTGGGCTGGCACCACCATCCCGTGATGAACTACGGCGTGCTGGTGCAGGGCGAGCTGACCATCATCGGACAGGACGGCAAGGAGAAGACAGTGCATGAGGGCGAGGCCGTCGTAGAGATGGTGAACACCATCCACCACGGCGAGAACCGCGGCACGAAGCCCGTCATCCTCTATATGTTCTATCTCTCGCAGAAAGACATGCCTCTGGCTGTACAACACCCGGAGATTCCGTTAGAATAAACACATTGAGGTGATAAGATTGATAAGGGTAAAAGAGCGGTTTCAGGATAATTCTGGAATACCATTGAATTGTAATCAAATCGAGTAGGAGGTGAACACTAATCAGAGGTGTTCACCTCTTTTCGTGTTCACTTGTCCTCTCACACCACCGTACAAGCGGTTCCGCATACGGCGGTTCCTCAGCCTTTCGGCAGCGCGGATGCGCTGTAGTAATAACCTATCCAGCTATAGCCTGCCTTATGGAGTGACTCGTCACCGATTGCTCGGGTGAGTATCCAGCTGTCGGCTATACGCCAATAACCCTTGCTCGTATTACCCCATTGGTAAGCCCGCCATCTGTCTATGCCATATTGTGGGGGTCAATTTTTATCGTTACAGAGGGGTCAGTAGCAATTCGTCACAAGGGGTTAGCACCCTATAGTTTTCAGGGGTTCATTTTCACAAAATTCTCCACTACACAAAAAAGTGGTTTCACAAGCCTTGTGAAAGGCTATTTTCAATCTTGTTTTCCCCCCTCATCAGATGGCGAAGGGCACTAAGGAGTTCTTGTGACTCTTGGACAACACTCAGGAATACGGTCATGGCTTCGATGTTGAGTTGCCTGGTCTGAATGTCATGAATGATGCGTTTGCGATAATCGGAAAGTGATGATTGAAGTATGGCTGCATCATTGCGTATCAGGGATGCCGCCTCGCTATCGAGAGACCGAAGGTACAAACGCATAATCTCATTTCGCAAAACAAGAAACTCATTGGCGTATTCGCTTGGAGCGGGACTGAAATTGTTGCCGACATGCTCCCTGCACGACTCACCCATGCGCTTCAGACAATAGTACATCTGAGATAATGAGTTGACTATAAGGAAATACCATGTGCTTTTTTCCACACTCACTATCGGGTCTAAACGGCGCAAGGCTATAATCTGCTTACGGCGTTGGCGTTTCAGTTCCTTGCGTTGATGGTCCACATTTATAGTGACATGTTTCAGGCGGCGGTAATCCTCGCAGAAGAAAGCCGTGGTCAGTGTCTCGTAATCATCTGTTACCATACGGACATGAGCCTTGATAGTCTGATTCACGTATTCTCGGAGTAATGTCCAGCATTCTTCCTTGTCAGAGCAGCGCACGATTCTTGTGAATAATTTGTCGGCCTCACCCTCCATCGTATGCTTTTGGTATTTCAGATGACTGCGAACGAGCAGGAAGATGGCCAATGCGATGGCAACCGCCATGGCTACAAAGGAACCGAAGAACAAGGCGACGGTTACGAGGAAACACAAGATGAATGCCACACCTGCCGTAATGAACCAACCGCCGATGACAGACAGCACACCCGTAATGCGGAACACAGCACTCTCGCGACCCCATGCACGGTCGGCAAGCGACGTTCCCATAGCCACCATGAAGGTGACGTAGGTGGTGGACAGTGGTAGTTTGAACGACGTACCCAATGCCACCAGTGCACCGGCAAGTACCAGATTGACAGCTGCGCGAATTTCATCGAAAGCGGCTCCCGGCTTCAATACCGCAGCATCGGCATTGAAACGCGAGTCAATCCAATGCGACACACACGATGGTACCGCCATCGCCAGGCTGCTTGCCATGCTTCTTGATGTGCGCACCAGCGTACGTGCCACTCGGCTTGAACCAAACATCTCGTCGCCCCCGTCCTGACGGGAGAGATCTACCGACGTTTTCACTACGTTCTGTGCCTTCTTCGAGAAAATGAGGGCGAGCACCATCACTACGCCTGCCGCGATGAGATAGGGCGCAGGCGTATGAGCACTCTCCATCAGCGACCGCATCATAAAGCCCTGCGCGTCGCCATTGCCATTAGCTGTGTAGTCCTGATAGGCCTCAAGCCCCGTCAGCGGCACACCCACGAAGTTCACGAGGTCGTTACCAGCAAACGCCATCGCCAGGGCAAAGGTACCCAGCAGCACCACGAACTTCAGTACGGGTAGTTTCATGGCACTCAGCAGCGTCATCAGCACTGAGAACACTGCCATGCTGCCACCGATAATCAACCATGTGTTCTGACTAATCATCTCATTCACCTCGGGAGTCATCAGTGTACTTCCCTTCAGTCCTTTGATAAGCAGGAACCAGACGATGGCCGTCACCGACAGTCCGCCGAAGATGCCAACCTTCAACGACGAGGAGAGCCTGCCGCCCATCTTGCCCGACTGGGCCGTCGTCCTTCCGTTGACGCGAAAGGTAAAAGTGAAAACGATACGTGCTATCCATTGCACGATGCTTCCGAGCACGAATGCGATAGCTACAGACAGGAATATGCCGAGGATGACCGAGATGGCTTTCTCCGTGTTCAGAAGATCGCCTAATGAGAGTAATGTGCCGTCTGTTGCCGTTGCTCCGTGGAATATCTGTAACATGGCGATAGCAAAGGCTCCGCCCAGCAGTTCGAATACCATCGAGACGGTGGTAGATGTCGGCATTCCGAGTGTATTGAACACATCAAGCAGTACCACGTCGGTAACCATTACTGCTAGGAATACACACATCACGTCGTAGAACGAGAAATATAGTGGTGTCATGATGCCGTGCCGTGCCACATCCATCATGCCGTTGCTTAGTGTCGCCCCAGCAAACACGCCGATGGATGCTATGATCACGATAGTCCTGTATCGTGCCACCTTCGCTCCAATAGCCGAATTTAGGAAGTTAACCGCGTCATTGCTCACGCCAACCACAAGGTCAAACACCGCAAGCACAATAAGGAATATTACTATTCCAAAAAATAATGTATTCATTTTTAATTAAAAGGTAGTTATGATAATCCAATGAAAATAAATGTGAGAAACAACACAAGGATGATAAATCTCACCCAATTAAAGATCCTCTGAATTCTTTCTGCTTTTTCTATATCCATAAATGATTTAGCCAACCGTTAGTGATTGACATTACAAAGGTAAACTGAGCTTATTACAAAAACATTTCATCTGTATGAAAGATAGGTTACATAATGAGGAGGAGTGTTGCTATTATTATACTTTTAATTTTGTTTTCCATTTTGTTTTCAATTTCTTAATCGTCGTCATCATCATCGTCGTCATCATCATCGTCGTCATCATCATCGTCGTCGTCCCAATCCTCACCTTCTTCATAAAAGGAG
>CAMVAI010000126.1 GCA_947165435.1 uncultured Prevotella sp.
CAACACGAAGATACCATACAACGTGACGAACCTGGACCGCTTGAGCCATGCCGAGAAGACCTTAGGCATCACCATCGACCGGCAACAGGACTGGACGCTGACCAACGACTACAGCGTGCGCATTACGGCTGATGCCGACATGGACGACATCAGCCGGGTGGCCGTACTGGACGATGACCCATACGCCGGCGAGAATCACTGTCTGGCAGCAGCCACGGTAAGCAACGGCGGACAGACGACGCTGGCATTCCAGGCCCCGAAGTCGGCCGAGGTACTCTATGCCGCCTGCTTCACGAAGGACGGCGACTGCATAGCCCGTCCGTTCGTGCCGGGCGTGGACAGTCAGGTGTCGTTTGCACCGAGAAGGGCACCGAGAAGGGCTGCACTCGTGCGCAGGGCAGGCACGACGACCATCGAGGCACAGACGGACAAATATTACATGAAGGACTTCCCGTCGTTCTTGAACGGACTGAAGAAGGCCCTGCCGAAGGGTGTCAACAACAAGGAGGTGATGGCCCAGCACAACTACACCAACTCGGTGTCGGTGCGCCAGAACCCCAACAACACCTACGACCTGCCCGTAGTGTTCATAGGCGGTGAAGGCTCTGCCAGCGACAACCTGTGCTACACATGGTATCCCGCACAGCCGACGGCCAACGCCGAGGAGTTCATCATCAAGGACAGCTATCCCAGCGGATGGGAGAACTTCGAGTACGACAGGACGACGAAGGAGTACGAACTGGAGGGCCACCAGCTGTGCTGCCGCAAGTCGGACGGCACGCTGAGCTACGAATTCACGGTGGGCGACGGTCTGGCCTTCCGCTTGGCCAAGGACGAGGACGTGCAGCTGGACGATGCCGACGACCGCGTAAAGGTGATACAGTATAACCACTACGTCGTCGTGGCCTGCGAGGACGGCACCAACTGGGACTACAACGACCGCATGTACTTGATGCCCAGCTGCCAGGACCGTCTGGAGCAAATTACGCGCCCGGAAACCCCGGAAGAGCTGGTATGGACGTACGCCTGGGAGGATCAGGACTTCGGCGACTACGACATGAACGACTGCGTGATAGAGGTGAGGGAGCACGACGGCGACCCCACGAAGATAGACATCACGCTGCTGGCCCTCGGTGCCACGCGCGAGCTGTGGCTGGGCTTCGAGAACAAGAACGCCCGCACGTATGCCGACTATCAGCCCGTCTGGAACGAGGAGCTGCACGAGGTGATGGGTGTGAAACCCGGCACGATGGTCAACACGGGAGTGGAAAAGGCTGATCCGGTCACCATCACCGTCAGCAAGCCGGCAGGCTTCAACTTCCAGACATGCTCGTTCATCCTCGGCTGCAAGCAGGAGGGAAGCATGGTCGGCGTCTATGACAACGACTACTACGCCATCAGCATAGCCGCCAAGGGTGAGGACCCGCACAGCATAGCCATTCCCGCCAAGTGGCAGTGGCCCACGGAGCGCACCTGCATCAAGAACGCCTACTCGGAGTTCAACATCTGGGCCAGCGACCGTACACAGGCGCAGGACTGGTATAAACATCCGACAGAGGGAAAGATTGTCAAGCGATAACACCACCAAGAGCCTCCCGGCATCAGCCGGGGGGCTTTTCTTTATTCGCCGGTCGGCCTTCGCCTTTTGGTGTCTGTTAATTATCGCAAAAATCGTTAAAATACCATAAATTATCGGTGGCAACTATTGCGTATTCCATTTATAATATGTACCTTTGCAGCCGCTAATGTGGGTATTGCGCTGGCTCGCGAGCTAACAATACACTGTCAAAGAGCGACTTAGCCTTCAAACGGGAAGTAGCAAGTACGTTTCTTTTTAGGTGTGTTTTGCGAGTAACGGTGTGTTACGCCACTTAAAAAGAGAAAAAAAGAACAAAACATTATTTTTATTAAATTTTTAAACTGAAATGCCAGGATTAATTGGAAGAAAAATCGGAATGACATCCGTTTTCAGTGCCGACGGTAAAAACGTGCCGTGCACTGTTATCGAAGCTGGTCCTTGTGTAGTTACTCAGGTGAAGACCGTCGAGAAGGACGGTTACCAAGCCCTGCAGCTGGCTTATGGTGAGAAGAAGGAAAAGAACACCACGAAGCCGATGATGGGAATCTTCAAGAAGGCAGGCACTACACCGAAGGCCCACTTGGCCGAGTTCAAGTTTGACGAGGAGCACAACCTCGGAGACACCATCACCGTCGATCTCTTTGCCGATGCAGAGTTTGTCGATGTGGTAGGTACTTCGAAGGGTAAGGGCTTCCAGGGTGTTGTGAAGCGCCACGGTTTCGGCGGTGTCGGACAGAGCACGCACGGTCAGGACGACCGTCTGCGCAAGCCGGGTTCTATCGGTGC
Organism: uncultured Prevotella sp.; assembly: GCA_947165435.1. GTDB lineage: Bacteria > Bacteroidota > Bacteroidia > Bacteroidales > Bacteroidaceae > Prevotella. Next base: position 2,366 of record CAMVAI010000126.1, read on the forward strand.
CTGCTCGTACCCCGCAAAGGTGTTCAAGGGCATGCGCATGGGTGGCCAGATGGGTGGCGACCGCGTGACGACGCAGAACTTGAAAGTGTTAAAGGTAATCCCGGAGCACAACCTCATTTTGGTGAAGGGCAGTGTGGCCGGTTGCAATGGTTCAACAGTCTTAATTCAGAAGTAAGCTATGGAAATTAACGTATTGAACATCAAAGGTCAGGAGACCGGCAGAAAGGTGACGTTAAACGATGCCATCTTCGGAATTGAGCCTAACGACCACGTGATTTATCTCGATGTAAAGCAGTATATGGCCAACCAGCGCCAGGGCACTGCGAAGGCCAAGGAGCGCTCAGAGCACAGCGGCTCTACGCGCAAGCTCGGTCGCCAGAAGGGCGGCGGCGGTGCGCGCCATGGCGACATCAACTCGCCCCTGCTGCGCGGCGGTGGCCGCGTGTTCGGTCCGAAGCCCCGCGACTACGGTTTCAAGCTGAACAAGAAGGTGAAGCAGCTGGCCCGCAAGTCGGCACTGAGCTACAAGGCCCAGGAGAACGCCATCGTCGTGGTGGAGGACTTCCAGTTTGAGGCCCCGAAGACGAAGGAGTTCATCGCTCTGCAGAAGAGCCTGAACGTGGATGGCAAGAAGGTGCTGATGGTGCTGCCGGAGTCGAACATGAACGTGTATCTGTCGGCTCGCAACCTGCAGAAGGCCGAGTGCATCATTGCGCAGAACGTGAACACGTACAAGGTGCTGAACGCCGACGTGATGGTGATTACCGAGAAGTCGCTTGAGGCTATCAACAGTGTGTTGGGATAAGGCGTAATAACGTAACACGTAATACCGTAATACCGTAACAGCGTAATACCGTAACAACGTCATACCGTAACAACGTCATAACGTAATAACGCAAAAAAAGAAAGAATTATGAGTTTTATTATAAAGCCTCTGATAACAGAGAAAATGAACAACATTACGGAGAAGACTTCTTCCGACCGTACCTACAAGCCGAAGACGGGCAAGCACCGCGGCGAGGAGGTGACGAAGAAGGCTCAGCCGAAGTACGGTTTCATCGTCAAGCCCGAGGCCAACAAGATTGAGATCGCCAAGGAGGTTGAGGCTACGTACAATGTGACAGTAGATAACGTGAACACGCTCCGTTATGCCGGCAAGCGGTCGAGCCGCTACACGAAGGCCGGACTCGTGAGGGGTCAGAAGAACGCCTACAAGAAGGCCGTCGTGACGCTCAGGGAGGGTGACAGCATCGATTTTTACAGCAATATACAATAATTGAGAAATGGCAGTACGTAAATTAAAGCCCGTTACACCGGGCCAAAGACACAAGGTTATTGGCACGTTCGAGGATATTACTGCATCCGTGCCAGAGAAGTCTCTCGTTTACGGTAAGCGTTCTACCGGCGGTCGAAACAACACCGGTAAGATGACTGTCCGCTACATGGGCGGCGGCCACAAGAAGAAGTATCGTCTGATCGACTTCAAGCGAGAGAAGGATGGTGTTCCAGCCGTAGTAAAGACCATCGAGTACGACCCGAACCGCTCGGCTCGTATCGCCCTGCTTTACTACGCTGATGGTGAGAAACGTTATATCATTGCTCCTAACGGACTTCAGGTTGGCGCAACCTTGATGTCGGGAGCGGAGGCAGTGCCTGAGGTAGGTAATGCGCTCCCGCTGGCCAACATCCCCGTGGGTACCGTGATTCACAACATTGAGTTGCGTCCCGGGCAGGGTGCCCTGCTGGTCCGTTCGGCTGGTAATTTCGCTCAGCTTACCTCGCGTGAGGGCAGCTACTGCGTGATTAAGCTCCCCTCGGGCGAGACCCGTCAGGTGCTTTCAGCTTGTAAGGCTACTATCGGCAGCGTCGGCAACTCCGACCACGCCCTGGAGCAGTCTGGTAAGGCCGGCCGCTCGCGCTGGCTGGGCCGCAGGCCGCACAACCGCGGTGTCGTCATGAACCCGCACGACCACCCGATGGGCGGTGGCGAAGGCCGTCAGTCTGGCGGACATCCTCGTTCGCGCAAGGGCTTGTACGCCAAGGGTCTCAAGACTCGCGCTCCTAAGAAGCAGTCGAACAAGTACATCATCGAAAGAGCTAACAAGAAGTAATCACGAAACCAAAAAAGAGTGTAAATTATGAGTCGTTCACTTAAAAAGGGCCCGTACATCAACGTATCGCTCGAAAAGAAGATTCTCGCCATGAACGAGAGCGGCAAGAAGAGCGTCGTCAAGACCTGGGCCAGAGCTTCAATGATTTCCCCGGATTTCGTGGGACATACAGTTGCAGTTCACAA
>CAMVAI010000127.1 GCA_947165435.1 uncultured Prevotella sp.
TCAGCGAGGGCACCATCGTCCGTGTGGCTCCCGATGGCAAGCGTGCGCTGAAGAATACAGGCAGCGAGAACCTGACGATGCTCTGCATCCAGTATAAGGCCAATGCCTTCACGGAGGCTGACAGCCCCATGACGGACGGCGTGATTCTGCAGGAAGAACTGAAATGGTAAGCGAGGCGATGTTTGAGAAAGCAATTCAGTTCCTTCACGACCACAAAGAGATTGCCCTTGCCACCAGCGAGGGCAATCTGCCTAAGTTGCGCATCTTCCAGATTATGAAGCAGGAAGGGCATGTCCTCTACTTTGCCACTTCTGCAAAGAAGGCTGTCTATCGGGAGTTGCGTCAGAATCCCAATGTGGAAATACTGGTCTATGCAGATAATATTTCTGTCAGATGTTCTGGTATGGTGAACTTCAATGTAGAGGACGATGTAAAGCGATGGATATACGACCATAATCCCGTGCTGTCTCGTCTCTACACGAGCTATGACCAGATGGAATACTTCTGCCTGCCGATAGCAGAGATGGACTATTACGACCTGTCACCCACACCGCCAGTACTCCAGCACTTTGACCTGATGGCAGGCGAGGTGACCTCACATCATATCTGAATTTTGGCTACTCCGCTTATGACTGCCCAAAGACAGCCAGCCCCCCACAGCGGTGAGAATCAAGAAATAGCATTCCCGTGTTATATTCTGCCGTAGAATGATAAAAACGGCGACAATCGGCAGAATAAACAATACTATATTTTGCCGAAACAAAACATTTTTGTATCTTTGCGGCAGATTTAAGCATGATACAATCCGCTATGAGTACAATAATTGGCAGAAAACAAGAGATGGAAGAGCTGGAAAGGCTCTACAGAAGCGACCGGCCAGAATTCGTTGCCGTATATGGCAGAAGGCGCGTGGGAAAGACTTTTCTCATCAAACAGGCACTGAAGGACCGTATCGTCTTTCAGCATACAGGTGTGTCTCCCGTCGAACAAGAAGGAGCCAAGAACCGCATGAAGACACAGTTGGAAAGTTTCTACTATTCCCTGCTCAGTCACGGGTTAGAGGGTTTTTCCACTCCCAAAACATGGATGGAGGCTTTCTACCAGTTGGAACAATTGCTCATCAAATTGGATGATGGGAACCGTCAAGTGGTATTCATTGACGAACTGCCCTGGATGGACACGCCACGTTCCGGTTTTCTCCCTGCATTCGAGAGCTTCTGGAATGGTTGGTGTACAGGCAGGGACAATATGATGCTGATTATAGCAGGAAGTGCCACATCGTGGATTCTCGGCAATTTCGGACGAAGCAAAGGAGGACTGTACGACCGCGTAACCAGCGAGATGAAAATCCTGCCATTCACGCTTAAGGAATGCGAAGAGTACTTTACCACCGAGCATATTGAGCTTTCCCGATATGACATCGTTCAGAGCAATATGATATTCGGAGGCATCCCCTACTATCTCAGCTATTTCAGAAAAGGACTCAGTTTGGAAGCCAATGCTGACAAGATTCTGTTTGGACGCAATCCAAAGCTAAAAGACGAATTCGACCGTCTCTTTAATGCCATTTTCGGCAATCCCGAGGAATGTAAAAAGATTATACGTCTGCTCGCAACAAGGCACAGCGGCTTCACACGCGAAGAAATTGCCAAAGCTACAAAACTGCCGTTAGGCGGCGGATTGTCAGACACACTGAAAGCGCTGGCCGAGAGCGATTTCATCCTACGCTACGCTCCATACGGTGAACCCGGCAATGTGGAACGCTATAAACTCATCGACAACTTCTGTCTATTCTGGCTTAAATATGTGGAGCCAAACAAAGCGGATGCCAGTTTTATGACCGATAACGTCACCTCTGACATTATGCGGTCATGGCGAGGAGTGGCATTTGAAGAGGTTTGTTGGCAGCACATCACGCAAATCAAGAGAGCACTGGAGATAGGCGGAGTGAAAACTTCACTGTCAGCCTGGAGCGTCAGAGGCGATGACGGGCAGGACGGTGTTCAGATTGACCTCCTTATCAAAAGAGCCGATCATGTCGTCAACCTCTGCGAGATGAAATTTGCAAGTGGAGATTACGACATCAGCAAGGAAGAAGAGAACAAGCTGAGAAACCGTATCGAGGCATTAAAGAAAACGCTGACAGCAAAACAGACCGTCCATCTGACAATGATAACAACCTATGGCATAGCATATGGAAAACATTCCGGCATAGTCCAGAAACAGGTTGTCATGGACGATCTGTTCGCAGTATGATGTAACCGACGAAGTCACTTCGCAAATCGAATTTTCATCCGTAGGTCTCTATGAGGTATTTCACAAACTGCGGGTCTTGGAAGTTGACAGTACCAGTATCGTGCTGGTTCATGGTGGCAATCCGAGCCATTTCTTCAGTTGTCAGCGTGAAGTCGAAGATGTTGAGGTTCTGCACCATGCGCTCCTTGTGGCTCGACTTGGGAATGGCCACGATGCCGCGCTGCGTCAGCCAGCGGAGAGCCACCTGCGCTGCACTCTTACCGTACTTCTGTCCGATAGCAGCCAGCAGTTCGCTCTTCACGATGCCGTCCACGCCCTGACCGCCCAGCGGCCCCCAGGCCATCATCTTCGTATCGGTCTCAGCCAGCAGCGGTTCGATGCCCATCTGCTGAATCATCGGATTGCACTGCAACTGGTTCACCATCGGCTTTACATCCACATAGTGGGCGAAGTCGAAAAACCGGGCAGCCTGGAAATTAGACACGCCTATGGCGCGAACCTTGCCCGCCTTGTAAGCCTTCTCCATAGCCCTCCATGAACCGAACACGTCGCCGTAGGCCTGATGGATGAGCAGCAGGTCGATATAGTCGGTCTGCAGTTTACGCAGGCTCTCGTTGATGCTCTGTGCTGCTTTCTCTTCACCGGCATTCGCAATCCACACCTTCGTCACGAGGAAGATATCCTCGCGCTTCACGCTGCTCTTCGCGATGGCAGCACCCACACCCTCCTCATTATAGTATGCCTGTGCCGTATCGATGAGCCTATAGCCCACTTCGAGTGCATCCGTCACACACCGCTCAGCCTCCTGAGGCGGCACCAAAAACACGCCATAGCCCAGTAAGGGCATCTCCACTCCGTTTGTAAGTTTGATAGTTTCCATATCTGTTCGATTATTTAATGTGTAGCCTTCAAATACTGCAAGTCGCCATACCAATAAGAGGCCGTACAGCCACCGTCGATAAGGAAATCGGCACCGCTGATGAAACGTCCACGGTTTGACATCAGAAACTCTGCCAAGTCACCAACTTCGTCGGGTGTCCCGGCACGGCGGGCGGGCATGCCCTCGATCATCTTCAGATAGCCGTCCTTGCGGGGTCCGTGCAACTCATCATTTGCCAATGGGGTGATGATGATGCCTGGAGAAATAGAGTTGATGGTGGCACCACGCTTACCCCAACGGGTGGCCTCATACATCACGCGGAGCACATTGCAACGCTTGGAATACTGGTAGGCCTTCAGCGTGTCGTTGATTTCCTTGATAAACGGTAATGCCAGCAGTTCATCAGTTGGAGTCATGGCCAGTGCATCGTTTTGCTCTTGGGGGAGTGCCGGCAGACGATGGCCGCTCTGCGATGAGATAATCACACCAGAACCTCCCTCGGCTATCACCCGTCCAAACTCCTCTATCAGTACGCTCGTACCGTAGAGATCCACACGCAGTATATCTTCAACAGGAGCCTGTGAGGGCGATACGCCAGCGGCATTCACCAAGTTCGTCACTTCACCTTTGTTGGTTGCAAACTCTACCAACTTCAAGATGTCTTCCTTCGAGCCGAGGTCGCACTGGATGGTGGAGCACTCAAAACCAGCGTTTTCCAATGTCTTGGCGGCTTGCTCAGCATGTTCCAACCTATAGTCTGCCAACACTATGTGTTTGCCAGCCGAAACGCGACGGATGATGGCCTGTCCGATGCTTCCAGCACCTACTAAAACAGATACTTGTTTCTTCATATTACTTTCCTTGATAACCTATCTTCTTCAGCCATTTTTCCACGCGCTCCTTACCTGTGCGGACATCGTGGCCATAGATGCTGAAGCCCTGTTCAACGTTGGCCTTCGGATAGGCTTTCTTTACGTCCTTCACACAACTGCCGAGGCCGGAGCCTTCGTGAGTGGTGAAGGGGATGATGGTCTTACCGTTCAAGTTGTATTCCTTGAAGAACGTGAACATCACCTGCGGATAGGTGCCCCACCAGACGGGACCGCCGATGAAGATGACGTCGTACTTTGAGACATCTACCGAACCTTCAAACGGAGGCAACTCACCGTTCTGCTGCTCCTCCTTGGCGAGGTCGCATAGGGGCTTGTAAGCCATGCCGTCGTACTTGTGGGTCACAATTTCAAACTGGTCGGCACCTGTAAACTCCGAGATGTAGTCGGCCACAATCTTCGTGTTGCCCACCTTGATGTTGCCCAC
>CAMVAI010000128.1 GCA_947165435.1 uncultured Prevotella sp.
TATTTACAGCAGAAAAATCCCGATGAAATCGGGGATTTTTGAAAAATTAATGGATCATTACATGGTAATTACATGTTCCATCTTCTTTTACATATAATTACCATGTAATTTTCATGGAGAGGCTGGGAGTGGTGTCACTGGGCAAGGAAATACCGTTTTCCATGCAAGAAAACAACGTTTTCTTGCGAAGAAAACGCTGTTTTCGCAGTGGTGAACAGATATTCAGCAACTGGCCTTGTTACTTTCGGTCAAAGCCAACCGTTACAGGTTGGCTTTGATTTGCTCTATGAGGCTTTGGTATTCGGCATCCGTGAGATACACCTTGCCGGGGTTCATCTGGAACGTGCCGCCGTAGTCGGGGCCGCCGACATACTTCGGCGCCAGGTGGAAGTGCAGATGCGACAGCTTGTCGCTGTAGGCACCGTAGTTGATCTTCTCGGGGTTGAAGGCTTTCTGCATGGCACGGGTCACCTGTGCCACGTCGGCCATGAAGGCGTTGCGGTCGTCGTCGCTGAGCTCGTTCAGGTCGTTCACATGGTCCTTGTAGGCCACGAGGCAGCGGCCACGGTAGGTCTGCTCCTTGAAGAGGAAGGCGCGCGAGACGCGCAGCGTGGCAAACTCGATCATCAGATCGTGGAGGGTCTCATTGTTCTGGCAGTACAGGCACTGCTTGGGGTCACTTTGCATAGTTGTTTTTGTTTTAGAGTTAATTTGGCTGCAAAGTTACGAAAAGTCGAGAGCAGAACAAAATAAATTCATTTATTTTTTTTGCCGAGACAAAGTAACTTCGCCAATTTATTGGCAAAGTTACGAAAAAAGGTTGACGCAACAAAGTAATTTTGGAGAATTAACGCAGAAACCTCGTAAATAAAAGGCAATCAAGGGAAAAATGAGGAAGTTCAATTAACTCCTGCACCAGTCTTAATGATAGGCGCAGGAGTCTTTAGATTGTCCATCATATCAATGAATAGCAAATACTATCCTGTTAGCTTTTAATCGCCCTCGCCGTCCCACCAGGGGACGTTCCTTGTGGGGTCGCCGCTGCCAGCCAGTAACTGGCACTTGTGTTGCAGTTCGATTACTCTCACAGATGGCTTCATATATTTCTTTTTCATAATTCTTTCTTTTTTATCCCTGCATTATAGCCGCCCCTTATCAAGGGGCTCTAAACCTTACTTGATTACAATCTTACGTCCATTGTTCTTGCCTTGCAAGCGACCAGAGGTCGAGCGGATATAGATGCCCTTGGTGCTAGGCTTGCCGCTCAGACGCACACCGTCGAGGGTGTACCATGCCTCGCTGTCGAACGAGAGTTCGCCCGTCTTGGTGTCAATCTCGCCGATGGCGGTAGTCTCGCCGCTGCGGCTGACGAGGCGCACGGTGATGGTGGCGGGCAGGTCGTCGGTGGCAGCGGCCGAGCGCGTCATGCGGCGTGCCGGGGCTGGGGCCGGGGTCTCCGTGCCGACATACGACAGATAGCAGCGCATGGGCTTGATGAATGCACCTGTGGTGAAGCGGACGAACTGCCCGGCCTCAACGGTTGCCGCGCCGCCAGCCTCTGTGCCACTTCTTGCTGCAAAGCCGTAGTCATTGCTGGCAACTGTCCAACTCTTCCCTTTGTACGTGCCGTGGAAATTCCAGGCTGCATCCGTCGTGGCACCGCCATAGACACCGTCGTTGGCCGTCGTGGGCTGCAGCGTCACGACTCCGCCCGTCATGCTCGAGATGTTCGGGAACGTCATCGTCGTTTCGCTCGGCATGAACAGATACGGCGTGTTGGCCGTCAGCGTGGTCACAGCCGTATTGCCTGGCTCCTTCATCGTGCAGACCCATTTGTGCAAGACTTCGTCGTACACCACTTCCTTGAAGCCGTAGAACTTGCCACCCTCGTTGCCGTTGCAGATATAGCTGAACGGCAGTATCACCGTGGCGGCCTGTGCTGTGTTGAACGGGCGGTTGTAGGTCACGCTCTTGATATTGCCGACCGCCTCCGTGATGTTCACACCCACGACGTTGACGCCTGTTACCTGATTGTTTGTGCCGTTGATGGTCACGTCGGCCCTCTCATTCCCGTCATTGAAGCGGTATTCCACCACTGCGTCACCGTACTTCGGAGTGTAGTAGTTGCCGTCGTAAAGGAAACCGTTCTCGTAGCCATCCACCATTCCGTGGTCGGTCATCGCATTACCGAGGTTGGCGGGCGCGACGGTCACCGTGGCGGCGGGGCGGCCCTGCTTGTTGCCGAGGGTGCTGGTGTAGTAGCAGTTCGTCATGTTGTAGGTCGGCTCACTGTTTGGAAAGACGAAAGTGAAGCAGTTGCCGCCCAGTGCGTATTTGCCCGTGCCGTATGCGGCGGGAGCGGATAGGCAGTCGGTGAACGTGATGGTCCCGTTATTTCCATAGTCCCATCCTATGAATCCGTGGCAGGAGGTGGTCACGCCAGCCTCGTTCGGGTTGTAAATCAGTCCGTCATAGACGCAGCCCGTGACGGTGCAGGTGGCATAAGAGCCATTCCACGTGCCAATGACACCGCCGTGAAGGGCGCTGCCGCTGACTGTGGTGCTGATTTCGGTGCTCACGCGGCAGTTATTGATGGTGATATTGCCCTCGGAATGGCCCACCAGACCGCCCAAGCTCTCATAGGTGCCGCCCGTAATGGTGCCCTCTACGTGGAGGTTGCTGATGGTGGCGCCGTTAATGTAGTGGAACGGAGCGCTGAAGTGCTCGGCGGCAGTGCGGTTGAAGGTCAGCGTATTGCCCTGTCCGTCAAACGTACCCTTGAACGGGTGACCGCTCGTGCCTGCCATCTCTGATGAACTGACATTTCCAGCGAGTTTCACAACCTTGCCGCTGAAGCCGTCGGGAGCCAAGTCGTAGTTTGTGGCAAAGCAGAACCAGCCCCAGCCGTTGGCGGTCTTGATGGTGTACTCGTTGGTGCCAGTCTCTGCGAAGTCATCCCCGCTGATGGAGAACGTGGCGCCGATGTTGACTCCCTCGGCGGGCATAGTGAACGTGTAGGTGTTGGCACCCGCCGTGGTCAACGTGATGTCACTTCCCGAGGTTGCGCCCGTCACGGTCAGCGTCGTCAATGTTTCGCCGAACTTCGACGTAAAGGTGATGGTGACGGTTTCATTTGCTCCGGCAGCAGTTGTGCTTGCGTATTTATCAGTGCTAATGTTGAGTTGCGGATAGATGTTGTTAATTTGAGCGTAGGAATATACATTGTAAGTCTTTGTCAATGTGTAACCAGTGCCTCCTGCGGTGACGGTGATGCTGGCGGTATATTGGCCGGGGTCACTGGGCATTGTGGTGCCGAGGTTTTCGCTGGTCGTATTGTTCACGTATGTGATGTTTCCCTTCGTGGCTCCCGTCTCCGTGCTGAAAGGTGCATAGTTCGACAGCGTGGCAGGGAAGCTCATGGCCGGGTCGCTATCGAAGGCATCATCGGCGGTGAGCGATGTCGAAATCTGATGATTGGTGAGCGAGCACGCAAGCCCGTCGGTGCCGCCGCAGGTGGCGGTCAGCGTGTTGCCATCGAGGATGTATGTGAAGTCGTGCGCGTGTACCGGGGCTACGCTGGGAATGTAGGTGATTTTCAGTTCGCAGCCGCTTCTTATCAGCATCAAGGCGTAATCGCCCAGCGTCATGGAAAGACTGCCTTCTATACCGGCGGCATCCGTGCTGACGAAGGTAAAACTGGCATCCTCATTAGTGTACGCGCTCAATCCCTCACCTACAGAAGTTCCGTTTCCTGTCAGGGAGTTTTTATCGTTGCATGTCATGCCTGTGATAGACATGGAGAATGCTCCTATATAAGAGACCGGCTGAGAGGGATCGGGATAGTACGGGGAACCCCATCTGCCCATGTGCGTGAACTCCACTCTTGTCACCTTGCCGTTGACATTTGGGTAGATGGTGTACTGCCCACCAGCACCAACCCGCAATTCAGAGCCATAGTTAGAGAACTTATAATTGCTCGCTGACGTGATGATGGTCTTCGACGTGTTGTCGTCGGGGTCGGTCATCTTGAGGGTGGAGTTGTTGTTTTCGAGTGACCTTGTGCTGAAGGCATACGTCTTCGTCACTGGGTCTGTTGCCCACGCCCCTTGCGCCGCCAGGAGCCAGAGGGCTAGGGTGAGAATGAGATGGAATGATAGTTTCATGTGTTTGAGCGTTGCTCGAACATTGCTTTCCCCTTCGGCCAGCGACCGTTGGTTCTCAAACTCGGCAAAGCTCATGCGAGCATGGCTCTGCTCTCGTTTAATCGAATGTTTCATACTCCTCATTTTGTTTCTTTTTTAATAGTTCTTGTATTATGGTTACTTATTAATTCTCTCATCAAAGTCTGGTAGGGGGGAAGCACGATCGGTATGGGCATAAAGAAAGCTCTAACTTTGCGGCATCAAAGTCAGATGGGATGAAGAACTT
>CAMVAI010000129.1 GCA_947165435.1 uncultured Prevotella sp.
TTTTTCTTTTCGGCCGATTGACTTATGTAAGTTTACACCGATCAATCAATCATTTGATTTTCATCTCACCAGATGCCGGATGGCGGCGAACGGATGATGGAAGATCATTCTGGGGCCCGAATAACGCATGACGGCCCTGATTTTCTCCCGCATGTCGGGACTGTAACAATGCACCGGACACTTTTTACACGTAGGTTTTTCGTTACCGAATCGACAGTGTTCCAAGCGGCTGTCACAGTAAGAAGCCAGTGCGGAACAATCCGGACAAAGCCTTTTCCCATGATGCTTCCTTCGGCAGAATAGCCCGATCATCCAGCGGACCACCTGTTTTTCTTCTCCAATGCGATTCACCTTGCCGGATTCCAGGAATGATTATTTCACGTTATAAGTGTGAATGGACAATCCCTGGGCGGATGGCAGATAGTTGATGCCCCACCAGCAGATCTGGAGGCAGACGAAACTCACGAGCAGGATAACACAGGCGGTCTGCCACTCACCGGGCTTGGCCTTGCGCAGGTGCATGTACACCAGATAGCAAAGCCACGTGGCGGCAGCCCAGGTTTCTTTGGGATCCCAGGCCCAGTAGGTTCCCCAGGCCTCTTTGGCCCATAGCGCGCCGAAGAGCATCCCGAAGGTCAAGAAGGCCAGGCCCACATAAACCAGATTGTCCGTAAGGTTGATCTCCTTCTCCGTGGTCTTCCCCTTCCGGATAAGCATGTACACGGCCATGACCGTGGCAGCGCCCAGCAGCGCATAGGAGAACATATACACGATGACGTGCGGCGCGAACCAGGGACTCTGCAGGGCCGGCATCAGACTCTTGGAGTGAATGCCCGGTTTGAACAGGTTCACACAGATGAACACGAAGGAGAGCAGCGTGCTGAAACTCAGGATCCATTTGTAGCGCCAGCGGCTGTAGACGATGATACCGGCAACCGGCAGGAAGAAAGAATACCATAGGCGGGTCTCTCCCATCGTCCGCAACGGTGGACGTTCCAGCGAGATCCACATCCCCAGGATGAAGGCGAAGAACAAGGCGATGCCGGTCAGCGTGCAGGCATACACAAGCGGCTTGCGCTCTTTCCAGGCAAAGAATGCGCCTGCGGCCCATAAGAGAACCGCTGTCAGCGCGAACCAGACAAACGAATCCCAACTCATGATCTCATCGGTTTAGGGGCCATGAAGAGCATCAGGCACAAAGCGCCTGCAATCATCATGAAAATGCCGATGTACACCCACAGGATCCAGGGATCATGTACCAGCTGGAATACGCTGTAGGGGCTCTCGGTGCCGTATTTCACATCATAGCCGTACTGGTAGACCTTCCAGCCGTTCACCTTCAAGGGCTTATTCACTTCCACCGTTCCCTGAACCGCCTTTCCATCTTCCGTATAGACGGTAATGTCCGATGCGAAACGCTTAGGCGTATGGTCCGGATACTCTTCCAGGGTGAACTTGTGCAGTTCGATGGCCAGGCCCGGCTCGTGTACCGTTCCGGCATCGTCCACGGCCCGCCACTCCGGTTCCCCCGTGAAGGCGGTCAGCTGCAGGCTCTGCGTATCGGCACTTCCCAGCGTAGCGGAAACGATGGCGACCACGACGCCCAGATGGTTCAGAATGAACGGGATCTCCTTCACTTTCCAACGGAGGAGATGGTTCAGAGCGGCCAGGGCCGAAATCACCATCATCCAGGTCCAGATCAGGACGAATGGCCAGAACCGCAGCATCTGGCTCAGCCAAGGCATCCCACCCACACGTACCTGCGGAAGCAGGCCCATCAGGATGGTAAGGGCCGCGGCGTACACCAAACAGGGAACGGCCGCTCCCGCATGCATCATCCACTCGAAAGCATAGACTTTACGACCCAGCGCGAACATCACGCCGACAGCGGCCAGCAGCAGGATCAGCACGATCAAGTTGACCGGCCAGGCAAAGAGCTCCCACCGGATGGGGCCCGTCGCCACCTGCAGCAGCATTCCCGCAAAAAGAAGGCCTCCTCCGATGAGGAAGCCCTCCTTCATTTTCCAAGGTTTAACCCACATGCTTCTTAATAATCAAGCAGTTTGCCGTTCTCCTTGGCTATGGACAGCCACTGCGGGACGATGGATTCCATAAAGGCCGCCTTCTTGCGCTCCATGGCAGCCATATCCAGTCCGATGTAGGCCTGCGCCTTGGCCTTGGTGGAGATGTCCGGCATCGGCACATCGCCGGTGAAGCCGTGCCGGGCCAGGACCTTGGCAATCTTCAGGCGCGCTTCCTGAGCATAGGTGACTCCCTTGCCCATCAGGCGGAGCACTTCCTGCGGAGCATGGAAAGAAGCGCCATGGGAGGCGACGGCATAGTCCCAGCGCCACTGGCTCTTGCGGATGTCCTGCAAGGCGTCCTTCATCTCTGCCTCAGTCGCTCCCTGATCCCAGGCGAACTTGGCTTCGATATGGGCCTTGGCCAGGATGTCCTCCAACTGGTCACGAACCTCCAGGCACTTCTCCTGACGCTCGTACACGTTCTGCCGGAGCGTCTCCTCACTCTCGCGGTGGCACACCAGGCAGGTGCGGTCCATCTTTGCCAGCGGGCTCTGGATGTGGTGGTCGGAGTATTTCACGCCACCGTCGGCGACATAAGGCATATGGCAGTCGGCGCAGGTTACTCCCCGCTGGCCGTGGATGCCCTGCAGCGAGGTCTCATAGCCGGGGTGCTGGGCCTTGAGGATGGGGGCCTTGGACAACGCGTGGATGTAGTCGGCATAGCCCATCTCATCGTAGTACTTCTCCGCATCCTCCAGCGTGAGGCCGTATTTCCAGGGGAAGGTGAGGTACTGGTCCTTCTCGGGCGTCTCGGGATAATCGTGGAAATAATACTCCACGTGGCACTGGGCGCACACAAGCGAGCGCATCTCGTTGTGCGTGGCCTTGTCCACGTCCTTGCCCATGCTGGCAAAGGCTTCGCGAAGTGCCGGGCGGGAGATGTGCAGGTCCATGGTCTCGGAATCATGGCAGTCGCTGCAGCCGATGGGGTTCACGACATCGGCGCCCCACTTGGCCCAGTTGGCCTTGTAGAATTCAGCCGGGCCGACTTCCTCCATCAAACGCGGCACATCCGGGCCTTTGCAGGTCCAGCAGGTGCCGGGCTGGTTGGAGCCGTCGTAGAGCTCCGTGGGAAAACCGGTGCGAAGGATTTCGCGATGGTCCTCCAGGGCGTGAAAGTGGCCGCGGGGCGAATTGTAGTCCCATGAGAAAGCGTAGCCTGCCCAAAGGACGACCATGTTGGGGCGTTCCTCGAGGACGTCCTGAATGTCCGAAGACATATACTTGGAACGGAAATCCGTTTCTTCCGTCGCCTTCCAGGTCTCATACTCGCGCGGGAAATCGCTCTTGAATTTCTGGTTCTGCGCCACGATGCCCTGCATGGGATTCTTCCGGTTGTTGAAGATGCTGGCGACCTCCGCCCTGCGTTCCATGAGGGCGGACACGACGAGGCCCAGGACGAAGACCACGACCATGGAGCCACCGAAAATCAACCAGCTGTGCAAGGGTTTCAGTTTCTTTTCACTCATATCGTTCAATTTTTATTTTCCATGTCGGTGACCGTGGGGAGAATGATGGCCGATGGCCTTCTGCAGCCATTCGGGAACAGGCGATTCGGGGAACGGAACTTGGGCATCCGGGGTTGCCGAGAGAGAATTCTTCCCTCCGTGGGGAACATCCCGGTGGCAATCCCAGCAGGCCTTCCCTTCGCCGACCTGCGTCATCATATAATCCATCTTCCCGGCCTTCACCAACGCTGTCGTGAGCTCCGTATGGCAGCGGATGCAGTTGTTCATGACGACCTGCGCGCTGGGATCCTTGGCGGCGGGAACCTGCGGCTCGCGGAAGGCGACGAATGCCGCCGTATGCTTCATTCCGTCCATCCCCTTGAAAGCATATTTCCTGACGATATTCTCATGGGGGACATGGCAGTCATTGCACGTGACCGTCTCCCCACGGCCATGGGAAGAGTGATTCCAAGTGGCATAATAGGGTTGCATGATGTGGCAGTTGACACAGGCCGAAGGATCGTCCCCAACCAGATAGGTATGGAAACGCATCAAATAAAGGAAAAGGCCGCCGCCGCCGACAAAAATGCCCGCAAGGACCAGCAGGAATATCTTTTGCCAAAGTTTAAGTTTCGAGAATAAGGCCATCAAGTGTCGCGCGCAATGTGGTTGCAAGCAAAGATAAACAATGTTTTCTACTTAAACAAATTAGATGCTGGACCCGCCATCAAGTGGAACGCCCTTCATCATTCTGCCGGGTAATTCATGGCACTTCATGACACGACACATTCTTTCCATGTCTTTTGAAGTCGCTTCCCC
>CAMVAI010000130.1 GCA_947165435.1 uncultured Prevotella sp.
GTTATTATTTCTGTCTATATAAACGCCGTAAAGCGGGAAATCCTGCATCATCGGGCGTTAAATGTTCTTAATCGTCTATTCTTTGAAGTGGGCAGCGTCGGCTCTGAGGCTGACAACTGCCCTAACGAGAGAGTTTATAGTCGGTTCTTTTCGTCATTACCTGCACCAGTGCCCTTGTACTTAGAACGTGTAGTATTGAAGTTATAACGGAGCGTTAGCACAAATTCACGACTGTCATACCAGCTTGTCTGTTCGCTATGCATCCGGCCTGCATACAACAGCATGCCCTGCTTTTCAGTGTGGAAAAGGTCGTTCCCCTGAACACGGATGGAGAGATGGTCGTTCAGCAGCGATTTTGTAAGGCTGATATTGACAGTTCCTTTGTTGCGAGAGGAATAGACGTTCTCATCATTGCCTTTCGTGGTCAGATAAGCATCTACTGAAGCTACCCATCCGTATCCGAAATCAAAAGCATTGTCGAGGCTCAGTTGGAAGATGGGCTTGTTCATCTGGTAGGTTCGCACATCGGTGTGGAGCGTGAGCCACTGCTTCTGCATCCCGACGCTCAGTTCTGGCGACCAAAAGCCGAACTTAGGGGCAATGGCCACCTGCGCCATGATGCTCTTCAGAGTTGGGATATTGGTCTGCGTAAGACGTGTCACGGCGGAGTTGTCAGCCTGCTGCTCGGCCCAATAGATGACAGCATCACGCCGATCGTTGTAGCTAATGGCGAATTGCAGGAACTTCCACACACCCGTCAATGAAAGGTCGTGGATATACTCATGCCTAAGGAATGGATTCCCCGACTGTAGTAGAAAACGGTTGCCGTAGGTGACGTTGTTGCTCAACTGCTGATATGTGGGGCGACGGACCTTGGCTGAATAGCCGAGATGAAGCTGCGTTTTGCCTATTCGAGTTCCGACGGAGAGGGTTGGAAACAGATTGCCGAATGAGCGACTTTGCTCGTCAAGGTGCAAGTCGTTCTCGAAGTAATCAAAACTCACCCATTCATAGCGGACTCCCGCAGAGAATTGGGAACGGTCAATCTGCCTGTTGTATTCCACAAAGGGGGCTATGTGTGACTCCTTCAGTTTGGCAAACGATGTAGGAACATAATGCTCAGGATTGATATAGTCATCATTACGGTTGGTGTAGGTGTACTCTGCGCCCACGGTTAGCCCTCCGCCCCACAATGGGAAGTCAACATTGAGCTTCGAGGCAAAGAGTTTGTTGCGCTCACGGTTCTCAGAATTGACAACACGATTTTCCTGGCTTGTACTCTGTTCGGTATAGACGGCATGGTCGCTCTCACGGTTATATAGATAGTCGGTGTTGAAGTCAATTTCGGCCTTACCTATCTTACCTTTATAATATACGTTCAGTAGATGAGCCGGACGATAGCTGACATCGGCGTGTACTGTGTTGTCGAGATGGTCGAAATATTCACCATCGGCAGTCACATCGCTGCTGAGTGAGGTGTTGGTGTGGTTGTCGGGGCGAAGCGTCAGCGTATATCGCATTCCTATGGAATTGTTATCATCTAGAAGATAGTTTGCACCGACGGTATTGCGCCATGATTGTTTCTTTGGCTTGTAATCCTGTACAAAATTTTGCCGCCAAAGCGTATCAGTTTCCACAATTGTAGTCGTGTTGCTTGGGTAGTGACCATTGTTCAACCCATAATAGATTGTACCAAACACGTCGAGGTTGTTGTGGCGGTAATTCCAGTTCAGTTGTTTTACAAGGTCGGTATTTTCCGATTGGTAGTAACTGGAGCGCACATCGAAGCCGAAGCCCTCACCCTGTGCCGCCTTTGTGCGTATCTTCACTACAGCCTTAACACTTGCATCATATTTGGCGCCAGGGTTGGTGATGAGTTCTACGCTCTTGATGTTCTCTGATTTCAACTGGTCGAGTTCCGAGGCATCGCGCATCAACCGCCCATTGATGTAGATGAGTGGCGCGCCCTTGCCGAACACCTCAAAATATCCGTCTTTCTTCGTGATGCCAGGCACGTGGGTCAGCACGTCCTCGCCAGTGCCGAGTTTACTCAATATGGTATTCTCAACATTGGTTACCAAACCCTCACTGCCCATCTGATATTGTGGCACATGGCCCTTCACCGTTACGCCTTTCAAAGCATAGTTATCCACTTGTAATCGAATGACTCCCACTTCAGACTGGCTGCAAATCTTATAGATGGTTTTGTAACCAACATAGGAGATGCGGGCAAGAACGGGATGTTGCTCGCATGGGATGACGAAGAGGCCGCTTTCATTAGAGACTCCACCGGTAATCAGCGTAGAGTCCTGAGGTGAGAGCAGGGCGATGTTGGCATAGGCTATGGGCTGGCCTTGCTCGTCAATGATAGTTCCTTTGTATCGAGGGGCTGTCTTCTGCGGGCATTCCACGATGATTTCCTTGTCATCAACGGTCATGCGGATGGGATAAAAGCCTATCATCTGACGGATGGCATCGGGTACGGACTTGCGATGAATAGAGGTAGTGATGCGGAAGTCCTCCAGTTCGTTGTAGAGGAAACTGATGGTGTAGTCCTCGGTCTGCTCGTTCAGTTGGCGCAGGGCCTCGCTGAGCGACACATTATTATATTCGCGTGTGACTCTTTGGGCTTTTACCGAAATAGCTACACTTATGAATAGCAGAAGTATTATGACTCTTTTCATCTTGTTTACATTAATAACCCATTCGCGAGGTGTCCACCTCCTTCTTTTTCTTCTCCTTGAAGTTGCCGATGCGGTAGATTGCGGTGAGCGAGGCACTGGCGTAGTTCATCCAGACACGCATGGCGTAGTCCTGGTTGGCGACGGTGGAACGGGTGTTGGCGTAGCAGTTGAAGATGTTGTTGGCTTTGGCTACGACGCTCCACTTGCTGTTGTCGGAGGTCCAGCGCAGCGAGGCGTTCAGATAGAACAGCGGACTGATGTCGTAGACGCCTTGGATGGCCTTCGACTGGAAGAACGGATTGAGGATGAACTGGATGCTATGCCGCTGGGACAGTTTGGCCACCGCTGTTCCTCCGAGGATGGCCGAGAGGCGGGTGCGGTCGAAGGGCAGGTCGAAGAAGTTGCTGCTCTTGTCGTGACGGTAGAGGCCCGTGGCATTGACGGTACCGTTGAGCCACTGGCCGACATGGAACTGCGCCGAGGCTTGCAGACCGTAGTAGTTGGAGTAGTCGAAGTTGGTCTCCTTCATGATGACGGCCATTCGGTCGGAGGTCTGATAGGGGAGCTGCACGAAGTAGTCAGGCTCAAACTCGGCAAAGGCAGTGAACGTGTACTTGTGGTTCAGCTGCCACATGAGGTTCACCTCATATTTCGACATGGGCTTCAGGTCGGGATTGCCCCATATCTCTGTATAGGCCGAGGCGTAGTAGATGCTGCTCATGGTGCTCCAGTAGGAGGGATAGACGGCCTCGCTGCTGAACGAGAGATTGAGCATATTCTTCGGGTTGATGTTCCACATGGCGTTGAACTGCGGGTAGACGCGCCACTCGTTCCACTTGGTGGCATGGTATTGCTCCATCGTCAGCGAGGCGTCGAGGCTCAGCGTCTTGCCAATCTGCTTGCTCAGTCCGGCGTAGGCATTCAGGATGCGCTCGTCGTAATCAACGCTGCTGGTGGCGTCGGGCATGGGCTGCTGGTTCTGGTCGAGGGTGGTCTGATAGCTGTTGTTGTTCGTGAACTGCGCCTTTGCCCCGTAGTTCAGTTCCCAGTCATTGGGCAGCGCGTGGGTCTGGTCGGCGGTGAAGAGCCACTTGCTGACTTTCTGGCGACTATCAACTGACAGGTTTCGGTTGATGTCGTACAGTTCGCCCTCAAGGCTTTGCGTACGAGGCTCCTGATAGTTGGTGTACGAAACGCCAAGTTGCAGACCGAACGGAGCCGCATAGTTGACATCGACGTTGTGCAGGTAAGTGTGCTCACGGGAATGTTGCGTGGACTGGGCCGTACCTGTCGTGGTGTTGGTGGAGCGGGTGGAGTTCCACTGTCCCGTATAGGCCAGGCATAGGCGATGGT
>CAMVAI010000131.1 GCA_947165435.1 uncultured Prevotella sp.
TCTCCAGGTCTTTCTTCTCCAGGTCTTTGATCTTCAGGTATATTCTTTTCTTGATTGGAAAGAGCATTTCCATATACTTTAATATTATGTAATACTTCATCAACATTTTTATCAGATGGAACTTTAATTAAGAATACATCGTCATTTGCATCTCCAGGTTTATTAGTCATATCACCTTTAACTTTATTATATATATCTTTCATTTCAGTATCTCCTGTAATTTTTTGAACTTGAGGTGATTTAGGACTTTCCTTATTTAATAAATCTCCTAAAGTTTTTGTATAATAATATACTGAATTGTCATCCTCAACCTCTTGTTTCTCATTAGCAAGGTCAGCTTTTCTAAATACATCCTTAACTTTATTATCTTTATTTGTTTTATTATCAGGATCTGATAAAATTGTTACAGATTGGACTTTACCATCATCATATGGCTTTCCATCATTTTTAGTGGCTCCTCCTAAAGCTTGACTTGTATAGTAATATGTCTTTGGAATATCTGAACCTCCTTGGAATAATTTTTGAACTTCAGGTAATTCATTCCCTTTCACTTTTTCATAGTCTACTCCATCTTTTCCATCTGGCTCTCCTTTTTCTTGAATTTGTTCCAATAAATCTCTAACATCACTGTCTCCTTTCACTTTATAATAAGAGATAGGTTCTTCACCTGGCTTTGGTTTTCCTCTAGTAGCTTTAAGATATTGTACTGGCTGTTTAACACCATTTTTATCTGGTTTTGAGGCTTTAACACATTGAACAGTTGTTCCATTATCTTCACCTTCTTTTTGTTGTTCATATAAGTTTTTAGTATCATTCATATGTCTATTAATTTCATTAGGATCAACATCACCTATAACTTTAACTAATTGTATACCTTCATCAGGTTTATTCATATCACCTCCAATGGCTTTGACTTGATTATATATTCCATTCATTTCTTGTTCTGGATCAACTTTGATTAATTGTACATTATCAGGTTTATCTTTTCCGTCTCCTAAAACTTTTCTATAATAATAAGTGACACCATTATCTTTTTCATCTGCATCTTTAAATACATTTCTAACTTTATTTTTCTGATCTTTATTATTTTCAGGCTTAGCATAATCACTTAATTGAGCTCCACTTACTTTAACACATTGGAATCTATCATCTCCAACGTCAATCTTTTCTAATCTTGGTCTACCATTTTCATCATATTTTTCATCATCAGGTTTTTTACCACGGAGAATAGGCTGAGTATCTTTTTCTCCTGGTTTAGTTTGCTTATCTCCTGGTTTTGTTGGCTTTACAGATCTTAAAACTTGTCCTGGTTTATTGATTCCTGCTCCTGAAACTTTTATTTTATCTACAATATTTTCTAAGTTTTGACCGCCTTTTGCTCTAATTAATAATACACCATTATTTTCATCTTCAGTTCCATCATCTGGCTTATCTATCATTTCTCCATTAACTTTGTTATAGACATCTTTCATTTTTGTTTCACCTGGAACTTCATTAACTTGAGGATCTTTAACTATATCTTTATTTAATTTGTTAGGACCTAATACTTTACTATAATAATATACTGCATTGTCTTCATCTTCTTTATCTTTATCTTTATCCTTATTAGCTTCTTCTGCTTTTCTAAATACATCTTTAACAAGGCTTTTTTGATTTGTTCTATTGTCATGATCACATAAAATAGTAACAGATTCAATTTTACCATCTCCGAATGGTTTTCCATTTTTGTTAGTTCCATGACCTTTAGGATTTGTGGTATAATAAAATGTTTTTGGAATATTTTCACTGTCATTAAATAATTTTGATACTTCTGGTAATTCATCTCCTTTAACTTTATCATAGTCTACTCCATCTTTTCCATCTGGTTCTCCTTTCTTTTGAATTTGTTCTAATATATCTCTTGCATCTTTTCCTTCTTTAACTTTATAAAATGAAACTGGATCTTCTCCTGGTTTAGCCTTTCCTTTTCCTAATACAGCTTTAATATATTGGACAGGCTCTTTTTTACCTTCTTCATTTGGACGTTGGACTGTAACACATTGTACAGTAGTTCCTTGGGATTTTCCATCTTTATCTTTCACTTCATATAATTTTTGTGCTTCTTTCATATGATCAGTCTTATCTTCAGGATTAACATCTCCAAAGACTTTTAATAATTGAATTCCTTCATCAGGTTTGGTTAATCCATCTCCAATTGCTTTAATTTGATCGTACAGTTTTTCCATATATTCTTCTGGTTCTATTTTAATTAATTGCTTTTCATCTGGTTTATCCAACCCATCTCCTAAAACTTTTCTATAATAATAAGTAACACCATTATCTTCTTCATCAGCATCTTTAAATATATTTTTAATGTTACTTATTGGTTTTTTATTATTATCTTCATTAGCTAAAACTTCTAATTTATCTCCAGAAACTTTTATACATTCTAAGTTATCATCTCCAAGATCAATTCTTTGTAATCCAGGTTCTTGATCTTTTTTATCTCCTGGTCTAACTATTTCTCCATTTGGATTTGGATGATATTCATTTCCACCTACTTTAATAGTACCAAAGTCATCTAAAGTTGGTTCTGTAATAGGCTCACTTTCAGATGGTGTATTATATGGCTTATTAGATGGTTTATTATCTGGTTTATGAGATGGTTTATTATCTGGCTTATTAGAAGGTTTATTATCTGGTTTTTTATATGGTTTATTAACTGGTTTATTATATGGTTTATTTTCTGTTTTGGTAGGTTTTTTGGGTACTGGTTTATTATCTGGAACATTTTTCTTAAACACTGGTTTATAAGGTGCAACAGGCTTAGGTTTTTTAGTATCTTCTTTAATACCCTTATAAACTGGCTTATAAGGAGCTACTTTTTTAGGTTGACCTGATTTGGGGAATTCAGGCATTTTTAATTTTCCAATATTTCCTTTTTTGCCTTCTGGTTTTGGAAGTTCATTACCATATAATCTATATTCACCTGAATCTATAGGCTTTTCTTCATCTTTTCCTTTACCAGGCTGTTGGCCAGGTTTTTTGGCTTCTGCATTTACATTTCTTAATTTTCCATCTTTACCTGGTTTATTATTACGATGATCGCCAGCTTCTTTAATATGATTAATAATATCATCATTATTGGCATCTCCAGTAACTTTAAATATTTGTAAACCATCATCTTCTTCTGGCCTATTCATCATTCCTCCTTTTGTTTTCATTTGATTATATATGTCTTCAATTTTAGTTTCAGGTTGCACTTGTTGAATATCTAATGTTTCAGGCTTTACATCTTTTCCATCTCCTAAAACTTTAGTATAGTAATAATAAGCAGGTTTTAAAGATTCTTCTTCACCATTTTTATCTTCTGCTTCCTTGAATAAATCTTTAACGTTTTTATCTTTATTTAAATCATTATTTGGATCTCTTTTGACAGTAACAGATTTAACAACACCTTTCTCATTTTCACCTTTATTTACATCAGAACTAATATCATCTCCTAATGGCTTTGTTTCATAATAGAATTCTGTTGGAGTATCATTATCAGCTTCTTTTGGAGCATTTTTTCTAGAATCAGCAATGTGTTTTCCTATTTCATTAGGATCAACTTTTCCAGATACTTTGAATAATTGTATACCATCTTTTTCTCCTGGTTTATCTGACATTCCACCATTTGTTTTAATATGATTATAAATATCTTCTAAATTTGTATTATCAGTAACATTTAATAATTGCATTTGAGAAAGATCAGGATTTTTGAATGATGATCCATCAACTTTACAAGCATAATATTTTGTATCTTTTTCATCTTCTCCTTCTTCATCTTTAAATACTTGATCAATGTTTTTATGCTTATTTAAATCATTATTAGGATCTCTTTTAATTGTCACAGATTGAATTAAACTTTCATCTGGTTTATTTTTACCACCTCCCATAACTTCAGTAGTATAATAAGAAGTG
>CAMVAI010000132.1 GCA_947165435.1 uncultured Prevotella sp.
ACGGTCTCAACATCACCAGCGGCACACTCACCGTCAAAGGACCCGGCACGCTCGTGGTCACCGGCGCGAAAGGAAACAACGGCACCGATGGAGGAGAAGAAGGCGGCCCCGGCGGCAACGGCGGTGTAGCCATCAGTGGCAACATCATCGTACAGGGTGGCGCTACCGTGACTGCCACCGGCGGCAACGGCGGCAACGGCGGCAACGGTGAATTTTACGGCGGCACCGGCGGCAACGGCGGTGTAGCCTTCGCAGGCACACTGACCTACAAGAGCGGCACTGTGACTGCAAACGGCGGTTCAGGCGGCAGCGGCCGCTGGTCCGAATGGGATGGAGATTATGCCTCCAACGGCTCTGCTGGAAAAGCCTTTGCCAACGACGTGGACTTCACCCAGACGACCGGGTACAGCGTGACGAACGGCACCAGCACAATCGAAAGTGTCTTAAACCAGACAAAGGTCGTCATCTCCGGGGGCACTGACCCCTCTTCTGCCTCCTCCGGCCCCGAGGTCGCCTGGAACAAGGCCGAGAAGACCGGCACGTTCACCATGCCCGGCGGCAACGTGACACTGGAGCCCGAGTACTACCCCCAGGCCGCGCTCACCGCAGCCCCCACCGCCATCAATGACGTGCCCGCCACCACCGACGGCGCCATCGTCGAGGCCGGCACCGTGGCCAACATCGGCGAGACCACGAACGCACAGGGCACCGTGATGTACCACGTCAGCCCGACGGCCCTCGACGACGCCGCCCTGCTGGCCCTCGCCGCCGACCAGTGGACTGCCGACGTGCCCACCGCCGCCGGCCTCGCCCAGGGCCAGGCCTACGTCTACTACTACGTGCGCGGCAACGACAGCGACAACGACGAAGAGAACTTCAGCGACGGCGACATCCTGGCCGCCAACGCCCTCACCGTCACCATCGCCGCCGAGCCCACCTACGCCGTCACCTTCGCCGACGGCGTCAACCCCGAGCCTCCCGCCGAGCCTGAGTGGAAGGCCGAGCCCGCCGCCGGCGTGAAGAAGGGCGAGACCGTCACCGTCACCTACACCGGCTCGAAGAAAGTCATCGGCGTGAAGGCGGAGAAGAAGGCGGCTCCGGCTGAGACAACCGTCACATTGACCCCAGGAGAGATAGGTGACTTATTTAGTTGGGGTAGCACTAGTAAGACCATTAACGGCATCACCATTGCAATTTCAGGAGATGCCCAATTCTACGGCTTTGGTTTGATGAAGGTATCAGCAGAGGATCCTGACACTGGGGAACCTGTTCCTACGACAGGCACCTACACATTCACATCAAGCGTTGGAAACATCAAGCGAATCGACATCAACCATAATGTCGGCGTATGGAGGGAATCTGGTGCCGGATGGCCAAGTAGTTATAATGTGCACGACATCAGTACATTCACATGGAGCGGCACTCCCGCTACCTCCGTCACGTTGAATGCTTCGTCTAACGATGGGAATGACTGCGTGCTTAACGATATCTCATCGTTTGTGTTCACCCTTGAGCCGACGAACTGACCGCCCCCCTCTCGCGCGTATATAATATAAAAGGTATAAACAACATAAAGAAATACAATATATGAAAACAATATCAAGATATATAATGACGCTCGCGCTGCTACTCACGGCAGTCACGGGCGCGTGGGCACAAGAGGAAGTGCTGCTGACCACGATTAACGCCAGTAGCGACTTCACCAGCGGCAGCAAGACATTTGATGGAGTTGCCACCGTTACTATCACCGGAAATATAGCATGTGATGAAATGTCTAACATGTGCTGGAGTGCGGTATATGGTTCTTCTGGAGGATCGGTGACCGTAGAACCCGCCGAGGGAACTACCATCTCAAGCTGTAAGTTTTACTTTGATAATAATGGAACTTACACTATAAGCACTGCACCGTTTGTACTCTATCCGATCATGCTTAATGGTAGTTCATTTCAGATTTATACCGGTCCAAACTTTACTGGCGAACAGCTATATGGTTCTGAAGGAATCAAGAAGATTGAGGTGTACGGCACCGCCGAAGCCCCCATCAACGTCGAGCCCGGCTCGTCCGCTAACACATGGACCTTCTCGATGCCCGGCAGCGACGTCGTGCTGACACCCATCTACGCCAAGGCAGCCGCATTCGCCACCACGGGCACCGAGCCCGAAGTGAAGACCCTGCTGCCCGAAGCCGCTGAAGGCGTCATCGCCGGCACCGACGCATCGCTCATCGCCGAGGGCACCGGCATCGTGGCCTTCGCCGGAGAGAGCACCGACGCCACGCAGGGCACGCTGATGTACGCCATCGGCACCTCAGCCACCGAGGCCCCCGCACTCACCGACTTCAGCGCCACAGTGCCCACAGCCCAGAACGTCGCTGACGACGGTGCAGACGTCCTCGTATGGTACTACATCCAGGGCGCCGACGCCCCCCAGGGTGAAGCCGCCACGCTCGACAACACCTTCAGCGACACCGAGCCCGCCTGCCTCACCGTCCAGGTGCTCACCAACAAGTTCGACATCCAGTTCAACGCCGCCAACGCCAACACCATCGAGGCCGGCAAGGCTACCGTTACCGTAGGTGGCACAGCCGCCACCGTCACCGACGGCAAGCTCCAGGGCGTGAAGATGGGCAGCGAGGTGAAGCTCGAGGCCAAGCCCGGCTACAAGTTCCGCAAGGTGGAGGTGAAGAAGGGCGCAGAGGCTCCGGCCATCACGCTTGACAACACCATGACCGCATGGACGGCAGGCAAATATGCTGTTCCCGCAGGCGGCTTGACCTACAGCGCCGCCATCACCGTGAGCGGCAACGTGACCCTGGTGCTCACCGACGGCGAGACACTCACCCTGAACAAGGGCATCAGCCTGGCCGAAGGCGCAACGCTCACCATTGAGGGCAACGGCACGATGAACGTCAACGGAACGAATGAAAGCACCGCATCGACTGTTGCAGGCAGCGGCACGCTCGTCCTGACCAGCGGCACACTGAACGCCAAAGGCGGCAACGGCCAAAGCCTCACTATTACTGAGGATTCGTGGAAATGGGACGGGAATACAGGGGCTTCTGGCGGCGTGGCCATCAACGGCAATGTGACCGTCAGCGGTGGCACCGTGACTGCCACGGGCGGCAACGGCGGCAATCTCAACACGTCCGCGATAGGATTTTCTGAAAACAATCACGGAGGCAACGGCGGAGCAGCCATCAGCGGCTCTGTGACCGTCAACGCCGGAGGATGGACAGCCACCAACGGCAGCAACGGTACCTACATTGGCGGCGATGATTCCGGTTGTTATGCCGGCACTGGCGGCAAGGCTGTCGCTGGAACCGTGACCGATAACCGCTAACCCCTCTCGCGCGTATATAATATAAAAGGTAAAACATAAAAAGAATACAATATATGAAAACAATATCAAGATATATAATGACGCTCGCCCTGCTCATCACGGCAGTCGGCGGAGCGTGGGCGCAGACCGAAACGCTGCTGACCACAATTACGGCAACTGCCAAAGAACAGGCCAGCTACAGCACAGAAGGCGTGGCAACCGTTTCATTCAGTTATTTACCAGACTGTTACTCAGTATACAGCGATAGCTGGGGCTGGTGGGGATACGGCTTCACGGCCACCGTCACCGCTGCCGAAGGATATACCATTACGAAATGTATATTCTATGACAACGACGGAGCTTCCGCTACAGACAGTACAGACCCAT
>CAMVAI010000133.1 GCA_947165435.1 uncultured Prevotella sp.
TCCCCAATCCCCAATCCCCATTTTTGAATTATTAATTTAATTATTTAATTTATCTTTTAAAAATAATTATATTAAATAAACATAATTAAATATAATTTATTAAAAAATAATAAAAAAATAATATAAAATAATTAAAAAAATTAATAATTTTTCATTATATTTAATTCATTTAAAATTATTTAATATAAATCAAGAAACACTAAATTATCTATTTATTATTTTTTTTATATAATCATCTAAAAATTCATTTATTTCTTAACTCTGCTAGAGCTTGAGTTCAATCCACGTACTCCACTATTCATCCTCATTTGTCCTCTGCTCATGTAACCTAAACCAACAGTTTTCTTGTAAGTATCAGGTGTCTTGACATGTTCTTCTCCAACAGTAGTTGGTTCACTGACATCAATAGGAAGTAATTTAACAATGAATCCCCAAACTAAAGTCAAGGCAGAAATACCAAGACAATCACAATGTTGTTTAATGCTTAAAGGATGAGTTCTTACAGCTCTTCCACCAAAGGTAACTAAAATAATTTGTCCAATAATAATAATACTTTGAATTAGAATATATAGCCAGTTACCCAAAATACCAGTAAATACATTATATTCATCTTTTTGTAATTTTCTGGCATTAATTGAATTGAATACTTGCATAAATACAAATATATTAAAGAATATTGTGAAATGATAACCATTAACATTATTCCACATGAAATGTTCTAAATTTCTATCAGATGGTACTCCAAAGATATAGTCTCCATAGAAAATAATAATAGTTAAAGTGCTAATTTGGAAGATAGCTTGAGAAACAATATTTAATTTCATCATTGGAGTTAAAATGGAAGCATCTCTTGAATATGGTTTTCTATCTAAAAGTGAGTCATTTGGATCTTCAGTGGCAAGAGCTAATGAGGCAAATGAATCCATAATAAGATTAACCCATAACATTTGAATAGCATTTAATGGAGAATCTTTTAAAATAATACCACCAAGGAAGGTCATAAATACAGCTACAATATTAGTTGTAAGTTGGAATTGAACGAATTTTCTAATACAATCATAAACATTTCTTCCATATTTACAAGCAGTGACAATTGAGCTAAATGAATCATCAAGTAGGACAACATCAGCAGCATCTTTGGCTATATCAGTTCCTCTAATTCCCATTGCGAAACCAACATGAGCTTGTCTTAAAGCTGGAGCATCATTTGTACCATCTCCAGTAACTGCAACAATATTTCCTAATTCTTTAAGACCGAATACAAGGATAAATTTATCTTCAGGAGATGCTCTTGCTATAACTTTTAATTCTTTAACTGTATGTTTAAAAGCTTCTCTGTTATTTAAGAAGATCTCTAAATCTCCATTTTCTCCTTGTTTTTTTGTAATACCTCCACAAATTACTCTGAAAATTTCACCTTCTAAAGCAATTGGATTTTCTCCATTTCTAATACCATTTTTAGCATCTTCATTTTTTTGTACTTGTTCTCTATAATAAGCAGCAAGTCTCTTACATTCAGCTGCTTGGCTTGGTTCTATAATTCCTACATCTTTTGAAATGGCAATAGCAGTATTAATATTATCTCCAGTAACCATACGTACAGTAATACCAGCATGATGACATTTTTCAATAGCTTGAGGAACATCTTCTCTGTTATTATCTCTAATACCTACCATGAAAGCAAAGCATAATCCTTTAGCTAATTCTTGGAAGAATCCAAGATCATCATCTGGATGAGCATCTTTTGCTTTTTGAATTTCTTCTTCAGTTACTTTTTTATAACCGAAAATAAGAGTTCTCATTGAATCTTCTGCATATTCAGCTTGTTTATCAAATAATTCTTGTTTATGTTCTTCATAATCTTCTTCTCTTCCTCCAGCAACTCTAAATTTGGTGAAAAATTCTCCTACTCTTTCTGGTGCACCTTTAGCATATAAAATATAGTCGTCATTTTCTTTATATATGTTCATCATATATTTATAATCTGATTTAAATGGTAAAACATATAAACCTTTTCTATTTCCTTCTAAAGGATATTGTCCTTCATTTAAATAAGTATATAAAGCTTTTTCAGTCATATCACCATTAAGTACTTTATTTCCTTTATCATCAACAGTTTCAACACAAGTAATATTCTTATAAATACATCTCCATATTAGGTCTCTTAAATCTTGATCATTTATTTTATTATTACTTAATTTGATATCTTGTCCTTCAATGTAAAATGCACAAACTCTCATAACTCCTAATGTTAAAGTACCAGTTTTGTCAGTACAAACGTTGTTAACATTTCCCATAGCTTCTGATTTATCTAAATGTTTTACTAAGTTATGTTCTCTTTTCATTTTATCAACAGAATAAGCAAGAGCAATGGTGACTGCCATAGGTAATCCTTCAGGAATTGCAACAACAATAACAGTAACTGCAATAATGAAAGCATTTACTATAACATCAAGTTCATGAGAAGTAAAAATGGAAATACCATTAACTATATTAATGATAGTCTCTTTTAAGAAAAGAACACAACCAATTAAAATTGCCATTAAATATCCTAAATCTCCAATAAGGTTAGATAATTCATTTAATTGTTTTTTAAGAGGAGTTAAATTAGCATCTTCATCATCATCATCATCGCTTTTTCCACCAGTTGAATTGATTAATTGCTTATTTGCACCTTCAAAAGTTTTATCACCTACTGCAGCAACAATCATATTTCCATATCCATCAACTACTTGAGATCCAGAAAATACGAAGGGGCAAGTATATTTTTGTCCTTTTTGTTCAAAATCATTGACTTTCCACATAACATCAGATTCACCTGTAACAGGAGATTCATCCATACCAGCTTTGGCATCACCAAAAACAAATCCATCTACATTGATAATATCTCCAATTCTTAACTTTAGCACATCTCCAACTAAAACATCTTCAATTGAAATTTCTTTTTCTCTTCCATCACGGATAACTAGAACTTTCTTAAGTTTTGTTTCTCTGCTTAATTTTAAAAATTGTTCAGTTTCTTGGTAGTTCATATATGAACTAATTGAGACGACTAAGAATACAGCAAAGAAAATAGCAGTTCCTTCAATCCAACCTGTTTTGATACCATCTTTAGCTACTCCTATTATAAGAGATACAATTGAGGCTACTAATAAAACTCTTAAAGTTGGATCTTCAAAGCATTCAATGATATGGGCTAAAATTGAGTTTTCTTTTTCTGGAGGTAAATGATTGTTTCCCCATTTATCTTCTCTCCACTTTAAATCTTCTTTATTAGAAGAGTTTAATCCATTAGCAAGATCTGTTCTGAAGATTTTAGCCATGTTTTCTACTGATTTACAGTTTGCTTTGAAGTATTGTTCTGATGCATGAGCACTAGTATTGTACTCATTGTTGAAAATTTTGGACATATCTAAATCTCCAGAAGGAGCATCTTCATCTCTTCCTTTTTCTAAGAGATGTTCAGTTAGATCACTTGATTCTTGCATTTTTAAATTATAAATAATTTATGAATTGAGAATTAATATCGAGAATAATTATTATTTTATTTATTTTTTCAGATATTGAAAAAAAATATTAATATTT
>CAMVAI010000134.1 GCA_947165435.1 uncultured Prevotella sp.
GATTAAAACAGGAACCTAAAGTAAATAGGAACCATCCCTGATTATCGCGGTCACGCGCATGTGCAGTGTAGATTGAGGTTCCGATTTCTTTTTCCGGATTGTTGTATCTTTTGGGTATAACCCGGCGGCTCTTTGCCGCCCATAATACCCATATCATCATGTATACAGACAAGATCAATCCGGACCATCCCGAAGGGAGATTGCTCATTCTCCCGACGGGCTTTCAGTTGAAAGACCCGTCACAGCCTATCTCAACCATTCCGCTCCACGAGAAGTCTCCTACTATGTTCAAACACTTGAACGGCAACAACTTTGAGGACCAAAGCAAGAACCGCATGCGAAGGGCCTACGATGCTATCTACCGGTCCAAGGCAGAACGCAACATATGCCGCTACAACAAGCTACTGAAGGAGATGCCGAAAGAACGCAAGTTTCTGTCCTGGTGGCTTCTGTACGATTGGTACGATATGCTTCCAGACGGCAGAAGGATCAATGCCAATGCCGCTTATTACAGCCTCTCGCCGTATTATCGTAGCCTTATTGACAGGTGTATGGAAGCCGGATTGCAGGCCCATGTCCGCGAACTGACGGTGAGTGTTGAAGCGTCCATGACTGCGCCGTTCCTGCTGCATCTGCAGAAGAATAATGTCTCTCGGATGGGCAATCTGAAGGAGCAGATGGTCCGCGACTTCACCCGTTCCGGGCGCTGTGCCCCAATGGCTTTATACCGGATGTCGTTGTTCCTCAGGCGTTATGCGGTCAAAGAGCAGGACACGGAGGTGCTTTCAGTACTGCACTTCTTCCCAAAGGAGAAGCTGGTCAGAAGGATATATGAGGCTTTCACGCATCAGGACCGCGAGAAGCTTGAAGCGTTCATCCTGTCGGAAGAATGTACGCTTTCCAAGCGTGACAGGGCTATCATCGCCTTGATACTCTATACAGGGATGCGCGGCTGCGATGTGAGAGAACTCAAACTCAAGAACATAGATTGGGCGAAGGGTACCATCAAGTTCCGGCAAGGCAAGACCCTTGGTGACGTAATACTCCCTCTGCGACCTGTCGTGGGCAATCTTATCTATGAGTATGTAACAACGGAACGGCCGTCGTGCGTGGATGAGTACTGCTTCATCTCCAATGCCCGCCATAGCGGCAAGTACAGCCGCCCCAACATATCGGATGTGACCAACCATGCCTACGACCTTTGCGGCATACGACAGAACGGCGTCCGCAAAGGGCCGCACCTGCTGCGGCACAGTATGGCAGACGAGATGGTCAATGAGGGCAGCGACGTGACCATGGTCACCAAGACACTCGGCCATCTCAGTCCCAATACGTCCCTGGGCTATATGTCCTCCAATATTGAGCAGTTGCGTGCCTGTGCCCTAAGCATAGAGCCATATCCGGTAACCCATAAGCTATATTGCCATGAGTAAGCAACTTACACGTGAACAGTGGCATACTGACTTCACCGATTACCGTAGCGCCTACGGCTACAAGACGGGTACATACAACTTTATCCGCTGCTTCCTGAACTGGTGTACCAGGGACTATCCGGATGACCCATATCTGCGTCAGGAGATGCTGGATATATGGCGGGCAAAGCGACCAACGGAGAATGAGGTATCCCACGGAAACAGGGCCGCATCCCTGAACAAGTTCCTTGTCTTCGTCAACGACCGTGGCGGCGGACCGTTCAGCCTGTACACAGGCAGGCTTCCCGAGCATCGGGTGGAGCCTGCCGTCATTACCCCAGAGCAGATAGGCAACTTCTTCAAGGCCGTGGACGAGCTGTCGGCAGAGAACGAGAACGTCAATTGGTTCACCAACAGGATGATATATCTGAAAGCCATAGAGGCTCCGGTCATCTTCCGCTTGTTGTTCAGCTCCGGCCTCCGGCCGAATGAAGCAAGACTGCTCCGCCGGGAAGATGTCGATCTTGAGAATGGCATCATCTACCTTCGTCAAACGAAGGGGTATATTGAGCGCATCATCGCTCTTCATCCAACGATGACGGCATTGCTTAGGCAGTATGACAAGCTAATACGGGCTGTCATGCCGGATATAGACCCCTTCTTTCCCACGCATGAAGGAGAGTACCACAACTCCTCTTGGTTGCGGACCAAGTTCAAGGCGCTGTGGTACAAGTACAATCCCAAGCCAAAAGCAGGAGAGCGGGAAGTCGTGGTGTACGCCTTCCGTCATAACTACGCCATCGAGAACATCATGAACTGGCATCAGGACGGCTACAATGCAGACAAACGTCTTGTCGCCCTCAGCCGCAGCATGGGACACGTCAGTATCAAAGCTACTCAGTACTACTTCCACCTCGTCCCTCGCTTTGCCGATATACTGGAGGAGGCGGAAGGAGACTTTATAAACAGCATTATACCGGAGGTTGAACCATGAATACGACTATGAAGAGTAACGGTGCCATCACTCTGGCCAAGCTATTCTCCGGCTTCCTGGAGGCCAATGCCGGGAAACGGAGCGACTGCACCATCACCGGCTACAGGACCGCAATGCGGCTCTTCGCTTCGTTTGCTGAACTGCACCTCCACGCAGATGTGGCCCACTTTGACATCACATACTTCACCGAGCAGTATGTGTCCCGTTATCTGCAATGGCTGCAGGACACACAAGGCGCGTCTCCGCAGACATGCAACCTGCGACTGTGTCAGTTGCGGGCGTTCCTCAAATATGCATCCAGAGATCCGTCTGTAATGCCATATTACTTGTCCCTGAGGCAGATAGAGCGGTATATCACCGAGAATCGGACAAAGGTTGTGGAACCGCTTTCCAGAGATGCGATTGCCGCGCTGATGAAAGCACCGGGTACGGATACACAGACAGGTCTTAGATATACGCTACTCATCGCTATGCTATACACGATGGCTCTGCGCATAGACGAAGTCCTGTCCATCAAGATAAAGGACCTGATGCTGGATGCGAAGAAGCCGTATGTTACCGTCGTTGGAAAGGGACGAAAAGCAAGAACTGCTTACTTCTACAGGGCCACTTTGAAAACGCTGCGCAAGTACATTGCCAAAGAACACGGCGCCAATCCCAATCCGGATGCCTACTTGTTCTTTGCAAGATCCGGCGGTCAGTTCTGCAAAGTATCCGGACGCGGTGTCAATAAACAGCTTGCCGTATACGCAGCCAAAGCCCGGGAATCATGCTTGGAAGTCCCAGAGTGCGTTCACTCGCACCAGTTCCGGCACTCGATGGCCACCCATATGCTGGAAGACGGCATAAATGTCTTCCAAATCAGCAAGATGTTGGGCCACGCCAGCGTGGAAACAACGATGGTGTATCTTGGCGTTACTGTGTCCATGACGGAGAATGCTATCCGGAAAATCGAGTCCACCACCGCCAGAAACATAAAGCCCGTCTGGAAGAAAAACATCCGCAACCTCCAGGACTTGTTCTAAAAGAAATGGGAACTTATGAGGGTTGTAACCATCTGTCACAGAGCGCAATCCTCTATAAGTTCCCGTAAATCTCAGGTTCCTGTTTTAATC
>CAMVAI010000135.1 GCA_947165435.1 uncultured Prevotella sp.
GCTTGGAATTTTCATGGAGAGGCTAGTAATTTTCGTGGAGCAATGAGTAATTTTCATGGAGAGGCTACTAATTTTCGTGGAGCAATGAGTAATTTTCGTGGAGAGGCTACTAATTTTTGTGGAGAGGCCACTGGCGGAAACCAGTGGCCTCTCCACAAATGGATTGATTATAGAATTCCAGCAGATATAGTAAAAAAAGAAGAGATGGAGTTTCTCAAGGACGCAAACGAGAGACAGACGAGACAGTTCGTCGCAATTATAGCCAACAGGCATGGCGTAAGCCCTTGTCTGCGGCATCCCCATAGTGTTACTAACGTAAAACATTGACAATCAGGCACGAAAAAAGGGAACCTGATTGATTCCCTTTAAGTCATTTTCGCGGAGAGAACAGGATTCGAACCTGCGAACCGGTTTTGCCGGTTACACGCTTTCCAGGCGTGCCTCTTCAACCACTCGAGCACCTCTCCTAAATCGTAAAAGCGGGTGCAAAGGTACAACAATAAAACGAGAAACGAGAAACGAGGACGGGAAAATTTCTTTCAGTAAGACTTTTTTAACGCTTATTCATAATTCGAGTAACTGCTCGTAACTGCTCAGTCATGTTTTTGTGTGTACACTGTACAGATTAAAAATGGTGTGTACATAATTTGTACATAATGAATAGCATCTAAAAACAAAAAGAGGGACATGTTTAGCCCTCTTTTATGTTCTTGGCGGAAGGTGAGGGATTCAAACCCCCGATACCCGAAAGGGGTATACCGGATTTCGAGTCCAGCGCGATCGATCACTCTGCCAACCTTCCTTGAAATCGGCTGCAAAGGTAATAAGTTTTTCTGGAACATCCAAACGTTTTGGCATTTTTTTCTTCTTTATAACGAAAATTCTTTGTAACTTTGCCGCTTGAACCGAAAAAACAAAGAAGAAAGACTATGGATAAGACAGGAAAATATGAGTTTCTGGCCGAGCCGTTTCATTGCGACTTCAGCGGACGGCTGTTTATGGGCCACTTGGGCAACCACCTGCTGAACGCTGCCGATTTCCACTCTACGGCACGCGGTTTCGGCATGCAGTATCTGATGGGTATTAACCGCTCGTGGGTGCTGTCGCGGCTGGCTATCGAGATGACGGAGATGCCGCCTCAATACACGCGGTTCAGCGTCGAGACATGGGTGGAGAGTGCCATGCGTTACTTCACGTCGCGCAACTTCGCCGTAACGGGCGACGACGGCAAATGCTACGGCTACGGGCGCAGCATCTGGGCTATGATTGACACGCAGACGCGCCAGCCGACGGACATTTACTCTATTGACAACGGTGCCATCGAGCAATGGATTGTGAAGGACAGGGAGTGCCCCATCGACAAGGGCGGCAGGGTGAAGATGAGTGAGGGAGCCGAAACGGTGCGTAGCATAGACACCTATTATAATGATGTGGACATCAATGGTCACGTCAACTCGGTGAAGTATATCGAGCACGTGCTGGACTTATGGCCCATAGCGTGGTATGCGAAGTACGCTATCCGTCGCTTCGAGATAGCCTACGTGGCCGAGGCACATGCCGGCGACAGGCTGACCATGCAGCGCGAACAGACCGGCGAGGGCGAGTATTGCGTGCGCATAGTGCGTGGCGACGGTACGGAGTGTTGCCGCAGCAAGGTGGTGTTCTGCGAAAAGGGATAGCACCGGCGCGGCAAAGGCTATAGCGACAGGTAATAGCCCAGGCGGTAAAGATGGAACACGGCCAGCCGCGGATGCGTGCCGCAAAGCATGCGCCGCTCGAAGGCGCCGAACAGGCGATGCCAGAGCCGCATCAGGCTGACAGCAGGTCGCGGCATCGCGCTGACGCGGCTGAGCATGCGTGAATAGCCTTGCAGGTCGGCACGGAAGTCATGAAGCGTGCGCAGCCCTTCTTCGGTCTTGCTGACGAAGTGGCTGTTGCTCTCGAACCGCTCGAACGACAAGGGGTTGTCGATGTGACAGAGGCCGACGCGGTGACGTTCCATCTCCTTGCCGAAGAGCACGTCTTCGTAGCCGTAGTGGCGGAAGCGCAGGTCGAAGGGATGCTGCAGCATAATGTCGCGGCGCACCAGAAAGTTGGCCGTATGGAAATCGTGATAGGGCGAACGCTGGCGACGCTGGGCGGTGAACGACTGTTCGGAGGCTTTCTCGTAGAGCGAGCGCAGATTGCCGGCTTTTACCCGTCCTACCGTGATGCCGCCGTCGAAGACTGCATTGTCGGCACTATGGCTGTCGGCATCGGTTTCGGCGTATCGCCGCAGATAGTCGTTGCGGCATACGGTCATGTCGCCGTCGATGAACAGCAGCCACTCGTAGCGTGACTGTTCTGCCAGGAAATTGCGGATGGCGGCACGTCCGCTGTTCACGGGTCGCTCTATCACTCGGCTGTGAGGCATCCGGTTGACGGCACGATTGGCCTCGACACAGTCAAGGTGGGTAGAGCC
Source organism: uncultured Prevotella sp. (assembly GCA_947165435.1). Taxonomy (GTDB): domain Bacteria; phylum Bacteroidota; class Bacteroidia; order Bacteroidales; family Bacteroidaceae; genus Prevotella. The sequence continues at coordinate 2,462 of CAMVAI010000135.1, forward strand.
GTCGTCGGCAACGATGATTTCGTAGCTGATGGGCAACGCCTCGGCCTGTTGGCACAACGTGCTGACGAGCGTGGTGCAGACGTCGTTATAGATGGGGATGAGTATGGACAGATTCTTCATAATGTGTGCAAATTTAATCAAAAAAAGTTATATTTCGCGTTTTTTTCATTGTCTTTATAGCTTTTTCGGGGTAAAAGTGTTACTTTTGTGCCGTTTTTAGGAAATAAGTAAACTAAGAAGAGAAAAGAAATGAAAAAGAATGTTTTTAAGACAGCCACCTTGGGACTGATGCTGATGATTTCGGTTCCTGCCGGTGCACAGATTGATTTAGGCAACGTGTTGAACGATGTACTTGGTTCGTCGAACGGGCAGCAAGTCGGCGACTTAGTGTCAAATCTGACCAGCGTGTTCTCCAGCAACAAGCAAGCCACCGCAGAAAAAATTGTAGGTACGTGGGCGTATAGCGAACCGGCGATTGTTTTCAAGTCGAACAACCTGCTGGCCAAAGCTACTTCCAAGTTGGCAGCCAACAAGATAGAGAAGAAGCTACAGGAGTATCTGTCGAAATACGGCATTGAGCCGGGCACATTCAGCATGACGTTCAATGAGGACGGCACCTTCACCGAGACCATTAAGGGCAAGACCGCCAAGGGGAAATGGGAAGTGAAGAACGAGAAGCTGGTGTTGACGGTAGGTGGCGTAAAGGCCCTGTCGATTACTACCCAAATAGACGGTAAGGACCTGCAGTTTGTCACCGATGCCACGAAACTACTGAACCTGTTCAAAGCCTTTGGCGCCAACTCCTCGAACTCGAACCTGAAAATGGTGTCGTCGTTGATGAAGAGCGTTGACGGCATGCAAGCTGGCATCACGCTGCGGAAGCAGTAGGCACAGCCAATGCCGGCGACGCCGGCAGCCGTAACTCTTGCCATTGCATCCAAACATAGATAATGTTCTAAATATAAGATGTGAAAAAATAAACTTGAGCGGAATACGGGACTCGAACCCGCGACCCTCGGCTTGGGAAGCCAATGCTC
>CAMVAI010000136.1 GCA_947165435.1 uncultured Prevotella sp.
TAGAGCGTCGGATTCATAATCCGGAGGTCGAGGGTTCGGGTCCCCCTCCCGCTACAAGAAGGTTCTGCGAGTCATCGGCTCGCAGGCTTTTTTTTGTGCGTCTTGCCGCCTTTTGTGTTGGCCGTCTGGGCTAATTGGTAGCTGGTGTGGCATCTTATTTCATGCTTCGTAGAACTGACTTCATGGCACTTTCTGCATAATTTCATGGCCGACTGAGTAAATTTTCATGCTCCATCGCTGGTTAAGTCCCTCCCTCGCTGTCATCCCGGTGTTATCGGGGGGCAAGCGAAGGAGGGGGGGGAGATTCGTTTGTATGCCGTTGTCAGAAGCGCAGGATGCTGGAACCTGTCACGCCGGGTTCATGACTGTCCACCTGTACGAGGACGACACCCTGCGAGGGGTGGGGCAGCGCGACACTATAGGACGTGGCATCCGTGGGGTGCAGCGTCTGTTCGCCCATCAGCTGCCCGTTGAGGGTGAAGAGGCGCACGGTGAAGGGATGCCGGGGAGCCGACGCGAAGCGCAGGGCCACCTGGCTGTCGCCTTGGGGCCGGATGTCGAGCGCCGACGGCTGGTGCGTGGACACGCCGGGAATGGCTGTCTCGACACCTAATATCTTGCAGAGTCCGGCGTATGCGTCGATGAGTCCGTAGCCATACGTGTTGTTGGGTGTCGGCAGGTCGGCAACCACCTGATGGCTGGTGGCCTTGATGATGTCCTTCACCTTCTCCGGGGTCAGCGTGGGGTCTGCCTGCAGCCACAGTGCGACGACACCCGCCGCACAGGGCGTGGCCATCGACGTGCCAGAGAGTGCTATCCACGGATATTCGCGGCCTTTGAACGTTGAGTTGCTGATGTGCGACGTGCCTTGACTCTTGTTGTAGCTATTGCCCGCAGCGATGATGAACAGCCCCGGGGCTACGACGTCCGGCTTGGTGAGGCCATCAAGCGTAGGCCCGACGGACGAGAATTTCGTGATGACGCCCTCTTGGGTCTCGTTCTTTCTTGTCACCTCCTTACCTTCAATATTGTTGACCTTCAAGCGTCCGGCCAGGGCACCGACGGTCAGCACGTCTTCAAGATTGGCGGGCACACCTACGTTGTGGCTGCGCTCGGCAGCGCAGAAGCGGCCATCGTTCAGTGCCTCCTTGCCAAAATTTAAGAAAGAACTGTGTAAATCAACGTACATCCTGACAGCGGCATTGCTGCCCTCGGCGCATACCAGCACCAGCTCTTCGTGGCCGTTCAGCTCCTTAGGGGCACACCGGTTGGTGAAGGCAAAGAAATTTCCCTGCCGGGTGACGATAGCATGATGGCCGTTGAGGACGGTGGTGTCGGCGGGCAGATGTTCAGAGTCGAAGACGATGGAGTCTGACTTCAAAATAAACTCGTTGCCCTCGGATATCTTGATGGTAATCATCTTGAGGTGGAACGGCTGGTCTGAAATGATATACACCTTGCTTTTGTCATCGATAGTACGAACGGCTGATCCTGCAACCTCTACGCCCACGGGTTTCTCTATGTAGGTAGGATAGGTGTTCGAGTTTCCTGCTGCCACGACAAGCACTTTGCCCGGCCCCTGCACTCCTTGGAGTGCCTCTTGGTACAGCTCGCTGTCGCCGGGAATGTAGTCGAAACCTATGCTGTAGGTGATGACGCAGGGCTGATGGTTGGCCTCGGCGTAGTCGAAGATGCGCTTCATGCGTGCCACCTCGGTGGGCGAGGCGATGGCACCTGCTCCCGTGCGCGTGCTGACGGCAAAAAGGTCGGCCTCGTAGGCCACGCCGCGATATTCCGTGTCGTAGCCGCTGCCCGCAGCAATGCTCAGACAGTGTGTGCCGTGATACCCCTCGATGTCGCCCGAGTGTGCCTTGGCCAGGATGTCGCTTTCAGTCATATACTCGCGGCCCAGCGGTGTCAGCGTGCCGATGGTCTCGTCGGCATTGTAATAGTCATCGACAAAGCCGCGCACACGGTATTTGGTGCCGTCGGCATTATAGAATGTGGGGTGCGTCAGGTCGAAACCCATATCCACGATGCCGAGGAGCACGCCGCTACCCGTGTAAGCCTGTGGCAGCTTCGTGCCGGCATAGACGGGCTGCGACTTGATCCACTGCGGCGTGACGTCCAGCAGTGGGCGACCGCCGAGCTGGGTCTCGATACGTACAACGTCGTCCTCGGCAGCCATGGCGGCCAGCCGGTCTGTCGGCACGTTGGCAATATACACTGCGCCGATGCGCGTCACCATGTCGCAGCCGTACTTGTCGAGCAGCTGCTCGCCGCTCTGGTCCTTAAACTTCACGAACACGGGCACCTTGGCCTCGCAGCCGGCACGACGGAGCCCCTGCTGATACTCGGCGCATAGCTGCCTGACGGTAAACGACATCTTCTGTCCGGCATGGACCGTGGTGAGTCCTGTGCAGAAGAGCATAACGGCTGCGCATACTAAATGTTTGGAAATACTTTTCATATTACATTATATGTAGTTTAACGATTTCAGTTGACTACTTTTGGCCTTATTTGCAATATGGGTTGACCCAGGTTAAACTTATTTTTAATTCACGTTGACTCGGCTTAACGTTAGTCATAATTCGGGTTGATGCGGTGCAAAGTTAGGAATATTTTCCCATTCCTGCAACTTTTCTGTTCTTTTTTGCTGAATCGCAGAAATCTCATACTGCTATAAGAGACGCTAATATAAATAATGTACGCACGCGGCTTTTAACGAAATATTTCTTAAAAGATAGGTGAAATACTTGCATCGTATTAGTAATTTGCTTATCTTTGCAGCGGTATGAACGACAAATACGGCAATGATGAGGGTAGTAATTTATAGTATCTTATATCTTTTAGGTCTTGGAGATAACCCTATCTCCAACCATGCAGGTAGCGACTATCACGCCATTCAGTCTGATTGGCAGAAAGTAGGACATGACATTTCCGTTGCCATGCAGAAATATGAAAAACAGTAAGCAAATTAAGACGGAAATCACCCAGGTGCAGCAATGGTCGGGACCGCTGCCTGCACCAGAATCGCTTGCCAAGTACGACAACATCGTACCAGGCGCGGCAGAGCGTATACTTGTCATGGCAGAGAAGGAACAAAATCATCGTCATCATACGGAAGACAAAACAGCCAAAAGACAATACGTGATTGCCGTCGTTTCTGTTATTTTCGCTTTCGCATGCGTATTGGCACTTGCAGGATTGGTGTTCTATGCCATATACAAAGGCTCTGATAATTCAGCATTAGCAGCTGTCATAACAGCCATTGCCGCTGTCGCCGGTGTCTTTGGGGCAAGAAAGCTACTCCGTTTAAGAGGATAGATTAAAAAAGGGAGGCTCAACACCTCCCTGAATCATGGGGACAGATACTGAAGTGAACCCAGAAAGTTGGACACAACTTAAAGGTTCAAATGAAAAAGGAATTTAGTTTAGAAGAAAAGTTGTCCGCAATTGGG
>CAMVAI010000137.1 GCA_947165435.1 uncultured Prevotella sp.
CAATCCCCAATCCCCAATCCCCAATCCCCAATCCCCAATCCCCAATCCCCAATAGCTTAATATTAATACTAAATAATTAATTAATATTTTATCAAAATAAAAAATAATTATTATTAATTAAAAAATAATTAATTTTTAAAAGATGAATTTTTTATATTCATTTTAATTCCAAGTTTAAATAAAATATAGTTGAATTAAATAATACTATTTTTTAGTTTTCTTTTTGTAAAGCAAGATTACTAGTAGACACAAAGTGTTTTTCTTTTTCAATAGAAGGTGGTGGTACTTCAATAGGAGTTATTCCCCAAATATCATTAGCATAGTTTTGAATTGATCTATCAGAAGAGAAGAATCCCATATGGCAAATATTTTCAATGCATTTTTTATCCCATTCATCTTTATTTTGATATGCAACATCAATTCTTTCTTGAGTATCTACATATGCATCGAAATCATGACATGTTAAATAATAATCTCCTCCATTGTATAATCCATTAAGATAATCATGAATAAAACCAGTATCACCAAATCTACTACTATAAAGAGTATCAAGGCATTCCTTTAATCTTCCACTAACATAACCTCTTTTTCCATTTCTTAATTCTTCTCTTATTCTTGCAACATCATCAACTTTATTACCAAAGAAGAATATATGATCTTCACCTACTTCTTGGGCAATTTCAATATTAGCACCATCATGAGTACCTATAATAATAGAACCAGTCATGACGAATTTCATGCATGAAGTACCAGAAGCTTCAAGACCAGCAGTAGAAATATGTTCTGAAATATCAGCTGCAGGAATAATAATTTGAGCAGCAGAAACTTTGTAATCTGGTAAGAAGACAATTTTATAGTATTGATTGACATCAGGATCATTATTAACAACATTGGCAACCATATTAATTAATTTGATTATATTTTTAGCTAAGGCATAACCTGGAGCAGCTTTTCCTCCGAAGAAAGAAACTTTTTTATTTAATTTATTTTTTTGATCAGGTGACATTCTTTTGATAGTTAAATATCTATGAATACAATAAAAAATATCCATTTGTTGTCTTTTATATTCATGAATACGTTTAACCATAATATCAAACATGAAATTTTCATCAATATCAATATTACAATGTTTTTTTACCCAATCTTTCAATCTTAATTTAGCAGCTCTTTTAGCTTCTCTATATTTTTCCATGAAATCTTTTTCTGTACCATCTTCTTTTATTTTTTTTGGAATCTCTTCTAATAAGTCATATTCTGCAAGCCAATCATTTCTTCCTCCATTATATTTAGTTAATAATTTACTTAATTCTGGGAAAGCACAATGAACCCATCTTCTTGGTGTAACACCATTTGTAACATTTGTGAATTTATCAGGCCATAATTCATAAAAATCTTTGAATAATGAAGTTTTTAAAAGTCCACTATGAATTTTAGCAACACCATTTACTTTAGTAGAACAAACTACACATAAATTTCCCATTCTTAATTTTTTAGGCCATGATTCTTCAATAATTGATAATCTTCCCATTCTATCCCAATCATTTGGGAATTTTTTTTTGACTTCTTCCATAAAGAAGAAATTGATTAAATAAATGATTTCTAAATGTCTTGGTAATAATCTTTCAAAAATATCAACTCCCCATTTTTCTAAAGCTTCAGGTAAAACTGTATGATTAGTATAATTGAAAGTTTTCTGAACTATATTGAAAGCTTCCCAATAATCAAGTCCTTTTTCATCTAAAAGAATACGGAATAATTCTACCAAAGCTAAAGTTGGATGAGTATCATTTAGCTGTAAGCAATTATATTTAGGGAAATCACTCCATGGTAAATTTAATTTGGAGAATTCATTAACAACATTTTGGACAGAAGCACTAGAGAAGAAAAATTCTTGTTTTAATCTTAATTCTTTACCACTCCAAGAATTATCATTTGGATATAAAACTGAAGTGATATAACTAGCTTGATCTCTTTCTGCTAAAGCATTTTGGAAATCACCTCTATTGAATTCATCAAAATTGAATTCTTGACTTGGGAAACTTTTCCATAATCTTAATGTATTACAATTAAAAGTATTAAATCCAGGGACTGCAGTATCATAAGCAACAGCAATGACTTCTTGACCTCCAACCCATTCTCTGCATTGTTTTCCATTTTTATGAGTATCTCTACAGAAACCATAAAATCTTACTGGGAATTGAGTATCTAATCTCATGATTTCCCATGGATTTCCTTTAGTTAGCCAATAATCAGGGAATTCTCTTTGTTCACAGTTTTGTATAACTTGTCTAAAAATACCATAATCATATCTGATACCATATCCCCAGGCTGGATAATTTAAGGTGGCCATTGAGTCTATATAGCAAGCAGCTAAACGACCTAAACCACCATTTCCAAGTGCTGGATCATTTTCCTCTTCATAAATTTCTTCAATTTTAATTCCAAATTCAAGTAAAGCATCTTTATAGCAACGTTCCAAATCTAGACAAACTAATGCATTTTGAAGGAGTCTTCCAAGTAAAAATTCAATACTTAAATAATATATTTTTTTTGGATTGTTAATTTTTATGAATAATTGAGTATCATTCCATTGTTCAAGAAGTCTGTCACGAACACTAAGGGCAGTACCTTGGAATAAATATTGAGGACTAATATCAAATCTTGTTTTTGATAAAGTATATTCAATATGTTTAACAATACTTTTTTGGATATTTAATTTATCTCTAGGTAAATAGGTATCCATTAATTCCCACATTTTTTCTTTGACTGGATCATTGTTTGAGAATCTATATTCAGGTCTGAATAATTCTTGTGTTTCATCAAATCCCTCATATAAAGATTTTCTTCTTTTTAATGAAGTACCTTTGTTTCCTTTTAATTTTTTTTCTTTTTTTTCTTTAGGTTCATTTCCTATTTGAACCTCTTCCTCTTTATCTTCTTCCTTTTTCTGAGCATCTCCTTGCTCTTGTATTTGTAATTCTTCTTCTTCAACTTCTTCTGCTTCAACTTCTTCACCTTCAGCTTCTGCTTCTTCAACTTCTTCTTCTTCTTTGTTTTCATTTTCTTCATCTTTTGGTTTTATTTTTTCACTTAGTATTTCTTGTTCTTTGCTCATATGGATTTTAATATATTTTTATTTTGATAAAAATTAATAAATATTCAAATATTTTTTTATATAATTTTTTTTACTATTATTTTTTCTTATTTAAAAAATAAAAATTAATAAATATTTTAAATATTTAAATAAATGATTAATATTTTATTTTTTTTTCAATATTAAATTTTAACATGGGGATGGGGGATGGGGGATTGGGGATTGGGGATTGGGGATTGGGGATTGG
>CAMVAI010000138.1 GCA_947165435.1 uncultured Prevotella sp.
ATCATCTTCGTGCGCGGCACCACCGAGGGCATCAACCTCGTGGCGCAGACCTACGGCCGCCAGTTCCTCATGCCAGGCGATGACGTCATCGTCTCCGAACTGGACCACCACGCCAACATCGTGCCTTGGCAGCGCATCTGTCAGGAGCGCGGCGCCACGCTCAAGGCCATCCCCACCGACAAGAACGGTGACCTGATTCTCTCAGAACTGGAGCGGCTCATCACACCCCGCACCCGCATGGTCTCTGTGGGCCACGTGAACAACACCTTCGGCACCATCAACGACGTCGGGCGCATCATCGACATCGCCCACTCGCACCAGATACCCGTGCTGATAGACGGTGCACAGTCCATTGCCCATACGCCAGTCGATGTGCAGCAGTTGGGAGCCGATTTCTTCGTCTTCAGCGGGCATAAGATCTACGGCCCCAACGGCATCGGGGTAGTGTATGGCCGACGGGAACTATTAGAGAAAATGCAGCCCTGGCAGGGCGGTGGCAACATGATCAAGGACGTGACCATAGAGCGCACGGAGTACAACGTGCCGCCCGCACGCTTCGAGGCAGGCACACCCAATGTGGCCGATGCCATCGGACTGGGGGCAGCCCTCGACTACGTGTCGCACCTGGGTATCCGCAACATCGAGCACCACGAGCATCAGCTGACGGAGTATGCCCGCGAACAGCTCGCACAGATTCCCGGTCTCACGATTATAGGAAATCCGAAACAGCGTGTGTCTGTTGTGAGTTTCGTGCTCGATGGCATCCCCGTGCCTGAGGTGGGAACCCTGCTCGATAAGGAGGGCATCGCCGTGCGTGCCGGACACCATTGCGCCCAGCCTGCTCTGCGGGCTTTGGGCTACGAGATGAGCGTCCGCCCCACCTTCGCGCTCTACAACACCCGCGACGATGTGGACAAACTAGTGATAGCCATCAAAAAAATTCTTGGACGATGAAATACGAAACAAAGATTCTGACCACCCGGTATCAGAAGCCAGACCCCTACGGGGCATTATCGATGCCGGTCTATTATACGGCGGCGTTTGAGTTTGAGTCTGCCAAGGCCATAAGCGACGCATTTTGCGGTCGCTCCATGGCCCCGTCGTATGCCCGCATCGCCAACCCCACCGTCACTTACTTGGAGGAGCGCGTGCGCCAACTGACAGGAGCCCTCAGCGTGACGGCCCTCAACACGGGTATGGCCGCCATCCACTATGCCCTGACGGCTGTGAGTGCTGCGGGCCTGAACATCGTGGCCTCGAAGCATCTGTTTGGCAACAGTGTCTCGCTGCTGCGCGACACATTGGGGGCATTCAGTGTAGAAGTCCGTTTTGCGGACTTCACCCGCCCCGATGAGGTAGAGGCACTCATCGACGACAAGACCTGCGCCCTCTTCTTCGAGATCATCACCAATCCGCAGCTCTTCGTGGCCGACATCCGGCAGTTGGCCGACATCGCCCACCGGGCCGGTGTGCCGCTGATAGCCGACACCACCATTGTGCCGTTCCCCGCTTTCCGTGCTGTGGATTTCGGAGTAGACATCGAGGTGGTGTCGAGCACGAAGTACATCTCTGGCGGCGGCACGGGCCTTGGCGGACTGCTACTCGACTATGGGCGCTTCGACTGGAGCCAGTCGCCATCGCCGGCACTTCAGGCACGTGTCAAGCGCGTAGGCAAGTGCCAAGCCTTCACGGCTCGTGTCAAAACTGAACTGGTCACCAATCTCGGTTCGCTCATGACCCCGCAGGCTGCCTACATGGAAACGCTCGGTCTCGATACGCTCGACATCCGCTTCCGTCGTCATGCGGAAACCACGCTCTGGTTGGCGAAGCAATGCCAGCAACTGCCGGAGATTAAAAGGGTGAACTATACCGGCATGGAAGACAATCCTTTCTATGAACTTTCTAAGGCGCAGTTCGGCCCCATGCCTGGAGCCGTCTTTACTATCGACCTGGCATCGAAGGAGGCTGCCTGGGCGTTCATCGACAAGTTGCAGGTAATCCGTCGTGCCACCAACCTCTTCGACCGAAAGTCGCTGGCCATACATCCTGCCTCCACCATCTTCGGCCTCTTCACGCCGGAGCAGTGTGCAGCAATGTCTGTTCCCGACACCACCGTCCGCCTGAGCATCGGTCTGGAGAATGGCGAAGACCTGTTGGAGGATATCAAGCAAGCAGTTCAGATATAGAACTCCGAGGAGTCGACCAGCCCCGCCCGAAAGGCATACTTGATGACCTCATGGGCGGTGTTGACTCCCAGTTTGCGAAAGATATTCTTGCGATGGGTGGTGATGGTATGGATGCTGGAGAAACGCTCGGCGGCAATCTCCTTTGTAGACTTGCCCTGTGCGATGGCCTTCACAATCTCCATTTCCGTCGTAGTCAGCACGCTGGGACGCTCATCCTCCTGCTGTTGTTGCAAGATGATGGTCTCCAGTGCCCGCTGGCTGATGTGGCGGGTGTGGCGACTCACTGCATCGAGGGCGTCACGAATGTCCTTCAGTGTCTCATTTTTATATACGATGCTTAGCTGATGGGAGGCTGACGAATAGACGATGCGGCGCAGAAACTGCGGCGAGAGGTCATCGCTGATCAGTATCCATTGCGACAGACCGAACCGCTCAGCCACTATCAGCAACTGTTCCTCGTCAACAAAGTCGAACAGTGTGTAGTCAAGCAGTACTACGGCGTTTCATGCTCCTTCAGTTTCTCTACGAGGCCGGTCTTGTCGCTGGCTCTGTAGAAGTCACTGCTATTATCCTTCTCACGGATAATTGCCTCCAAAGCGTATCGTGTGAGTTCCTGATTGTCTGCTAAAATATACTTTCCCATGCTAGCTTAATTTTTGTGCAAAGGTAATAATATTTGGCGAAATAATCAAAATTTTAGTTTGTATTCAGAAAAAGTACCTGTGTGCGGCTTCTCTTTGGAAAAATATTCTGTTTATCCATTCTAAATAGTTCTGAAACAGAAAAATTTCCTGTTTTGGAAGAGGGAGGGGAGATTGTACTAAATGACGGTGAACGTTTGGTGAATGACGGTGAATGATGTGAAAGTTTGCTGAATGACGGTGAACGTTTGGTGAACGTTTGGTGAACGTTTGTGAATGTTGGTGAATGTTGGTGAACGTTTGTGAATGTTGGTGAATGTTGGTGAACGTTGGTGAATGTTTAAAATGGTGTAACCGATTAACAGATAGCGAGATAATAGATGAAGGTGAATGATGAAGGCTCTCTTCAACATTTTTCGGTTCTGCGTCAATTTAGGTGGTGAATATTTGTTACAATATTTAACTAT
>CAMVAI010000139.1 GCA_947165435.1 uncultured Prevotella sp.
TCCATTTCTCAGGCACTGGTCCTGCAGGAATCTTTGAATCTAATACTTTTGCCATAATCTTTTTTTAATGCTTAATTCATAATTCTTAATGCATAATTAGCAGCCTGCATAGCAATAGAGGCTGGGAGCCACCTTGAAGGCGAAGGCCAGCACCACCACGAGGAAGCCCAACATGAGAGCCGACACATAGCAGAGGCCGATCCACTGGATGCGCTGCTGCCAGATCTTGCCGCTGGCACCCAGCGTGTGCAGAGCCGACCAGAAGCCGTGGGCCAGGTGGAACCAGATGGCGCAAATCCAGATGATGTAGATGACCACATTGACGGGGTCGCCGAAGGTGTCGATGATGAAGGCGAAGCCGTCCGTGGGCAGATGCCCTGCCGTGGTGCCTACGATTTCTGCCAGCATCATCTTGCTCCAGAAGTGATACAGGTGGAGCAGCAGACCGCAGAGGATGATGATGCCCAGCACCAGCATGTTGGTGGAGGCCCATCCCTCAGCGACATCCAGGATGCCCTTCTTGTTGACCGTCGTTGCCACGTCGTAGCGGTTCTCGCCGCGAGCCTTGCGGTTCTGAGCCGTCAGGATGAAGGCAAAGACAATGTGAATAAGCGCCAGGGCAGCCAGGCCCATCGTAGCCACGACGGCATACCAGTTAGCCCCCAGCAGTTCGCAAATCATGTTGTATGCCTCACCCGAGAAGATGGCGACAATGTTCATGGCACAATGGAATGTCAGGAACAGAATGAGCGCCAATCCGGTGACGGACATGACAACCTTTCTACCGATTGATGAATTAAATAACCACATAAATATTGAATTAAAATTAATAAATGATTCTAAGGTAATGTACGCCCACGCACATTGCAGGCTACAAAATTACTACAATTTTATGAAATGCGCAAACGTTTTCGGAAAAATATCGCATATTTTCTTCATCAATACACGTTTTTGCATGTTCAGACAATCATTTTGCAAAACAAATTTTGCATTTCGCCGACTTATTCGTAACTTTGCGGGCATGATTCTGAATTACGATGTATTAGTGATTGGCGGCGGGCATGCCGGATGCGAGGCAGCCTGCGCCGCAGCCAACATGGGTGCCAGGACGTGCCTGGTAACGATGGACATGAACAAGATAGCGCAGATGTCGTGCAATCCTGCCGTGGGTGGCATTGCCAAGGGGCAGATCGTGCGCGAGATTGACGCCCTGGGCGGCATGATGGGTCTCGTCACCGATGCCACCGCCATCCAGTTCCGTATGCTCAACCGCTCGAAGGGTCCTGCCGTCTGGAGCCCCCGTGCTCAGTGCGACCGGGGCAAGTTCATCTGGCAGTGGCGCCAGATGCTCGATGCCACCCCCCTGCTCGACATCTGGCAAGACCAAGCCGACGAGCTGCTGGTGGAACCGGTGGCCGATGGTTTTGCCATCGGCAGCCCCTCTTCTACCATCGGCACCCCCTCTTCTACCACTTCTGCCCCCGGCAGCCCCACCGCTGCTGCTAAAAAGCGCGTCGTCGGCGTTCGCACCCTCTGGGGCTGCGAGCTGCGTGCCAAGGCCGTGGTCGTCACCTGCGGCACGTTCCTCAACGGCTTGATGCACATCGGGCGGCGCATGGTGCCGGGCGGTCGCATTGCCGAGCCTGCCGTGCCCCGTTTCACCGAGAGCATCACCCGCCACGGCATCCGCTCGGCACGCATGAAAACGGGCACGCCCGTACGCATAGACAAACGCTCCGTACACTTCGAGGATATGGAGCGGCAGGACGGTGAGAACGGCTACTACCAGTTTTCGTATATGGGCAACAACCGCCCGCTCGGGCAGCTGCCCTGCTGGGTGTGCTACACCAACGAAGAGGTACACGACATGCTGCGCAGCGGGCTGGCCGACTCGCCGCTCTACAACGGACAGATACAAAGCATCGGGCCGCGATACTGTCCGTCGATAGAGACGAAGCTGGTCACATTCCCCGACCGCCCGCAGCACCTGCTCTTCCTCGAACCGGAGGGTGAAGACACCAACGAGATGTATCTGAACGGATTCTCGTCGTCGCTGCCGATGGAGGTGCAGATAGCCGCCCTACGGAAGATTCCCGCCCTGCGCGATGTGAAGGTGTACCGTCCGGGCTATGCCATCGAGTACGACTTCTTCGACCCCACGCAGCTGCGCCACTCGCTGGAGTCAAAAGTAGTCAGCGGACTCTTCATGGCCGGGCAGGTGAACGGCACCACAGGATACGAAGAGGCAGCTGGTCAGGGAACCATTGCCGGCATCAATGCCGCTCTCATGGCTGGCAGCGCAGGTGGCGATTCCATCAGCACGGCCGACAGCATTTCCAGCGATTCCAACGCAAACAAGAGCATCAGCATTTCCAGCGATTCCATCGCAAACAAGAGCGTCGGCATTTCCGGCGATTCCAACGCAAGCAGCACCTTTGAATTAAAGCGCGACGAGGCATACATCGGTGTGCTGATAGACGACCTGGTGACAAAGGGTGTTGACGAACCTTACCGGATGTTCACGTCAAGAGCTGAATACCGCATACTGCTAAGGCAAGATGATGCCGACGCACGGCTGACGGAGAAAGCCTACCACCTGGGAATAGCCAAACGCGACCGTTACGACTGGTGGCTGCAGAAGCAGGAGGGCATCGAAGGAATCGAGGATTTCTGCGAACATTATGCCATCAAACCAAAACTGGTAAACGGGGCCTTGGAGCACTTCGGCTCTACCCCACTCGTCTATGGCTGTAAGCTCGCCGACCTCGTGGCACGCCCTGAACTGAACTTCGAACGGCTACAGGAGATCGTGCCCGAACTGAAAGAACGCATAGCACAGCTGCCTAACCGCAGGGAAGAAACCGCCGAGGCTGCCGAGATACGCATCAAATATAAAGGATATATCGAGCGCGAACGCATGGTGGCAGAAAAGATGCACCGCTTAGAGAACATCAAGATAAAGGGCCGCTTCGACTACCCTAACCTCACGGCCATATCCACCGAGGCACGCCAGAAGCTGCAGAAGATTCAACCCGAGACACTCGCACAAGCTAGCCGAATACCCGGCGTGTCGCCCAGCGACATCAATGCCATGCTCGTGCTCATGGGAAGATAGAACTGCAAAATGAAAAATGAGAAATGAGAAATAAGAAATGAGAAATGAGCGGCAGAAAAGAAAATTAAAAATTAAAAATTAAAAATTATGATTAGCTCTGAACCGTGAGAAATGAGCGGCGGAAAAAATTAAAAATTAAAAATTATGATTAGCTCTGAACCGTGAGAAATGAGCGGCA
>CAMVAI010000140.1 GCA_947165435.1 uncultured Prevotella sp.
CACTTAAACAATGCTAAAGTATGAACCAATTATTTGGTTTGCAACATAGAGGGGGTCTCTTACTAATAAAAGGCTTTTATAGGCTCATATCAGCAGAATTAGGTTCGCATTTTTGTTTTGTTCGCATAATTTTCGTAACTTTGCCGTCAAAAAACATCAAAACACAATGGGAATCATCATTGGAATAGACGTGGGCATATCGACCACGAAGATTGTAGGACTGCAAGACGGGCGGGTGCTGTCGCCCATCCGCATCACGGCAGCCGACCAGGTGACATCGCTCTACGGAGCCTTCGGCAAGTATCTGCACGACAACAAGGTGGCACTGGCCGACGTGGAACAGGTGATGCTGACGGGTGTCGGCTCGGCATACATCAACGAACCGATCTACGGCATACCGACGCAGAAAGTCGACGAGTTTATTGCCGACGGCCTGGGGGCACGCTTCGAGTCGGGCCTCAGCAAGGCCATCGTGGTGTCGATGGGTACGGGCACGAGCTTCGTGCAATGCGACGGCGACGACATCCGGCACATTGGCGGACTGGGCATCGGCGGCGGCACGCTGCAGGGACTGGCCCGCGTGATGCTGAACACCCGCGACCACAAGCAGATACAGAGTCTGGCCATGCAGGGCAACATCCGTAACATCAACCTGCTCATTGGCGACATCTCCACCCACCCGCTGCCGGGCCTGCCCATGGATGCCACGGCATCGCTATTCTCGAAGGCACAGTACGACGCGCCGAAGGAAGACCTCGCCCTGGGCATCATCGTCATGGTGCTACAGGCCATCGGTTCGGCAGCCATCCTGTCGGCCCTCAACACGGGCATCAAGGACTTCGTGCTCATAGGCAACCTGACGCTGCTGCCACAGTGCAAGGAGATATACCCGCTGCTGGAGAAGCTGTACGGCGTACATTTCCACATTCCCAAATACGCCGAGTTCTGCACGGCCATCGGGGCTGCCCTGAACTATAAGCGACAATGAGCGTGAATGAGCCCCCCAAAAAAGAAACGATTATTTTTGCGAATGTCATTTCTTTCTATTAACTTTGCACGCCAAAAAGAGAAATACTGAACGATGGAATACGAATTTTTATTGAGAATACTCGTCGCCGCCATCCTGGGCGGTCTGATAGGCTTGGAGCGTGAATACCGCTCGAAGGAGGCCGGATTCCGCACCCATTTCCTCGTGGCTATGGGTTCGGCCCTGTTTATGATTGTATCGGCCTACGGCTTCAGCGACTCGCTGGACAACGAGCTGCAGCGGTGGGATGTCTCGCGCGTGGCGGCCCAGGTGGTCAGCGGCATCGGTTTCATAGGTGCCGGCACCATCATCTTCCGCAAAAACGAGAATGCCGTCAGCGGACTGACCACTGCGGCTGGTGTATGGGTGGTAGCAGCCATTGGTCTGGCCTGCGGCGGCGGCATGTACGTGCTCGCCATCGGAGCCACACTCATGGTGCTGGCCGGACTGGAAGCTTTCAACTATTTCCTCCACAAGTTCGACAAGCACCGCAAGCGCCACCAAATCATGACAGAGGAGGAAGGCTAAGACTGGATAGTTTTTCTATTACACAAAAGGAACCGTCCCTATTGTGTTAGAAGAGATACGCCGACTCGTCTGCCTGGGGGGTGTCTGCTTGCATGAACATCACGAAATAGACGGGCATGTAGGTAATCTTTCCTTCCCGATACACCCTGCGCTCATTGGAGACGACGGTAGCAGACGAAATATGATAGTCGGTAATCGTCAACAGGTTGTTAAGAGCACTATGTATGGTGTAGTCCTTACCAGACTTCACCTCTATGGGGTGAGCACTCATCGTCGTGTAGTTGTCTATCAGGTAATCCACCTCGCCCTGCTTACGGTTGTCGTAGTAGAAGAGCTTATACCCATGTGTACGAAGCTCCTGAGCCACCACGCTTTCATAGACGCTGCCAAGGTTGATGCTGCATTCATCGTCGAGAACAGGACGGATGTTGTTACGATAGAGCAGGCCTGTAAGTAGTCCAACATCATTAAGATACAGTTTCAACAGGTTTTTCTGCAACGACTCACTGAGCGGGAACCGTGGATTGGATATGGCATGAACATCAAGTGCGATACCCGAAGAGACGAGATATTCAAACTCGTCTTGATAATGGTCAAAACGATCGCCCTTCTTGCCACGAATATTCTGGGCCACCATGCGCTTCTTCTTGTTCTCCATCTGCGATGGAATCATTTCGTAGATACGCCGGACAAGAAGCTTCTTATTATGCTCCTTCTCATACTTTGAGGCATCGTCGGCATAAAGCGTGCGGATAGCATCTTGAACTTCGCGTACCCGCACAATGTTATGCGTGTCAAGGTAGGTGTTGACGACATCGGGCAATCCACCCACCAGCAGGTAACGGCGAAACAGACTGAGTATATGGTTATGGTGCTCTTCCGACAGGCTCGTCCGATTCTCATAAGCCTGTCGTAGCATGGCGATGGCCTCAGTGCCGAAGCCGTTGGCAATGAGGAATTCCTCGAAGTCAAGCTGATACATCTCCTTGATGGTGATGCTGCCTACAGGAATGGAAGTGGTGTCATGCAGCGTGATACCCAACAGACTGCCACTGGCAATATACCGGTAGCGGCCATCCTCGCGCAGAAACTTCAGCATAGTGAGATACTGTGGATAGTGCTGTATTTCGTCGAGGAACACGAGAGTGTCTTCACGGTTCGACAGTCTGTCGCCGGCAACCATACTGAGGGTCAGATAGAAGTCTTCCTTTTTGTGGATGTTCTTGAACAACTGACTCCCTTCGTCATCCTCCACGAAATTAATCTCCACAAAGTTGGAATACAGACGTTTGCCCACCTCGCGGATACTGAACGACTTGCCTATCTGACGGGCTCCCTCCAGAATCAGAATCTTGTCTGTATCAGACTTCAGATAGTCCTCTATATACGATGTAATCTTTCTGTACAGCATGGCCATTTACACTTTTCAATAGGTTTTGCAGATTAAAAACTACACTTTTCAATGGGTTTTCGCCCTGTAAAAATACACTTTTCAATACGTTTTCGCCCTGCAAAAATACACTTTTCAAATGAAATAACCAACTTCATGGCATTATTTTTTTAGTAAATGTAAGAAATTAAGGCCGCTTTCACATCGCCCATGTGTGTTTTTACCTCATTTCTATGATCAATCCATTTGTGGAGAGGCCACTGGGTTTCGCCAGTGGCCTCTCCACGATCACCAGTGGCCTCTCCACGATCACCAGTGGCCTCTC
>CAMVAI010000141.1 GCA_947165435.1 uncultured Prevotella sp.
AATCCGTGCCAGAATGACAATCGCTGAAGTCAAACTGGCACGGATTTTAAACTCGATTAATTGATGCTGACAATTATTTAAACGTCATTAAACATTGGCTGTCACAACAGTAGATTTCTGTCGATTTAATTCCACCATTACGCCTGAGCCCTGAACTCCTGCGGGGTCTGGCCGGTCTGCTTTTTGAACAGGCGGGAGAAGTACTGGGGGTACTCGAAGCCGAGGGCGTAGGCTATCTGGCTGACGGTGTCGGTGGTCGTGGTGAGGCGGTGGCGGGCCTGAGCGATGAGGTGCTGCTGGATGAGCTGCTGCGGACTATTGCCCGTCTGGGCTTTTACGAGGTCGCCGAAGTAGTTGGCCGAGAGGTTCAGCGCGTCTGCGAAGTAGCGCACGGTGGGCACTCCCTGACGTGCGGCTAGGCCTCGGGCAAAATAGTCGTCGAGCAGGATGGTGAAGCGCTGCATGAGCTGGCTGTCGACGGGTTCGCGGGTGATGAATTGGCGGTCGTAGAAGCGCACGCAGTAGTTCAGAATCAGGGCGACGTTCTGCGCCATCAGCTGGCGGGTGTGGCGGTCGATGCCGCGTTCCAACTCTGTCTCGATGTTGCCGAGGATGTCGTGCAGCTGCTGGCGCTCACGCTCCGATACGTGCAGGGCCTCGTTGACTGAATAGCCGAAGAAGGTGTAGGGCGACATCGATAATCCCTGCATCAGTGCCGGCGAGAAGATGAGCATCACGCCCTGGTAGCTCTGTTCGAGCGTGCCCAGCTCAACGTCGTGGTCGGGGGCGAAGAAGAGCAGCGTGCCGTTGTCGTAGTCGTACTCGTTGCGCCCGTAGCGCACGGTGCCGCAGCGTGCATCCTTGTAAACCACGCAGTAGAAGCCAAACGTATAGCGGGTGTTGCCAAACGAGCTGCAATCAGCAAGGTCGTCGAGATGGATGACCTCAATGAGCGGATGGCGGACATCGTCACGTCCGAGGGCATGCATGAATGCCGACACGGTGGGGAAATGGATTTGTCTTATCTTCATGGCGCAAAGATACAAATTTTTTCGCAGATAATGACTATCATCCTACATTTTCTATCTTCACGGTGTCCAACTCTTGCTGATAAATCACGCCACGCTCCTTCGAGAAGAAATCAATTGTCAGGGCGGCGAGGGCTACAAGGATGAGCGCAAGGGCAGATGCTCGGAGCCAGGGCTTATCGCAGAAGGTGAACACGCAGACAGCGATGACCATCATGACGGCAGAGACGATGATGGTCTGCGGATAGATCTTCATGAAAGCAGCCACGCGAGCCTTCTCGCTCTCCAGAAACTTCTCAGGCGACTCCTGGTATTGTTCCACGAACTGCTTGCTCCGCTGATGATTATTATAGGCTAATGCAGCTCCTCCTCCGATAAAGATTACCGCCACCACCGTCAATGGCAGAATGATGGCGCGAGCCGACTCCGACGAGCCCCAACGCCATGCCACAAGGGCCAGCAGGAGGCATACCACGCCTCCTGCAACCATTGCCAGATCCTCCTGAATTTCGCCAGTCAACCATTTGTTGGTATAGTCAATCAGTTCCATATTATCTACAATTATAACCGCCGTCAACGTTGAGGATGGTACCTGTCAGGAATTTGTTGTCGGGACTAGCCAGATAATAGATAGCCAGGGCTATGTCCTGCACCTCGCCCATGCGATTCATCGGATGGATGGCAGCAATGCCCTTCTCATCATAAGCCCCAGCCTCGATAGCGTGCTTCAGGATGTCGGTCTTGATGGCACCGGGAGCAACGGCGTTGATGCGGATACCTTGCTGGGCGTAGTCGATGGCAGCAGCCTTGGTCAGTCCCACCACGGCGTGCTTAGTTGCGCAATATTGTGCGGTGTAAATCAGTCCGTTGAGTCCTGCGATAGATGCCAGATTGACAATCGTGCCACCGCCCGTCTTCAGCATGGCGCGGATGGCATACTTCATGCCGTAATAAACGCCCAGGACGTTGGTGTCCAGCTGCTGCTTGAACTCGTCCGTCTCGGTGTCAGCCAGCGGTGCGGCACCCAGCGAGATGCCAGAGTTGTTGACAATGCTGTCCAGCTTGCCGAACTTGGCCACCGTCTGCTCGATGACCTGAGCCACCTGCTCCTCGTTCGTCACATCCAACTGGAAGAAGGTCATGTCCAACCCCTCGTTCTTGGCTTCCTCGACAAAGGCGTTACCCTTCTTCTCGCTTCTGCTTGTGATGACCACATTCCAACCGTTCTTTGCAAACTGATAAGCCGTAGCCTTACCGATACCTGTTGTACCACCCGTAATGATAATTGTTCTCTTCATAACCGCAATTTTTTTAAAGTTATTAATACTGTTATTTGTTCTCGGCTGCAAAGGTACGACGATTTCACCGAACCATCGCTAAACAAATTACTGAAAGGTGTATACAAATTACTGATGGGGTGATTTTCCCTATTTTTTTACGCTAAACTTTGCCTTATACTGGCTGGGAGTCATGCCAAGAACGCGCTTCACGTAGCGGGTGAAGTAGTTGGTGGTGTTGAAATCCAGCTGATAGGCTACATCCGTAATCGACAGGTCTTCGCGTTTCAGCAGGCGGGCAATTTCTTCGGCAGTGAAGTGCTCGATGAAGAAACTGGCATTATGACGGCTCGTCTTGATGCAGCATTCCGTGAGGTAATTGGGTGTGATATTCAGGCGCGAGGCGTAATACTCTACTGTGCGATGCTGGCGGATGAGCCCTTGCTGCAACAGGTCGATGAAGCACCGCATGATCCACGCGCTTTGGTCAACACCTTTCAGGTCGTCGGAGTATTGAAGGGCATGGGTATGATACATGTCGAGCACCATCATCTCGACACTTCGCGACACCATGTCGGCATAATAGGCATGACCCACCTGATGGAAACGATGCTGCACGTGGCGGAAGTCATCGAGAATCTGAACGGCCTCGGCATCCGTCAATGGCATAACGGGATTCTGAGCCATGGCCGTCCAAATCTTGATAGACACAGTTCTGTTCCACCACGAACACATCGCTACGCACTCTCAGGAGTTCGTACAGCTCATCCGTGGTCAGTTGCCGAAAAGACTTCTCGTGAAATACCAGTTCTTGCCCGTTGCTCATTTGTACTCGTTGTACGATACGCTTTTATTAAGCCTGTTTACTTATATTTTTTAAAGATGATGCAAAATTAGTCATTTCTGATAAATTCCCACGATTATTGCGTAACTTTAACTTT
>CAMVAI010000142.1 GCA_947165435.1 uncultured Prevotella sp.
AATGTCTGATGTAGTCGTAGCCTTGACTTTGGTAGCCACTGATTCCCGAAAGTTCGCACAGCGTCACTGCTGAAAATTCCGCCACGATTTCCGCTTTTGCCTTGTCGTAAGTTTTCAAGTCGACAAAAGTGTCGTGCACCGCGTGCGAAAGTTCGTGATAGTAAACAACCGCGTCTTGCGAATCCAGCTCGATACTTTTCGTGTTCGATACGTACTTGCCGAGATAGTTGGAGCGCATGGGGCGGTACTCGACTTTCAAGCCCAATTTTTTCGCAACGTCAAAGAACGGCGGGTACACTTTCGGTTTGTAATCGAACGTCGGGAGAGGTTCGCCCTCGGTGTCCTCAACGCGAAAAACGGGAATCGGGCGAAATCCTGTCACAATGATTCGGGACGTTTCCTCGCCCGTAGTTTCGTCCGTTTCAGTGACCTTGCGCGTCAACGGTGCGAAAACGTGGATTGCGAGACTGCCGCGTTTCACTTGACGATTGACTTGTTGCCACTGCTTGTAGCCGCGTGCGTCGTTCGTGCCTTGTGCGGTCATCAGCAGACGATTTGCAAACGTCCACTTGTCAGACGGGATATCATCGTCCGCGTGTTTGCGGATAAACGTCGTGGCAATCTGCGAGGGAAAGTTTCCGCTTTGAAAGGTCGTCATCAACGTGTTGACTGCCGACTTGATGATTGTCGTCTTGTCCAAATAAATCACTCTCCTGAAACGAAAAAACCGACGCAATGTCGGCTTTAAAACAATTTCAACTGCACGGGAGCCGTTTTGGGGGATTCATCTTCGTTCCCGCGCAGTTTTCTGATTCGCTCAATGCGTTGCGGGTTGTAGTTCTTCCCGTCCGTGACAAAAAAGTCGACAGACATCACCGGCGGCAACGCTCTGAAATAAATCGCAAGGTACAACGAGCTTGAATTTGTCGCACGTCCGACGAATTTCTTTCTTCGCGCAGACAATGTGTGTCCGCACAAGATTGAGATTAATTCCGTCGCTCCAATTCGGATCCGTTCCGCCGTCCGTCCTCAACGCGTTCCAGTGTTCGTATTCTTTGGCGCAGGTGTTGACGTGTTCTTGCAGTTGCTTGGTTGCCGTTTTTGTCCGTTTAGCCATAAAGACACCTCCTTCCGTGACTTGTCGCTGAAATTAAAAATGCCCCGCCAAAAATCGGCAGGGCTTGTTGAACTCGACCGTGTTGTCGCTCATGCGCGGGTAGCTCAGGTACAACCGTTGTTTCGCTCTTGTAATGCCAACGTACAGCAAGCGTTTTTCCTCGTCGATATCCGCGCCGTTGCAGTTTGACGGGAGAACGCCATCGACCAATCCGACCAGAAAGACTGATTGCCACTCCATCCCTTTCGCCGCGTGAATCGTGGACAACGTAACCGCATCTTTCGCCTTCGCCGCCAGTTCCTTTATCTTCGCGAGTCGGCCTTTCACGCTTTGAACTTGCTCAAGAAACGCCGCAATCGTCGGAAACTTTTGCAGTTCGCCTATTGCGCTTTCGACCGACAGCGTCATTGCCTCCCCGAAGTAATTGCCCAGTCCGTGTTTGACAAAGTGGCGCAGTGCCGCTGACGGTTCAAATTTCTCGGCGATTTCGATTGCCGTCGCCAGTTCGACTATGCAGTCGCGGTGAAAGGCTTTGCGGGCAAGCAACGGCAAACTCGACAGAAGCGAACACTTTTGTTCCGCCACCATCGATTCAACTTCTCCGATTCGCTCTTTTTTCAGAAAGAACAGCGGCAGAATCTCGCGCAGGGCGTCCGTCGAGGTCGGTTCCGTCATGAACTTGAACAGCGCGATAATTTCACGCCACGGCTTTTGCGCGTACTTGACGAGTAGCGGCGATTTCGTAACGAACGGGATTTTGCGCTCAAGCAACGTGCTGATGATTTCGCTCGTGACCGCCGTCGAACGGTATAACACCGCCATTTCCGAATATCGCTGTCCTTGCCCGTGCAGTCTCTCAATTTCGTTTGCGACCAATTTCGCTTCGTCGGTTGCGTCGAGGGCTGTCCAAAACTGCGGCGGTATCGACACGATTTTTGACGCCGGAATTAACGGCTCGTATTCGTCCATGACGCTGTTCGCCAGTTTGAGTATCGCCGGGTTGCAACGATAATTCTTCGTCAAGCTGTGAATCTGCGCCGGCTTGCTCAACTTTTCCATTGCCCCGAACGCACCGCGAAAACCGTAAATCTGCTGTCGAGGGTCGCCTGACAAGCACAGATTCTTCGTCTCCGCCGTCACAATCTGCAAAAGTTCGACTTGGGCAGGATTTAGGTCTTGTCCCTCGTCGACTTGCACGAAGTCATAGCGGCTTTGCCAGTAGTTCCTCAGTCCCGCATGTTTCTGCAATGCTTCCGTCGCGAAAATTATCATCGTGTCGAACGTCACCGTGTGCATCTCCTTGAGCATTGAGAGAAACTGCCTACGGACGCGCAATGTCGAACGGGATGCGCCGGAAACTCCGTGCAATGAATGGATGACTTCTTCGACCGTCGTTTTGGATCGCCCGATTAAGCTCTCGATTGCCGACGTTTGATTTTCCGTGCTCGTTTCCACGCTGAATTTCCAGCCGCTGCTTTTGAGGACGTGATACGCCAAACTGTGAAACGTGCTGATTGTGACGCCGTGAATCGCTCCGACCCGTTGTTGCAATTCCTGCACTGCCGCTTTCGAGAACGCAAGCATGAGCACCGTTGCCGTCGGATAAATTTCGTGGAGCCTCTGCAGACGTGCAACGAGGGTCGCCGATTTTCCCGTGCCCGCCCCGCTGTTGATGACGTGGATGCCTTCGAGCTGTTGGATTGCGGCAAGTTGTTGGTCGTTGAGTTTCGTCGTCACCTTGAC
>CAMVAI010000143.1 GCA_947165435.1 uncultured Prevotella sp.
TGATTATAGCGCATTAAATGTACCACTTGTAACAGTTTGAAATGTGCCAGCTAAAACACTTTCAAATGTGCCACTTGTAGCGATAACAAATGTACCACCCTTACAAGGTCATTTTTCGGGTGCAAAAATAGTGACTATTTTCTTTTCTTTTTCCTCATTGACTCACCTTTCAGCTCTACACGATGTGCATTTGCAGTCAAACGGTCCATTATGGCATCTGCAATTGTCGGTTCGTTGATGTAGTCATACCATTTGCCGACAGGAAGCTGGGAAGTCACGATGACGGATTTTCTCTCGTAGCAGTCCTCCAGGATCTGGAGCAGAGCAAGCCTTGAATTGTTGTCGAGCGGCTGAAGGCCGAAGTCGTCAAAGATGACCAGGTCATTCTTCTCGATATGGTTCACCACCTTGAGCATGGTGCCTTCCACCTTTGACAATGCGATGCGTTCTATAAACTTGTTCATCGAGAAGTATTCCACTCTGAGTCCGAGGATGCAGGCCTGCCTTCCTATGGCACATGCGAGATAGGACTTCCCGCATCCTGTCTTGCCCGTGATAAGCAGGTTCTCTGCCCTTCGGACAAACCCGCAGTCAGCAAGTGACTGCAGGTCTTCCTTTGTAAGGTTTCGCTCTGTCGAGCACTCGACGTTCTCGATAACGCTGTCATAGCGGAGCTTGCTCGTCTTGAGGTACATCTCTGTCCTTCTGCGATTTCGGTCCTCGATTTCGCTTTCGACGATCCTCGCCATGGCCACCTCAAGCGATGGCCGGTCCTGCAGCCGCATTTCTGTCAGGCTGCGCAGGTAGTTTGCCATGCCTCTGAGCCTCAGTGACTCGAGCTGGCTGATTGTTTCCTGATTGTTCATTTGAATGTGGTCTGTTGAAACTTATATTGTAGCTGGCACATTTTCTCACTGATAGGCTTCCGGGCCCCTTACGTCGTCATTCCCGGGCATGTAGCCTTGTGTCGCGGGGATTTCCTCATCGGCCATCAGGTCCCGGTTGCTCTCAAGCATTCTGCGGATTCTTGTATAGTTGGCGGCCCTCTTGTCCTCAAGCATGCTGCAGACCTTCTCAAGCCGTATGGCACCATAGCGCCTGTAGAGGGAAAGTATCCCCTGGCATGCCTTGTAGGACTGCTGGAGGAATGGCTTGGAATCAAGGATGGCCTGCATGGCATCCTCCACGCTGGGCCCTATCTGGCGCGCCTTCTCCATGAAGTAGCCCGCATTGTACTGCCTGGACCTGCGCTGGTATTCGCGATGCCTTTCCGGCATGTGGTCAAGTACGGTTGTATATCCGTCGCAGAACTTGCGCTCGTGTGTGGCGACACGCTCCATGTCCACCCATATCTCCACCGTATTGCAGTCATATACCGCCTTGGCCTTCCTGTTCACATACTGGTAGGGGACACTGTAGTAATGCCTCTCCCTGCCGATGCTTACATGGTAGGTGCCATTGACCGTAAACGGTTTCTCGTGCTTCAGTGCAAACGGCTCGGCGGGAATGGGCAGCATCTCGTCCATTTCTTCCCCGATGTACTTCTCCCAGCGGCTGTAGCCGCGTCCCTTCATGGTCTCGTTGTTGTACTGGTCCATCAGCTCGAAGATTCTGGAATTTAGCGCGTCAAAGCTGCCGAACACCTCCCTTCTGCCGTCTCCCCGCCCGTTTTCTATTCGCGCATAGACATACCTGTACACCTGGTTTACAAGGGATTCGACAGCCCCCTTGTCTCTCGGATGGGCGGCCCTGCAGTTCTCTATCTGTGCCCCGTAGTAGAGCCCCCATTGGTTGGCCGCCTCGGTCAGGGTGGGCTCGTACCGGTCATACTTCTTCACCCATTGTGCCATGTTGTCGCTCTTGACTATCTGCGAGACGCCGCCGTAGTACATCAGGGCCTTGGAGAGCCCGTTGAAGAAGAACTCCGTCCGCGTGGATGGCATGGCGATGGCAAAGCCCATCTGGGAATAGGGAAGGACACAGACAAGCACATATGCCTTGACGGCTATCCTCCCCTTGCCTTCATGCACCCACAGCGGGTCGCCGGCAAAGTCGACCTGCATCTCTTCGCCCGGACTGTAGGTGTTGTGGTACGAGTAGTTGTGGGCCTTGCAGTAGGCCTTGATGATCTCCTTGAACTGGGTATAGCTGTAGGTGTAGGAATAGGCTGATGCATACTCGTCATAGAGCACGTCGAATGTGACGTGGCGGCGGGTGAGGCGGCTCGCATATTCCGGGATCAGCGGCTCAAGGATCCTGCGCTTTTCCGCATCAGGCTTGCGATGCCCCTCGGGACGGCACAGGACGGCATGCAGGCCTGTGTCATCCATGGCCAGCAGCTCCTCCCAGGTGTATCCCGATTCCTCGGCCCTCTGCTCGTAGATGTTTATGGATGTGCGGCTGATTCCGCAGTCGCGACTGATTTTGCGCTTGCTGGTGTTGCTTGCAAGCCCGCGGATGATGATTCTCAGATCTGTCATTGTCGTTTTCTTGTTTGCCATGATTATTGTTGTTGTGGTTTCACGCCACAAAGATAATCATGATTCCCGAAAAACGACCTTGAGGTGGCCACTGAAAGTGGCACATTTGTTTCCGTTACGGGTGGCACATTCGAAACTGCTATGCCTGGTACATTTGTTTCCGCTGCGGGTGGTACATTTGAAACCGTTATGCCCGGTACATTTCATTCCGCTACAGGTGGTACATTTGAAACCGTTTTGGGTGGTACAATTAAACCGCTGCCATCA
>CAMVAI010000144.1 GCA_947165435.1 uncultured Prevotella sp.
GTTGTTTTAATATATCAAATTCTTCAGTTCTTTGTACTTCATTTTCTGGTTTTTCAACACCAGCTATGAATAATTGATTGATTGGTTGTAATAATAATGGTTCCTTTTCAGCTCCTACAATTTCAATACTATCTCTTTGCTCAACTTGATTCTCAGGTTTAGGAGCTTTATATATATCAAATTCTTCAGTTCTTTGAACTTCATTTTCAGGTTTTTCAACACCAGCAATATATAATTGATTGATTGGTTGTAATAATAATGGTTCCTTTTCAGCTCCTACAATTTCAATACTATCTCTTTGCTCAACTTGATTCTCAGGTTTAGGAGCTTTATATATATCAAATTCTTCAGTTCTTTGAACTTCATTTTCAGGTTTTTCAACACCAGCAATATATAATTGATTGATTGGTTGTAATAATAATGGTTCCTTTTCAGCTCCTACAATTTCAATACTATCTCTTTGCTCAACTTGATTCTCAGGTTTAGGAGCTTTATATATATCAAATTCTTCAGTTCTTTGAACTTCATTTTCAGGTTTTTCAACACTAGCTATATATAATTGATTGATTGGTTGTATTAATAATGGTTCTTTTTCTGCTGAAACTATTTCAATACTATCTCTTTGTTCAACTTGATTCTCAGGTTTAGGAGCTTTATATATATCAAATTCTTCAGTTCTTTGAACTTCATTTTCAGGTTTTTCAACACTAGCTATATATAATTGATTGATTGGTTGTATTAATAATGGTTCTTTTTCTGCTGAAACTATTTCAATACTATCTCTTTGTTCAACTTGATTCTCAGGTTTAGGAGCTTTATATATATCAAATTCTTCAGTTCTTTGAACTTCATTTTCAGGTTTTTCAACACTAGCTATATATAATTGATTGATTGGTTGTATTAATAATGGTTCTTTTTCTGCTGAAACTATTTCAATACTATCTCTTTGTTCAACTTGATTCTCAGGTTTTTCTTTCTTTTCAATATTTATTGTATTTTCTCTATTTGTTTCCAGATCTTCCCAAGGTCTCTTTTCTCCTTGAACAAATATATAATTGATTCTTTGAATAGTAGGTTCTTCTTTTTCAAATCCTTGTATATTTAGAGTTGTTCCTTGTTCAGTAACATATTCATCCTTTTCTTTTGTCATTATATCTAATCTTTCAATATCTGTTGGTTGTATTTCATCTAACCATTTTTCATATATTGGAGTTCCATTGATTTGTAAGAGATTTATATTTTGTTTTGCTAATGGCTCTTTTTCAGCAGCTGCTATAACTAAGGCATCTCTTCCTTCTTCTTGAACTATATCATTCCAATCAATTTTTTCACTTTCAACGAATAAATTATTTATGGGACAATGTTGAACAATTTCATTCCATGGCTGTTTTTCAGATAAAATTTTAAGTTCATAATTATCCTTGTCAAGATGCTCATTTCTTTCTTTTTGGGTTTTAAGTTCATTAAACATTCTATTTAATTCTTCATCCTTTTCCCTAATGGT
Source organism: uncultured Prevotella sp. (assembly GCA_947165435.1). GTDB lineage: Bacteria > Bacteroidota > Bacteroidia > Bacteroidales > Bacteroidaceae > Prevotella. The sequence continues at coordinate 1,505 of CAMVAI010000144.1, forward strand.
AGTTTCAAGTTGAGTTATTTTATATTCATATTCTTCTGTTAATTTATTAGTAGCATTAAAATTATTTTTATTAATAAATTGTAAGCTTTCTGCTGCAGTAGCACGGCATTTATTAACCCAATAATCAGTCATTTTTTCTTTAATTGTTGTAATATCAATATCAGTTTCAGTGAATTTTGTGACATTTCTAAGAGCTTGATTTTTTGTATATGATCTAGGTTCTCTAGCTACTGGTTGATCTGGTTTTTCAGCCACAACTTGTATTTTTCTTCTTTCTGTCATTTTAGATACTGGTTGTTCTGGTTTTTCAGCCACAATTTGAATTTTCCTTCTTTCAGTGGTTGTTGGTACTGGTTGCTCTGGTTTTTCAGATTCTACTTTTATTTTTCTTCTTTCTGTTGATGTAACTGTAGGTTTTGTTACTTTTTCTTCAACAATCTTTAATCTTCTTCTTTGTCTAGTTCCTCCTTCAGTAGGTTCTGTATCTTCTCCACGAATTTCTACTCTAGTTTTAGTAGTTATTTGTCCTACTTCTCTTGATCTTTGATTAGGTTCATTTTCAACTCTTTTTGTAGTTTTTGTTGTAGTTTCTTTAGTTTTTTTATCATTTGGTTGATTTCTTAGAATTTCATATTTATTTGTTTCAGAAGTAAAAGTATCTCTTCCTTTACCTTTAGGATATTTTCCTGGTCTATCAGAATCTCTTGATCCTGGTCTTCCTGGTTTTCCTGGTCTATCAGAATCTCTTGAGCCTGGTCTTCCTGGTTTTCCTGGTCTTCCTGGTCTACCTGTAGTAGAATCATCATCTCCGGGTCTTCCTGGCCTTCCAGGTTTTCTTCCTGTAGTTGAATCATCATCTCCTGGTCTTCCTGGTCTTCCAGGTCTTCCTCCAGTTCTATCATTATCTCTTGATCCTGGTCTTCTTCCAGTTGAATCATTATCACCTGGTCTTCCTGGTCTTCCGGGTCTTCTTCCAGTTGAATCATCATCTCCGGGTCTTCCTGGTCTTCCTCCAGTTCTATCATTATCTCTTGATCCTGGTCTCCTTCCAGTTGAATCATCATCTCCAGGTCTTCCTGGTCTTCCAGGTCTTCCTCCAGTTCTATCATTATCTCTTGAACCTGGTCTACCTCCTGTTCTATCATTATCTCCGGGTCTTCCTGGTCTTCCAGGTCTTCCTCCAG
>CAMVAI010000145.1 GCA_947165435.1 uncultured Prevotella sp.
TGTTAACGGTAACTACGAGTGCAGCGATTTCGGTAATTTGAAGTGCAGCGTTTTCAGTAACAAGAGTACATCATTTTCGGTAACAATGATGCAGCAGTTTCGGTAACAACGCTACAACACAAGCAAAGGTAATGATTTCTTTCGATTATCTTATTTGCCATTCGTTTCAAAGATTGTTTGGCGATTCTTCATCCGATAGCTTCCGCCGGACAGTTGGATGAGTTCACACTTATAGAGCAGACGGTCCAGAAGAGCTGTGGCCAGCACTTCATCGTTGAGAGATTTAGCCCATTCAGCAGGAGATCTGTTGGTTGTGATGATGAACGACATCGACTCGTAGATGGTGTTTACGAAGGCAAAGAGAAGATTCCCTTCTTCACGGTCCACGGTAATGTTCATCAGATCATCGATGACGATAATGTCTCCCTCGCTAAGATTTTTGTATTCCCTTTTAGCAGCAGGTGTTATGTCTTTCATCTTTAGCGTAGTGAGTAGTTCTTCCATCGATCTGAAGTAGGCCTTGTAGCCTCTGTTGATGGCATCTGAACACAGCCCGGCAGCAATATATGTCTTCCCGACACCGCTTGGACCGGCCAGCATCAGATTGAAGCCTTCTTCCACCCAATGCAGTTCCCGAAGCTGATTGAGTTGTGTTGCATTCAAGCCGTTGGACATGCTGTAATCGTATAGGCCAAGGTCATGGGACATCGGGAGTCTGGCTTCTTTCAAGCGCTTTTGACGTTGTCGCTCCTCCCGTCCGGCAACTTCCTGTGCAAGGAAGTACTCCAGGAAGTCATCGTAACTGGGAGACTCCTTCCCGGCCTTGACAAGAAGCTCAGTGGCATTGACAGACAACCAGGACAACTTAAGCCTTTTTGCATAGCTGCGTATGGCAGTGACTTTATTCACATTGGCTTCCATGTCAACTCGCCTTGAAAAGATCGTCGTATACGTCGATGCTCGACCTGTTCGGCTCGACGTTGACCATCAGCTTGGCCGTCGCGTCCCCCAGCGGCTTAATGACTGTGATGTCTTCCGCGCAAGGAGCCGGGCCGGAGGTGATGATCTCCTTGAAGTCCGTCGCACTGAAGAGCTTGTTTCGGACGCATTCGGCCAGTACTTCATCTGCGCGTTTCTGCCCATACTTTGTGACGCAGTTGATGAGCGTGGCAAGCTGGTCGCGCATATATCTGGGATATCGTTCCCTGACGCGGGCGAGGAAGATGCAGACGGACTCCTGGTCCGTGAACAGGCCCTTCACGTATTCGCATTTCTCGGATACACTTACGGACGTATCCCGTGCGTGGTTCTTGTTGATGACCATCTGCCCGCGCCCCGCCGGGATGAGGTGTCTGGCAATGACTGCATCATCAATGTTCCGGATGACAAGGTCTCCTTTCTCCTCGGAGAGATATACCCGCGTATCCTCCCCTCGATAAGTGCCAAGAGGAAGAGAGTACGTGTTGCCCCGATATTTGACACTGTTTGTCTTGAGCACTTTATGGCCACTTTTAGCCTCCGGGGCGGTAACCGGGATGTAGGGAAGCAGATCCTTGCATTCGCGGCACCACATATCATAAGGAACCTTGCAGGTCGTATTGTGGATCATCGCATTGCCCGTACGTTCCAGCCAGGCCAGCGCCTCGGCATTCAGGTTATCCACCGACGAGAACTGACGGTTGAGCAGGAAGTTCTGCTTCACATACTTCACTACGTTCTCCACCTTCCCTTTGCTCTCCGGATCTGCCGGACGGCAGAAGATAACTCTGAACGGACGGCTCTTGACATAGTTCTCAAAGACTTGTGTCATGCGGTAGTCACCAACGTTCTCATCATACAGGAACACGGCATCCTGATCGTAAACGAGGTTCTTCGGAACGCCCCGGAAGAAGGCAAACGCCTTCTCGTGACCGGTGACGGCCGTTTCACTCGTGAACGGCTTGTCCTGGAACCAGATGAACTTGTATCGGCTGTAACACAACAGGATGGCGATGAAGTACACTCTGATGCGATTCCCGTCGCTCCGGCGAAGTTTTGTCTGGCCGAAGTCCACTTGAGCGTATTCCCCAGGAGCGGTCTCGGGAAGTGCCGCATACTGGCGCTCATTCTCACATACCTTTGGCAGGTTGTACTCCTGCCGGATCTTCATCACATAGTTGTAGACCGTCTTCGGCGCCACTTTCGGAAGATCGGCGTGACATTCTTTCAGCCAGTCGTGCATCTGCGCCGCCGGTGTGTCCGGATATAGCGACAACTTGCCAATGATGAAGTCCTTGTAGGGCTCGAGGATATGCGCCCTGCTGATAACCTTGTCCGAGTAGCTCTCGAACTCTCGCTGGTCCATCTTCAGATACTTCCTGACCGTCCTGAAGTTTATGCCCAGCTGCTTTGCAATCCATCGGATTGAACGATGCTCCACCTCGTAGAGCCGTTTGATCTTGTCGTACATAATCAGTCGACTGAGTGCTTTGTGATCCTTCTCTGTCATAACACCTTTGCTAAAAGTTATGACTCAAAGGTCGGATTAATAAGTCAAAAACGCTGTATTCCTGTTACCGTTTTTGCTGCACTCTTGTTACCGATTTTGCTGTACTATTGTTGCCGATTTTGTTGCACTGCCGTTACCATTTTTGCTGCATTTCTCGATGCCGGTTACAA
>CAMVAI010000146.1 GCA_947165435.1 uncultured Prevotella sp.
TCCCCAATCCCCAATCCCCAATCCCCAATCCCCAATCCCCAATCCCCCATCCCCATTTTTTTTATTAGAATTATACTATATCTTAAAAAATAAAAAAAATTAAATTTTTTATAGTTTATATAATAATTATTTTTTCCAAATTAATGATATATTGAGCAAAATCATAATAATTAGAAATAATGTTTATTTTTTAATAAATATCTTCAAATTATCAAGTTATATATATTTACAACAATAAAATTAATAATAAATTTAAGGTAATTTAAACATTATAATCATATACATTTGCATTCGAACTTGATTCATTTCCAAGTTCTGTATTTCCATATTTATTCTTAGAACCTAAAATTCCTTTTTTTATTAATGAAATAATAATAATAACTGAAATAAATGCAACAACACAAACAATAATAATTGCAGCAATTGCACCGCCTGACAAACCTGAACCATTATTTTTTGAAAAAATATGATTATATTTTCCTGAATTTCTAATTACATCAGTAGGATCACTTGTCCCAGGGTTTGTATCATTACCTCTATTATCAGGTAATAAGTTCAATAATGTATTATCTGAAATTATACAAGAGAAAGCACTTGGAGAAGTTAAATTATTCATTAAAAATAAAATATTTTTATCTTTTCTAATTAATTGTTTTTCAATTATTATTATAGATTCATCAAAATAATCTTTATTTTGACATATTATTTCAAAACTTTTGCCTTTATCTCCACCTTCTATATTGCATAAACCTGAAGAATCAGGAGAAGTGAAATTTATATTAACATTATCAGTTTTATTGATATTTTCATCTGCTGTTCCTTTTATTGAAAATTGACCATTTTCACAATTTTCTTCATCTGAAATTTCTCCATTAAATTGTGGAATTTTTTCATTTAAAATTGTACTAAAATCTACATCTAATCCATTTTGAATATTTTGATCAGTAACAGCAGGATCATAAAATTCTGGAATTCCAGTCATATTCTGAGAATCAAAAGTAACCCCTTCTGCTTTCTCATAACTTGAATCTTCATCAGTTGATTCACAATTCATTTCAATAATAGAATTTTCATCATAATCTTTATCAGAAATACAAGCAGCCTCTGTTTCTTTTTCATCTATATCTAATCTTCTTAATCTTGAAATCTGTATTTTGATGGTAAGAGATATGAATATTTTCTCACTTCTATAATGCTTCTTAGTAGATATTGTAAATAATTTCATTGTAAGTTTTCTTGCTGGAACAAAGCTGCTCATTTGTAAAAATGTATAAGGGGAATTTAATTTTTGCTTATAATTTTCTAATTTTATTTTATTATATTCTCCACAAGTTAATTTTGAATTTAAGTTTAATTCATAATTTGGAATTAAAATCATTTCTTTATATTTCTTTTTAATCATTCTTCTTTCTATAATTATTTCATTTCCTTCAAATTCTTTCTTTATTTTACAATTAATTAAAATTCTTCTATTTTGAGAAGTTATTGGAGCTACACATTTTAATGTAGATAAAGGATAGGATAAAGGTATTTCAAATTCAAATTCTTCTATTATTTCATTATCAAAAGTTCCTTCTATTGTAATTGTTCCTTTTTTAGAACAACTATTAGTATACATAGAATTTATACTTAATTTAGGTGGTAAAATATTTTTATTATTTTCATCAGAAAAATCTAAAAGTTTAGCTATTCCAACTTTATTCCTTGTACTACTTATTATATCATCTGTTAATTTTGGACTTTTTTGATAATCATCATCCCAGTCTCCTAATCCTAAAATTTGCTCTGATGAAATTATTTCAAGATCACTTGCAGTATTTTCAATATTTACTTCACAATCAAAATCGCCTTGTACTCCATCATTAGAGTTTACATCTTCTCTTAAAGTACAAGTTGCTTCTCTTTTGATTTTATTATTATTTTCTGTGACAAATACTTGCATATTAACAGTATCTCCCTTATTTAAATTTCCAAAACATATACCGGCAAAGAAAAATGTTGCTTTATTTGAACTACTTTTAAAATTATTAACTTGTCTAAATAATACTTTTCCATTAGCTATTTTATTTTTTGAAGAAACTACTTTTCCATTTGAACAAGTAACTTTGCCATTTGTTTCAATTTTACTTATAATTAACTCTCTATCATTATCAAATATTGAATTTTGAGGAATTATAATTTGTTCATTATTAATATTTTCACTAATTGTACATTCAATATTTGATTCTTCTCCTTCAGAGCCTTTTTCAATTAGACAATTAGCTATTGAATTAAATGGATAAGTAATAGAAAGTTCAAAGTTTAATGAATTTTCTATATTTGTAATTAATTTTCCTTTTATAGTAAATTTTCCACTATTTCCACATTCTGAAGTATCTATTGATGATGAATTAAATTTTTCTGTAACACAATTATTTTTTGTATAATTACATAATTTTCTATTATTGATAAGAGAATCAGTCAAAACTGGATCCAATAATATTTCATTTTCTGGTATTCCAGTAATAAATGAAGAAGAATTATATTTAAATGAACTATATTCTATTGATTTATCATAATCTGTTATTAAACAATTAAAGTCACCTAATTCAAATAAATTATTATCATTAATTATTATATTATTTT
>CAMVAI010000147.1 GCA_947165435.1 uncultured Prevotella sp.
GTAAGCATTCGACTGTGTACAGGTGCAAACTCCTATATACTATAGCAATAGCAGCTACAATCACATTCTGACTGTAGCTGCTATTATTGTTTGCCGTAGCTGTAGTGCTATTGCTGTTCTTTATTATCAATAGCCTCCGGGTGTTGTAGTTTCCATCTGTGGGGCAGCATCTCGAGGAGTTCCTCGTGTGTGGCGTTCCCCTGATAGGGCATGTCGGCGATGACGCTGTTGAGATACAGGCGGGGATTGACACCGTGCGCTTTGCAGGTTGCCAGCAGCGAGCAGATGACAGCCATGTTGCCAGCGGCCTCGTGATTGCCGCAGAAGAGGTAGTTCTTGCGGCCCAGCGTGATGGGGCGGATCTCGTTCTCGGCAAGATTGTTGTCCAGCAGCAGACGTCCGTCCTCCAGATAGTGCATCATGTTGTCCCACCGGGTGTAGGCATAGGTGACGGCCTTTCCGATTTCCGACGACTCGCTGTACTTCACGCCTTCGGTCTCCATCCACTGTTTCATGGCCTCCATGATGGGCCTGGCCAGTTGCTGCCGTTTCTCCTTGCGCTCGTCAAAGGAGAGGCTGGCATCGTCGCACATGTGCTCTATCTTGTACAGGTGCTGTATCTGCGTCAAGGCATGCTCTGCCGCTGCCTTGTTCTCCTCGAGTGCTTTCTCGAAGTGGCGGCGGATATGCACCATGCAGTTCACCAGGGTCACGTCGGGGCTGGTCTTGAAGGCCGTCTCATAGCCCGCAAAACCGTCGCATTGCAGATATCCCTTGAAGTGGTACTTGCTTGCCAGTTGCTCTATCACGGCTCCCGCCCTGGAGCCCTGGTCGTAATGGAAGATGACCAGCCGCTCCATCACTGCCCTGACCATCCAGAGGTATTCCTTGGCCGCCTTCTTCTTCTCGCGGTCTATCACGGGGGTGGTAGTCTCGTCGGCCTGACAGTAGTTTGCCTTCATCACCTCGGCCACCAGTATGTCGTACAGCGGCTTGAGCAGTTCGACGGTCTTCTTGAACCAGCCGTCGACGGTGCTCTCCGTCAGGCCCTTCAGCCCCAGATGACGATACTGCTGTATCTGGCGATAGTAGGGCATGTGGTAGACGTACTTCTGCAGCAGGATCTCGGAGAGTAGCGTCGGGCCGGCGATGCCCTTGTAGATGGGCAGCAGCGGCATGGTGCCCACCATGACGGATGACATGCCTGCGGGCGGCAGCTGCGTATTGTCCTTCAGCGCCCACTTCTCGCGGATGATTTCCTTGATGTACAACTGGCCGGGCTTGTGCTCCACCAGGCGGGTCACTTCTTCGCCGATCTTCTTGTAGAGGTCTTCGTCGATGCCCTCGGGCTTGATGCGTACCTGCTCCAGCACGGGCAGGTCCTCCAGCATCCGGCGCAACTGGCGCTTCTGCTTCGGTGTCGGCTTCTCTTCCTTGGGCAGCTGGCTGACAGCCTCGTCACGCTTCTCCTCTGCCTGTTTGAGCTGGTCGCCAAACTCGGCAGCAAAAAGGTCTGGATAGTTGGGGTCGATGACGGGCAGCTTCTCCGACTTGCGCCCGTAGAGCTGGCGGTTCAGCCATGCGACCTGGGCCGTCAGTTCCTTGATGCGGGCTGTCAGCCTGTCGACATCCTTCTTGTGGGCTTCCTGCTCTTTCTTGTGGGCTTCGGACAATGCGGCGATAGTGGTCTGCTGGACCTCTATCGCCTGTCTGAGTATCTCGTTTTCATTCATTGTCCGTACCGTTTTAAATATAGTGCAAAGGTACGAAAAATATCCGAGAATAAAGAATATTTTGTGCTACAAATAACTAATATTCAGTAATATATGTATAAGACTTTCTTTCCTATACCACATACTCCCTGCGCTCAGCCCGAAGACGGCGCAGACGTCCTTCAGGAGACTCCTGTATGCCCTCTACCATCAGCACTAGGTCGCGCCACTCCATCGGGTAGCTCTTCGTGTCCTCATCATAATTGGGCAGTTTGAAGCGGCCCGCCTCCAGACGCTTCACATACATCACCATGCCGCCGTCCTCGGCATGAAGCAGCTTCATCAGACGGCGGCTGGAACCGATGAAAATAAATACATCGCCGTTTCGTACGTCACTCTTCATCTTCTCATGCACCACACCGCACAGCGAACTGATCCCCTTGCGCATATCCGTCCTTCCCGGGCACAGATAGTAGCGCATCGTGTCATTCAGGCAGAACATGGCTCGCGAGGCTCTTGTTCAACAATTCCATCAGCATACCCTCAGTGCCGCTGCCGAAGTGAGCACGCAGACCGTTGGGGAACAGAAGGGTGGCACCGGAGGGAACGGCACCAGTAAACGTCTGATCCGGTGATGACTGCCGCAAACTAATCGGGGCCATCTCGGGCTCTGGCCTGGAAGCATGCGCCAGTTTCCTACGCCAATAGGTATAGGTCGAATAATTGATACCCGCATCCTGCAGGTAACTCATCAGAGGCTTGCCGCTCTCCTGCAACTCCTGTTGCAAGGTCATAAAATCTTCTTTGGTCATAATCGATAACAGTTGTAGTTGTTGCACTATTGCGCCGGCAAAGGTACGAACAAACTACAACTGTCACAACGGGCATTCTGTCGAATGCTTAC
>CAMVAI010000148.1 GCA_947165435.1 uncultured Prevotella sp.
AATTATATAATTAATTAAAAATATATTAAAAAAATTAATATTTTCAATATCATCTTATATAAAATAAATTTTAGTATTAAAGTTATTATTTTAAAGTCTTCTAAAAAAGCAAAGAAAATATTTTTATTTTAAATAATTCTATTTTAAGCTTTTTTAGATATATAAAAAATTACAAATACTTTAAATTATTATAAAAAAAATAAAATAATTGTAAATAATTTGTAAAATTAAATAAGAGTTAAAATGTTTTTATTTTATTTACCACTTAATAAATAGGAAACATATTTGTTTTTTATGCAGGAAGAGGTTGATTTAATAAATCATTTGTAGTGCTTTGAGTAGTACTTGCAAAAGCTCCTGGAAGGAAATCAGGTTTAATAGTTGAAACTAATCCGTTTGTACCATAATTAGTTGTTGTTGTAGTTGTAGTAGTTGTAGTTTGAGCACCTCCCATAGCAATAGATTCAGAACCAGCAGCACCAGCCATAGAAGTTGTTCCATAGCCAACAGCTGATTGACCAGCACTCAATCCAGGTCCTTCAACTCCAAAACCAGCTCCTGTAGTGCTTGTAGTCATTCCAACAGAACCGGCACCTGCTCCAGCTCCTGAAATTGAAGTAGTTCCATATCCAACAGATTGTTGGCCAGCATTTAATCCAGGTCCATCTACTCCAAAACCTGCTCCAGTAGTACTAGTGGTTGAAGTCATTGCAAATCCAGCAGCACCAGCTCCACCAGCAGTCATACTAGAAGTGCCATATCCAACAGATGGAGAACCAAATCCTGGACCCTCAACTCCAAAAGAGGCTCCACCTGCTCCTCCAGCTCCACCTAAATCTACACCAAATGGTGAACCTGTAGTTTTTGTTGTAGTTGTAGTTGTAGTAACTTTTGTTGTACCAAATCCTGAAGCTCCAGTTCCTTCAGTACCTAAATTAATAGTTCCTAAATCTACAGAACCAGTTACTGGAGGAAGAACATTTGTTCCTAAATCAATGGCTTTCTTAACAGTAGTTGTAGAAATTCCTTGTCCATAGCTAACACCAGTATCTATTACTCCAAATTTAGTTGTTCCTAAATCAATTGCTTCTTTAACAGTTGTGGAAGTAAATGAACCATGAGCAACTCCTGAACCTTGTCTAATTGTAGCTTTAAGTATAGAACTTCTAACAATTTCTGGTTTAACTTTAACTTGTTCAGTTTCAGTTTTTTTAACTACAGATTCTCTAACAATTTCTTTATGAACTTGTCCTTGAATTTCTTGTGTAGCAAGAGTTTCTTTTTTATATATAGTTGGAAGAACTTTTTTCTCGAATTTATCCTCAACTTTTTTAGTATCAACTTTATCAACTTCTTTTGTAACAACATTTTTAATTCTGTTTTGGAATACTGGTTGAATTTGTCTATTAATAATTTTCTGTACATTAGTAGTAATAACAGGTTGAACATCTTGATGAATAATAGTTTGAATTTCTTTGTGAATAACTGGTTGTATTTTTTTATTAATAATTGGTTGTATTTGAGTCGTAACAATTGGCTGAATATCTTTATGAATAACAGTTTGGATTTCCTTATGAATAACAGGCTGTATTTTTTGATTAATTATTGGTTGTACATTAGTAGTAATAACTGGTTGTACATCTTTATGAATAACAGTTTGGATTTCTTTATGAATAACTGGCTGTATTTTTTTATTAATGACTTGTTGTACATTAGTAGTAACTACTGGTTGAACATCCTTATGAATAACAGTTTGGATTTCTTTGTGAATAACTGGCTGTATTTTTTGATTAATAATAGGTTGAATTTCTTTAGTTATAACTTGTTGAACATTTTCATGAATAATAGGTTGAATTTCTTTATGAATAATTGGCTGAATTTTTTGATTAATAATTGGTTGTATTTCTTTAGTTATAACTTGTTGAACATTTTCATGAATAATAGGTTGAATTTCTTTATGAATAATTGGTTGTATTTTTTGATTAACAATTGGTTGTATTTCCTTTGTAATAACAGGTTGTATTTTTTGATTAATAACTGGTTGTATTTCTTTATGAATAACGGGGACAATTTCTTTTTGGATTATTGGCTGAATTTCTTTTGTGATTACAGGGGTAATTTCCTGTTGAATGATAGGTTGTATTTCTTTATGCACAACTGGAGTAATTTCTTGATGAATAATTTGTTGTACTCTTTTAATTATAACAGGTTGTACTTCTTGATGAATAATTTTTTGAATAGTTTTGTGAACAACAGGTGTGATTTCTTTTTGAATAATAGGCTGAATTTCAGTAGTGATTACAGGTTGTATATCTTGGTGAATAACTGGTTGAATTTCTTTATGAATAACAGGCTGAATTTGTTTATTAATAATTTGTTGAATTTCAGTAGTGATTACAGGTTGAACTTGTTTAGTGATAACAGGTTGTATTTCTTTATGGACTACAGGCTGAATTTGCTTATTAATTACAGGTTGAATATTTTTTGTAATTACAGGCTGAACTGATTTATTTATAACTTGTTGAATTTCTTTATGAACTACAGGAACAATTTCTTCTTTGATGATAG
>CAMVAI010000149.1 GCA_947165435.1 uncultured Prevotella sp.
GTAAGCACCCGATAAAGTGCCCTTGATATTATCGCAGCGGCTCCAACAACTTTAGTTGAAGCCGCTGCACTTTCATTAACGTGCATTGAAGTCAGCCGACTTTATTTGGAGTCGTTGAAGTCGGGGACCAGTGCTTAGGAAGAAGCGTGGAGACATTCATTTCGCCATACTCGTATTCCGGGATCCGCCTGATGACGTCTTCGAACCAGGAGCGGGGATCGATATCGTTGGCCTTGCAGGTGGCGATGAACGAGTACATCATGGAGGCCCTGATGGCGGACGCGTCGTTCCCGCAGAAGAGATAGTTCTTGCGCCCCAGCGCCAAGGGTCTGATGGCATTCTCAACGAGGTTGTTGTCGATGAGCCATTTCCCGTCGTTGACGTACATTGCCAACTTGGGGAGGCGCTTGTAGGTGTACTCCATGGCCTTCCTTAAGAGAGAGCCATCCGCCGTGTACGGGTATTTGGCCTCGATCCATTCCTCGAACTTGCGGATCTGAGGATAGGCTTTCTCCTTCCGCAAGGTCATGCGCCCTTCCGGTGACATCCCGGCCTCTTTCGCCAGTGTCTCTACGTGATAGAGGTCGCCGATGTAGACCAGTGCTTCGGATGCCAGCCTCCCGTTCTCGCCCATGGCTTCGACGAACTTGCGCCTGGCGTGCGCCCAGCAGCCCAGCATCGTCTTGTCTTCCAGCCCGTCGAACTTCTCGTAGACCTCGTATCCGTCGCTCTGGATGGCGCCCTTGAAGTCTTTCAGCAGCGTCATGGCCGTTCGGGTGCTCCTGGAGCCGAGGTCGTAGTGGAAGAACACGCTCCCGCCCAGCACGTCGCGGACGCACCACATGTATCCCTTCCGGGTCTTGCGCTTTTCGTTGTCGATCACGGGGATGGTGCTCTCGTCCACCTGGACGTAGTCACAGGACAGGACCTCGGCCTTCAGCCTGTCGTAGAGGATCTTTAGTTTCTCGCACACCGCCGCATACCAGTCTCCCATCGTGGAGTCGCTGATCGTCACCCCCATCTCCCTGTACCGCTGTATGACCCGGTAGAAGGGCATGTGGTAGAGGAACTTCTGGAGGATGATGTCCGCGAGGAGCGATTCCGACGCCATGCACTTGTGCAGCGGCGCCGGCGGAAGCGGAGCGATGACGAAGACCTTGCGCTCTGCGTCCGCCAGCTCCGCGGAGGAGCGGAGCACCATCTTGTGGCGGACGATGCGGCGGATGTACATCTGCTGGGGGATGAGGACGAGGCTTTCGGTCACCTCGGGCTCCCCGATCTCGCGGTAGTCCTCCGGGTTCTCCATCTCGGGATAGAGGTGTTCCTCCCTGACCGGGAGACGGGATGTGTCCATCACTTTGCGGACCTGACGGTCATGCTCTTTGATGTGGATGAGCTTCTCACGGGCCGCCTCGTCCTTCGCCGCCTCGGCATCCAGGCGTCCCTGCTCCTCGGGATCTATCGCGTTGTGGAAAAGGCTCAACTGGAGGGCGTCGGGATTGACGGGAAGGTGTTTCTCGGTACGCTGGCCGTACAGCTGCTTCTCCAGGTAGGCGATGCGGTTGTCTTTGGCGGCAATCTTACGGTCCAAGTCTGACACCTTGTCTTTCAAGGCGGCATTCTCCGATTCCAGTTGCCTTATGCGCTCTTCGGACGTCATCCTAACCCTTTGATTTCCAATTACAAGATACGAAAAAACGGCCATATATGCAAGTATAAGGCCGTTTTTCTTCGATTATTCTCCCTCGTTTTCAGTACTTCCGGATGCCGCTACGGAGACACCGCAGACGATAGTTCGGATCGTCGACGATGCGCCGGATCATCCGGTCCAGGTCCCGCCAGACCAGGGCGTGGCTGGCCATCCCTTCCTCAAAGGCGGGCAGGTGGAAACGGCCATAGTCCAGCATCATCGCATAGATGACCAGGCCGCCCGGCTCCTTCCGGAGCAGCTTGATCCGGTTACGGTTCTTGTTGATGAAGATGAACACGTCCCCGTTCCTCAAGTCGAAGGACATCCGGTCGTTCACGATTCCCGAGAGCATGTGGAAGCTCTTTCGCATGTCGGTAGGCTCCGTGAACAGCCAGTACCGCATGCCGTCGTCCAGGCTAAACACGGCTCGTCACTCCGTACATGATGGCCTGGAGGTGCTCGGGAGTCAAGGCTCCCTGGACACGCATGGCCGTATCCGGTCCTATCCTGAGTTCCACGGTCATGGGGCTCTCCGGCGGAGCGTCCTTCCCCTTTCCTTTCCGGTACATGTTGCCGGGCATCGCCGCCGCCGGTGACGGATTGCCGGTTATCTGGAGGAAGCAGCCCTCCACGCCCGGGACCATGTCTTCACGGGCGTACATCCGCTTGGCATAGTAGAAGTTCGACTCCGGGATGTTCAACTCCTGGAGCCGACGCTTGACCGTGACTCCATGCTCCTGGCTATAGTCCACGATCTCCTTGATCTCTTCGCGTGTCATCATAACTGTTACGACTGTAAAGGTTAGGATGCAAAGTTAACCCCGCTTTTGCGGGGCTTCAAGGGTACTTTGTCGGAGGCTTAC
>CAMVAI010000150.1 GCA_947165435.1 uncultured Prevotella sp.
TTGTCGCCGTCAAGGTCGGGCACGATTACGCCTTTCGCTTTGAGTCGGCTAAGTTTTGCTTGTGCGACACCGCTAAGTTTTGCGGCTTGTCTTTGAGTGTACATTGTCTATCCTCCTTCGAGTAAAGGCAGGTGACCGCCGCCGTGAAGTGTGTCGGCAGTGGCGACGGCGGTCAATCCTTCGCCTTGTGATTATTTCCGATTATTCGTCGGAGTCGGTCTCATCGGCGTCGTCGTTTTCATCTTTGAGTTCGCAATAACGGTCGGCAAGTTCAAAAGCCGTCGACAAGTCGTAGTCTTTGCGGAAGGTGAAAATGTAGGCGTCATGTTCCGAATACGTGTCAATCAGCACAACGGCGGGGCAGTTGCCGATTTTGCCGTCAAGCACATCAACTTCATATTCCGCAAGGGTCTCGCACATCTCGCACGCTTCGACAGCGGCGTCTTCACTGCTGAAACGGAATATGTCCGCATTGTCCGCGTCGCCTTTGTAGACAAGCAACGCGCTTGCGTCATTGTCCATTTGTGTAACGATAATTTCAGTCATGATTCATTCCTCCTATTTTTCCTTCCACATCTCGCGCAAAAAATCAGCGCGTGCGGCATCGCGGCTTGTGTACCGTGACTTGAATTCGGGCATTTGTTCAATCTCGCGCCACATGTCGACAGCGTCAATCGTCGCCTCGCGGTACTCGTTGAGCAGGACGCAGACCGCAGGTTCGTTGTCGGTCAAGCGGATAATCGCTTCCCGATAAGCTAACGCGTCGTCGCGGCAAGTTTCGGCTTCTTCGATTTTCAGAAACAAACGTGTGTCCACAAACTTTCCTCCCTCCTGCCGCTGATATTTTTTCGTCGCCACTTGTCGATAATCGCTCCGCGTGCTAGAATACAAATGTCGGTATTGCATACGCGGTATCGACACACGGCGGCGGTCAAGCCTCCTGCGGCATTATGTAGACTTTAGACACCTGCATTATACGCCACAGCGAAGGTAACGACAAGCCGCTTTCGCGTTTTTTATTGGAAATTTCTTCGCGTCGCTGATTTTCTCGGCGGCGCGTTTTTCGTTGTCGGCGGTCTCGCTGTGCACGTTTTAAGACTGTCGACGTTATGATTTGAGTTTCAGCAAGCGGATTGCGTTCGAGTCCGTCAAAATCCCGTCGACGCGTTGCAACATGATAAACGCCGCAAGGTCTTCGACCGCAAAAAGTTCGTGAAGTGATTTCATCGTGCGACCGCCTCGGTCTCCTATCACGTATGTCGAAAAGTCACCAAAAGCTATCGTGTCGGTCGGCATTGCCGTCGACGTGTGCACGGGGTAGCCCGAAATCGAAGGCGGTTCCGAATTCTGCAAGGACGCTTCCCAAATAAAGCGTTGGTCGGCGTCTTTGATTTTTCGGATAAGTCCTAACGTCGAGTCCGCCATCAAGAAACATGCGTTGCGACGATACGGGCGCGACAACTTATAGACAAGATTAATCACGTCATCGGCTGAAATGCTTGTGTTTCTGGTTGTGATTGTCGTCGACGCCGCGTCCTCGGCGAGCGAAGTCAAGAATCCTTTCGGGGTTCCCGCCGCCGCGCCTTGACCGCCTATGAAGGCCTCCTCTTCCGCCGCTGCTATCGATTTTGAAAACTCGCTGATTAAAAATTCGTCGAGTCGGTAAAAACTATCAGCAAGCAATTCGTTCGAGACTTTCACGCCGACCGCCAATTTATAGGCGTCAAGCGACAACTGCGAAAATGTTTCGTCGCTGAACTGTATCGGCGCGCCTTCCCGAATCCATGACGCGGTCGGTTGAGACGCCACAATTGGGATTTTGTGCGTGTTCGCGGTCGTGATTACCTTGCCGATTTTGCGCATGATATTTTCGTCTTGAAGTTTTGCGACGATTGCGCTGTCCATCTCATCTGGACACAGATAACCGCCTTGACTCGGTTCGCCCGTTTGCAGGTATGAATTTTTTACGGAGTCGACGAAACGAGCGCGCATCGCGTTGAAAAAATTTTTCTTGTAGTCTTTGGTTCCCGTGATTCCTGCCATTTTGAATCCTCCCGTGTTCGCGCTGCCGTCGCCGTATTCGTAGCCGATTGCGTCACGGATTGGCGCGGTTGTCGGCTTTTGCTTCTCGGCGTAAATTTGGTCGTCAATTTTTTTCACGTCTACCAGCATATGCTTGTAAGCTTTCGCGTCGGCTTCGGACATTGTCAACTTGTCGTCGACATGTGCCCAATAAAAATCATCGGCCGCCTTCCACGCTTCAGCGCGACGTTGTTCAAGCTCTGCCGCTTTGTCTTTGTCAAACAATTCCACGTTTTTATACCTCCTGCGTTTTGCCGATTAGTATTGGCGATTTTGGCGTTTCTTGACGCGGCGTTTCCGATTGTCCTTTCGTTCGTCGAGTCGGCGACGAATTTGCCACGGCAATTCCGCCGCGCCGCCGAAAAGGTATCGAAATTTCAGCTGCAGGTCGGGTCTGCCGACAAAACAATCAGCGCAAATTCCCTTGCCCAATTTACTCGCCGCCTTTCGAGACTTCG